>JAEOUE010000289.1 GCA_016839515.1 Candidatus Hodarchaeum mangrovi
ACTTGGGATCAAAAAGAGAATTACCTTTTTCAATTCTGATTGTATGCATATTATCTAGTAAAAGGTGTATTTTTGCCAAGGCGAATGTTTCTGAATCTTTTTCTTGACCATAAAGGTGTAAACCTTCAGTTTTACCTCCTTCTGCTTTTATATACTCAATACATTGAAACAAGGTCCCTGCAACTCCTAAGGCTGGATCGCAGATCCATTCTCCCTCCTTAGGATTGATCAATTTTACAAGTAAATCATTTACTGTAGGAGGTGTAAGAGAGGAATTTTTTGTCCCAATAGACTCTTCAAATTTGACTAATAAATTTCGATAGACTTGCCCTAAAACACTTGGATTTTCTAAATCTTGATTTCCTAAGCTAAAAGCATCAAAATGATTTATCAAATTAAGTAAAATTCTGTCTATTTTCCTAACTTTAATATCAAAATTGAATATAGTCAAGATATTTTTTAAAGATTCATTATTATCTTCAATGATTTTGCAAGACTTATTTAGAAATGATCCAAGGTTTGTATCGCGCTTTCTTAGCCTCCTCCAACGTGCCTCAGGGGGAATATAGAAATCTATTCCCGCTATATTACCCCAAGCTGGAGATGTATCTCCAGACTTTTTCTTTTCTCGTTCTACCTCAGAAAAAAGATCATTAAGTCTTTTTAAAAACAGTAATCCTATTATTAAATGTTTAGATTCTTTTTTATTCTCAAAACCTTTTAAAAACTTTAAACTATCCCAGATATGCTGTTCTAAATTAGAGGGGGTTATTTTGATCCCTAAAAAACTATGTAATTTTTGTTTTCCCTGATCTACCATTTTCTCCCTCATACTCCTACCATAAATTTATAATTTTTGAGAAAATAATTGAGAAATGAATTCCGATGAATCTTTCTACAACTTATTTCGAAAAAGCGGGAAAATTAAACACTCATCAAACGCTTGAATTAGTAAGAAATGCCTCTGAAATATTAAAAATTAATACAATTGTTGTTGCTAGTACTACAGGAGATTCTGCTCTTCAGGCAGCTACTATTTTTGAAAAAAGTTCCATCAGATTAATAATTGTTAAACATATGGATGGATTTAGTCATCCTGGAAATGAATTCTCTATCGAAATTCACGATGAAATACTCAGAATGCGTCCTTCTACTCTCTTTTATACTGGTACTCATGCTTTCGCAGGACTTGAAAGAACATTTCGTATAGAAAATATTTCTAAAACCATGTTACCCATAGAAATGATTGCTATTACCCTTCGACGATGTTTTGGAGAGGGAACCAAGGTTGCACTAGAAATAGCCCTTATGGTAGCTGATGCAGGGTTACTTGAAAACATTGAACAGGAAATAATTACTGTCGCAGGTACTGGACGTGGCTTGGATACTGCTTGGATTGTAACTCCATCATATACAAATAAGCTCTTTAACTTGAAAATGAAAGCTCCTATCTGTAAACCCATCAATTTTTAGACTAAATTAGTGATAATATAATGAATTTGACGTATGATCAAACATATTCGCTCTTTAGCCTACTAAATTTTGATTTATGGAAGTTTGATCCTTCTAATCAATGGTTGTCATTAACAGGAAAGCTGCATAATCAACAGATTACTCTTCAAGTAAAACCCTCCATTCTCCAACGTACTTTCTTTACTAATCCAGAGAATAAAAGTTATTTACAATTAAAACAATCTAATAATTATTTAATTCTTCATATTAGAGCTGGAAAGGCTGGAATGGCACTTTTCTCTAATTCATCCCTTGTGAAACATAAAATCATAAAAAAGTACATGGTACGTAAGAAGCAAGGAAAAGCACAGCTTACTTACAATATACTTAAAGGGAAAGCAAGAGGAGGGGCGAAGCTTCGGTTAGAAAGAACAAGGGAGTTTTATCAGGAAATAAGTGAGAGATTAAACAATTGGAAAGTTGGAATAAGTCAAGCCAAGTTTATTTTCTTTCAATGTACTCCACGATTATGGGAAGGGTTATTTAAAACTAAAAAACCCCCTCCTTTCCTGAAAAACGACTTTAGACTATATAAAATACCTTTAACCACTTATCAACCCTCTTTAAAGGAAATAAAAAGAATTAACTTCTATATCCATCATTCTATATTACGAATTTACCCGAAAAACGTCTTTGAGATGGAATTTGAAAAGTTAATGAAAAATCTAGCAATTCTAGAAATCAATCAAACTGTTGCATCAACGTGAGAAGTTGAAAAGTACCTATTTGTTTTTGGGTCATAGATTGTTGCATATCATAATCCTTGTAATCGTGAAATCCCTTTTGGGATTTAATACCAAGAGTTCCTTTAGTAATCATATCTTTAAGAAAAGCAGGTGGTTTGGTTGAACGTGCTAAAGAAGGATACAAATATGAGAGTACATTAAAAATGGTATCAATACCCATAAGATCTATCATTTCGAATACTTTCATTATAGGTAAACGCAAGC
>JAEOUE010000061.1 GCA_016839515.1 Candidatus Hodarchaeum mangrovi
AGATCGTCTTACATTATACGGACTTAATACCTCTTTAGATCAAAATTGGGAAGGAGTTACCACCAAATTATTGAGTGGAAGACTTTTCAATATAGGTGCTAATGAAGTAATCATTGATTCTCGATTATTAAATCAAGAGGCTTTTTCTGTTGATATTAATGATAAAATTTTTGTAAGCTTAGACCCTGGAGGTATTAATGTATCAGCTTTAACTATTGTAGGAATATATGAACAAGAGGATAACGGTGCACCGTCATTTGTTCCTAGAGAATATCTTTTATATAGTGATGTTATCACTGTATGGAATCTTTTAGAGAAAGCTAACGAAGTATCGAACATTTATACTTCGATTGAATTGAGGTTTAGTGTAGATACATCTGAAGAAACTCAAGTTTTTGTGGAAAAGATCAATAATTACTCGCAAGATGGAGGATATGCTCCCACATTTATAGCTGCTTTTGCTTTATCGGCATTTTTTGAAGCATTTGAGGAAACATTCGCAATTTTCGACGCATTCGCAGCGATTATTGGATTGATTACTGTTCTTGCTGGAGGAATGGCTATTATCGTCACCCAATTGATGTCAGTGATGGCAAGAATGAAAGAATTCGCCATATTGAAGTCTACTGGTTGGAAAAATAGGCATATTTTTGAAAATGTGATTTTTGAATCCTTAACCTTAGGCATACTTGGGGCAATTATTGGAATCAGTCTTGGTTCTTTATTAATTACTTTATTATCAGGAGATAATAGTGTGTTTGGAACCGCATCCGCTATCGTTACTCCAGAAGGAATTATTGAAGTACTAGCCTATGCTATTGGATTGGGGGTACTTGGAGGACTTTACCCAGGAATAAAAGCTGCAAGAGTGAGACCTGTAGTGGTCCTCAAGGGAGAATAGGAGGGATAAAAATGTCGCTAATAACATTAAAAAAAGTATCTAAGATTTATGGCGAAGAACGCTCCATTATTAAAGCTTTAGATGGAATAGATTTAACAATTGAAGAGGGTAAAATCGTTACAATTATGGGACCTTCTGGTAGTGGAAAAAGTACACTTTTGAATATCTTAGGCGCAATGGATATTCCTACAGAAGGAGAAGTAATAGTAAACGGAGTTGATATTGCTAGATTACCAGAACGAAAGTTGTCTGACTATCGGAAAAATACAATTGGGTTTATCTTTCAGAGTTTTTACTTACTCCCGAATCTCGATGTAATGGGAAATGTATTAATTCCTTTAATACCATATAAAATAAAGGAAGAAGACAAGCAGAGAGCTCAATATTTATTAGACAGAGTAGGTCTAGGAGAACGCGGCCATAGTAAAGTAAGAAAATTATCTGGCGGAGAATCTCAAAGAGTGGCGATAGCTAGAGCTCTAATCAATAATCCAAAAATTATCCTCGCTGATGAACCCACCGGTAATTTAGATTCTGAAACTGGCAAGTCAATCATTGAGCTTCTAATAAGTTTAGCAAAAGAGGGAAAAACTATTATTATAGTAACGCATGATCCTCGAGTAGCTCAAATTATTTCAGAAAATCCTTTAGGAAAAAACATCTGGATTAAAGATGGAGAATTAAGCGATGAACCTACTTATGACATGTTTTGTTGGGATAAATCCGATTAAATTTCAATTATTTAAATAAAATTTTATTTCTTTCTAAATTGATCAAAATCTTTTTTCCAAAGAATTAAGAATCTTATCCCTCTTAAAAATCAGCCAAAAATTTTATCAACCTTTCCTTTTTTATATCCGTATAAATTAGGAAATTGGCAACAATGGATGAATACTTAAAACCTACATATTTCATCGATTCAGATTCAGATATAGTAAGAAATACTGCTTTAGAGGTAACTCGTAATTCTGAAAATGTGAGAGAGAAGGCAATTGATTTATTTTATTGGACCAGAGATAAAATCATTTACGATGCTTATAGCCTTACTTCAATGAAAAAAAATTATAGAGCTTCAAAAATCATACACGAAGGGAAGGGTTGGTGCGTCCAGAAGGCTATCGTGTTAACTGCTCTAGCT
>JAEOUE010000062.1 GCA_016839515.1 Candidatus Hodarchaeum mangrovi
TATTGTGATGAATTTCCATTCTAAATATTATTAAAACATATGAATTGTTTTAAAGTTAACCACATGAGAAATAAGTGGATCTACCTTTTTTTTACTCTACAAGACAAAATAAGGAATAAATGTTATATGATACCACAAAAGGCTCATAAGAATAAAATAATACAATTAATGACTTTTCCAGTAGTCTTCGATCTTAAATGAGGAACCGTGTCCAGGATAAACGTTAAAAAAATTATAATTCTTCAGTTTAGTAACGCTAGCATCTAATTCTATGGAGTTATCGACAAGTGATGATTTTCCTGGTTTTTTCCCTGTATTCATAAACAAATCACCGCAAAAAAGATTACCACTTGATGTTAAAATACCTATAGAACCTTTAGAATGACCTGGAAGATGAATTACTTTTGCCTTAAGTCCGAATGATGATAAATCATATCCTTCTTCAAGGAAAATATCTGGTTTAAATTTTCGAAATTTTCCTGCTCTGAAAAGTAATAATAATACTTTTAAAATCATTCTAGTGAATAAATTTCTCATTTTCCTACCCCATAACATATCTCCATGTTCAACCATTCCTGAATCATGAGCGTGCATCGCAATTTTAGTTTTATATTTTTCTCGAAGATAATCACAATTCCCCGTATGGTCAAAGTCTCCATGAGTGGCTATAATGAGTTTTAGATTACTTGAACTACAACCTACTTCTTCAAGGGCTTTCTCAAGTTGTTTACGTTTTCTTGGAAATCCTGTATCAATTAAGATATAACCACCCTCAGTTTTAATAAGATAACAATTAACCCATCCGAATTTAATGGGATAGTAGTCTTCCTGTATTATATTCATGATAATATAAGGACAAACATACAAAGATTTAAAGAGTCTGATTGCTATTTATATCTCGCATTTACACATTAGATATAATATAAAAGATTCATTAGGTATTTAATGACTTTTTAGGTTTACTTTTAACAGAAAGTATTTTCTTAATATCAGATATGTCATTTTTACTCATTATTCTAATCCATAACCATCGTCCATCACGTAATTGTTTACTTTCCTTTATAATATTCCATATTTGTGAACTTAGTTTGTCTTTCATTGATAGTACAAATTCTGACTCCTGTTTCCCTAGTGTTATTAATACTGTGAAAGAATCTTTTTCAGGAAATAGTGAACATAAAGTCCGACCACTCTTTCGATATCTAATTGTCCAACCATATTTATTGCCATAAAAAACTGTTTCTGGTTTGAAATCATAGTTTGTTTCAAGAAATTTTGTCATTTCTAACCATTCTGTAGTCATGTGATCCCCAATAAACAATTCTATTTCTCTAAGATCTGGTTTGTGACTGTTATCCAACATTCGTGTGTAATGTTTTTGAACTGTTCTCACCACCAAGAAAGAAAGCCAAATCTTTATATTTATAATCATTTTTAATAGGAAATATTAATCATTTTATACCAGTATTTTGATAAAGAGATGTCTTATTCTTTGTTAGTATAATTCACTGGAGTTTAACTTTATGTCACAGGTAGAAACTATTCCAGATACTATTAAGAAATTTTATAACCTTCCGCTTGAAGAAAAACAAGCTTTTTTCATTTATTCAGGTTGGGCAAGTATAATATTTCGAACAAAAGAAAAAATACTAGCGTTTGATATTGGAGAAAAAGGAATCACCACTGAGGCGCTTAATTCAATTCAACAACTTGATTTACATCTTTATTCACATACACACTGGGATCATTTCAGTCCGCGAGTGATAAAAAAGCTCTTTGAATTAACAAAAGCTCCTTTAATTGCTGAGCCCATGGTTGCAAAAGAAATTCCCAATGAAATTCCTAGAGATCGAATTAAAATCCCCTCAAAGGATGAAATTATCCATATTTCAGGATTCGAAATAACCTCAACAGTTGGAATCCATCCCCGACCTATCACTTTATTTCGTGTTAAATGGAATGAAACTAGTATTTTCCATGGAGCAGACTCTGGGTATGTTAATTTAACTAAATTCAATGCTGATCTTGCTTTTATCCCCACAGGAACCCCATCACCTTCCTGTTCACCTGAAAAAGGATTGAAAATGGTTATCGATATCCAACCACACATAGCAATAGCTATACACGGAACTACTAAACAAATGCAAAAATTCAAAGAGTTGGTAGAGAAAAAATTACCTGAATGCTCTGTTATTATTCCTAATATGAATCAAATCACTAAGGTTGCACTATAATTCGATCAAAAGTACTTTCATTTTTTTACGATTTATTCATATGGATTTCAAATTATATATCTTCATTTTTTAAATATGAACAGAGTCATTGTTCCCCAGGGGTTAAAATATCCCTTTTCTTCGATCTGTGATTTTAAATCCCTAAACATCTTTTCTTTAATCGCGATAAGTGCCTTTTCTGGATTATTAGGAGGATTTTCACCAATTAGTTCTTGTTGTAAGTATCCAGCAGAGTATAATTCAACTGCTTCCTTTCCGATCTCAAAAGACCATTTACAAATAGGTTGAAAACTATCTTGTAAAATGAGGTTTTTTCTAATCAATCCTTTTTCAAAAACTAGATTAAATTTAGAAAGGGGAAAATTATCAATAATAACCAAGTAGTTATTTTTACCAATGAGGTTCATAAGGTTTTTTAGAAGGTATCCTAATTTATTGATTCCTCTGGTTATCTCTATATCCTGTAATCCTAAAAAGCAGGTAATTAAGTCAAATGATTCTTTTCGAAAGGGTGGAAATAATGCGTCTGATGCAATTAACTGTGCTGATACATTTGCTTCCTCTAATAATGAAGATATTACTTTATGGGGAGGATTAAAATCCAAATTTAAACCATATAACTTTGCATTAGGAAATCTCCAGCCCAATTCCACTAAAAAAGTGCCATAACCGCATGCGACATCTAAAGTATTCATATTAAGATCTTTATTGATATAATTAGAAATTTTTTTAGTACTCCAAACAGCTGTACCACCCCATCCAATATCAAACCCATCAATAACAGCTTTAGTCTTATTTAGACCTCTTACGAACCATTTCCTTAAATTATTTTCTTTTTCATGAATCAATTTATCACTAGGAAACAAATATCCATTCCACTATTCTAATTTTAATACATCAAATATATTAAAAAAAATTTATTAAAAAGTTTATATGTAACCAATAGTTTCCTTAATGCAGAATTAATACTAATCGAAAAAAAAGGATTAAAAGCTTTGATTATTCCTTCTAAAGTTTAGAGTATTTTCATTAATTGGAATTAGAAAAAACTTAAACCTTTCTACCAGTCTCACAGTTGACCTCCTTTCATCATTCTTCTTGACTGTTTCCCTATATACAATATCATTATTCTATTACCTTTTTTTTCGATAAAACCATCCGCTAAATTCTAATAAAATCCCTTAATGAGATTTATTAATTTTTAACTGTCTTATATATAAGAAAAAAGGTAATCCAAGCGAAACTCCGACAGTAAAAGTAGCGAATATTGGTATCCATAAATAAGGAAATTTCATTCGTTTTCATTCAGTAAAAATAAATATAATTAACACAATAGCTGATATTACAACATCTAAAATAAAAAATAAATTGATATAATTAGCAAATAGTCCTTGCAGGAATAAGGCTACATTCAAGCCAGTTTTTATGATGAATAGTATGAAATATGAATAAGGTAGGATAAGGCTTAAACAACTAAGGATTAAACAGAAAAAAAACAGGATTATCTATTGAGCGTGTTTCATTTGCACCCATTTAAAATTTCAATTAATTAATTTAAAGGAAATTTACACTAGAATTCAATTTACTTTAATTTAAAACAAATTTCTGAAGGATTAGGTTACTTTATAGATTTGGCAAAAATATACCAATTGGCTTCTTCGTTATAAGCTTCTTTGTACCCTCTATTTCTGCAAATAGCTAAAGCTGCTGGATGGTCTGCATAATAAACGATATTTTTGATGCCTTTTTTTAAAATAAACCCTTCAAAATAATCAAAAATAATTTTCCCTATTCCCCTTCTTCTAAATTGCTTTCTCAACCATAGCTCATGTAACTCAATCAAATTTTGATTTTCGCCAAATAAGGCTTCTAGAATCTCTTTATCTTTTTTGTCCCGGGGATCATTTCTTCTGTGTTCAGATGTGGAACATTCATGCCAAAGGACATGACCTAGGATTTCTTGGTTTTCGATACAGAGAATACAATGTGATGAGTTTTCAATAATTATTTTTTCTTCTATAGCTCCTAATTCTCCTCTTCCACTTATTTTATAGTATTCTTTAAAAATAGAAAGGTCACAACCAACCTTAATTTTCAACGTATTCACCCAGATGTTTCATTTTAGGTATATAGGTAATTATTTTTAGGACCAACATAAACATGATTATTAAAGGGAGTTTTCCTTCTATTATGATTTTTCTAATCAGGATTTTATAATTTTAAGGAAATTAAAAAACCATTTGTTATAAATAAGACTTCCTATTAAAAAATCTTCTAATCTTCATCTTCAAAGCTGAACAATTCTTCAATAGATGTTTCAAAAACTTTAGCGATATTATACGCTAGTTTAAGGGAAGGATTATACTTCCCCTTTTCTAGGAACACAATAGTTTCTCTTCTTACATTCACTTTTTCTGCAAGTTCTTTCTGGGTTAAGTTAAGTCGTGCTCTAAATTCTTTGATTCGAGTTTTCATTGAATTTACTCAACCTCGTCTCTCAAACCAATAAAAACTAATATTATAACATAAAACACCCAATGCGACTATAGGTCCAGTGATAGCAACAAAAATAATTTCGTTAATAATTTTCAAAGCATTTAAGACAATTAAAAGAGCTAAAGTTATGAAAAGAAATCTAAATGCTAGATCAGCTGCTTTCAATCGATTTATTATTGATCTTTCATCATGTTTAATTATTAACCGTCTTTCATGGCGATTTTTTGCTTCTGTAATCGAGTGAAGCAAAATAAACACCCCAGGAATGATTAAAAATCCCCCCAATAATCGATCTATTGTTTCTTCACCAAATAAAATCCCTAGAATACCCATAGTTATTAAAAAAAAGCCTAGGAAAATAGGGATTATTAAAAAAATAATTCTTTGCTTATGAATATTGATAGTCATCTTGATTAATCTCCTAAATAGAGAGAACTAATGCTTCTCGATTGAACCATTTTTTTGCGAGCGAAAATATCAATCCTATAAGTAATAAAAGCATCAATCCTAAAATGGTATAAATTAATACCAAATCTCCGTGAATAAAACCCTTTAAAATAATGAATATTAAAAAGATAATTAAACAGCCACTCATTGGTAATAAAATAGCTCCTCCACCCTCTGCAATAGTAGGAAATTTTATTAATCCTATTATAAAGACAAAGGTTGTAAAAACCACAGAAAGAGGCCCAACGACACCTAATAACATCAGGGTTGATGTATTTATTGGTTTAACAGAGAGAAAAATAATCCCTGATAGAACTTGTTCTACTGATAATCCAGTAATTATACACGCTAGACTTTTCCCTAAAATAATTTCTCCTTCAGTAACGGGGGCTACTAGGAGAGGTTTGATTGTTTTCCATCTAATCTCATTAATTAAGCTAGTAATTCCAATTAGGGTTGTTGCCATAATTGGAATAATTAAGAAAAATAAAAAGCGTATTAATTCACTTTCAGGGTCTGTTTGAGACATGAGTTCCTGTAATTTCGGAATAAAAACCAAGGTCGGTATTCCCATGGAAATTAACAACGGTAAAAGAACTCTTTTTGATCCAAACCGCATTTTTAATTCTTTCTTACAAATTTCAATTATAATATTAACCATGAGCTTCACCTATAACTTCAAAGTATACATCCTCTAAGGATGAGGATTTCAATTTGGTTTTAATTTCTGTTAATTTTCCAATACAGAGAATTTTTCCTTTATTAAGTAAAGCAATGGAATCACAAACTTTTTCTGCACGAGATAAAAGGTGAGTTGTCATGAAAATAGTTTTTTCTTCTGTTTTAAGCTTTAAAATTAAGTTAAGAACCTCTTTCGACATTAAGGGGTCAAGGCCCGAAGTTGGTTCATCTAAAAAAAGAATCTTCGGATCATGAATTAACGCTCTAGCTAAACATAATTTTTGTTTCATCCCTTTTGAAAGAGATGAAGCAGGAATCATTCTTTCGTTCCATAAGTCAAAAAAAATTAACAAATCGTTAATTTTCTCTCTCCGTTGTTTTTTTTCTATGTGATATAAACATCCAACAAAGTCAAGGTTTTGAAAAACTGTTAAATATGGATATAGGCCAAAATCCTCTTGTACAAATCCTATTATTCGTCTACTTTCCATTCCATTTTTTGTAACGTCATATCCTGATATTTTTACCCTACCATTTGTCGGTTTTAATAGTGTCACTAATATATTCACAGTTGTACTCTTTCCAGCACCGTTTGGCCCTAAGTATGCAAAAATCTCCCCTTTCTCGATTGTGAAATTGATATCCTTTAAAACAGTGAATCCATTAAAGTTCTTTGAAAGGTTTTTAACTTCAATCAATTCTTCATCACCTAAATTTTATGTTATGTTTTTCTAACATCATGTTAACTTTTTCTAACATTCATTATAAAAATATTATGATTCTGGAAGAAACATAAATAGTACTATAATGGAGTAGAAGAGCTCAATAAAAAGTAAAATAATTAGGGAATTCTTTTATGGGTCAAATCTAAAATCTTTGACTTGAACAATTTAACCACTGGTGTTTTGAATAAATAAATGTAGAATTAAAGCCATAATGGTATCATTAAATCAAGATTTAATTGATAGAATTGTATTAGAGGATTATAAAAGTATTGATGCTTATGATCAGATTACAGTAGGGCAGGAGTTTATTATTGATCCTTCTATGATTCAAAAACCTCCTGAAAATTTTTATATTTGGGCGTGGGCAGATATTCGTATTACTCTTGTTTGTATATCTTCAGAAGGGTCTATTACAGGGATGATTCAGAAAAATAATGCTTTAATCGGATGTAGCAATTGATTCTGACCTGTAAATTTTTTAATTGAACGAATTAAAGACTAGGTGGTTTCATTCCATAATTTTAATGCCTGTTTCATGTAATCAATTGCATCTTCTTCATGTTTTTTTGCTGTTAGGAGGATTTTGGCCCCTAAGGCTCGATTATCAGCAGTTAATATTATTTCCTTAAACTTTCCAAATGGAAATAACTTGCAAAATTCTCCTAATTGCTTTTCAGCCTCTGTAAAAGATGTGGATGCTTTTATCATAAATTCCTTATATGGAGTAGAGGGGTATCGCTCAGCTAGTCTTTTAAGATATTCTTTAGCAATTGTTTTTCCTTCATGATAACATTCAGCTACATAAGAATTACCATGTAAATTCATATCATCTATATTTCCATTTTTTAGCACTCTAGCCCACTCAGTATAGGCTTCTGGTCCAGCAATATAATTTTCTCTCTCGATACCTTTTCCTCCTTGAGCTAGTGTTATCGCTCTTTCCAATGATTCTTTATCTTCTTTATATATATCTAATGGTTTTTTCTTTCCAAAATAAAGCAAATCCAAACAACCTGGTGCTTGTAGATCGGTAAATTTAATTGGGGAGTCTGACTTGGGATCATGAATTGATCTAAATGTGCTAACAATATAGGAATCTCCTTTTATTCCATAAACAATTCCGTATTCTGGGATCGGTATTCCCCAAATTATTACTGGAGTTTTTTTAGTTTTTATAATTTCTTTTACTTTGTTAAAGAATTTTTTTGCTCTTAATAGATCCTCCTCTGAAAGGTCTCCCTCCTGTGAGGGAAATGATCTATTATCTGACCACACATTAAATTCATATCCAAAAGCATTACCTGTAGCTCTATGAATATCTATCCATGTTTGATCAGCCATTGCAGTTGGCCCAGAAGGACATGTAGTTCCTCGCGATACATGGACAATAAATGCATATCCAGTTCTACCTCCGACATCATAAATATCACAATCTAGTCCTAAGTAATTTAACACACCTGTAACAGCAGAGAGATAAGATATCCAGGCAGGTTGATAAATTGGTTTCTTATCTAGTATATATTCTTCCATTTTTTGTTTATCTTCCTTATAAAAACGTAAATGTTCACGTCTTAATGCTTTTTCTCTTTCTAATGCTTTTCCTGTTTCTGATTCTTTATATATATAAATAATAGACTGAATAAATTTTATAGCATCTGGTTTAATATGATATCTTCCTCTATCGAGTTTTTCAATAAGCCCAGTATCAGTTAAAACCTTTAAATGATTAGCTAATGCTGTTTTACTAATTCCAATGCTTACAAGAAGAGAAGAAAATTTTTTAGGGCCATCAATAAGATGTTTGAGTATTTTTAGCCTATTTTCTTGAGAAATCACTTTTAAAAATTCAATGATATTATCTGATGATTCCTCTAATACCGTTTTCAATTCACTCAAAGGCAAATCCAATTGATAACACCTGGGAAAATAATACATAATTTTATTTATTAAGTTTTCTACTGAATTTAAGTCAATTTTTTAATGAACATCTTTTAGAAATTTTATTATTTGTTATCAATAGATAATTGCAGTGATTAAAGGATGGACTTATGAGGTCTCTTTTATGAGAAAAATCAAGGATTTTAAACATTATTAAAAATCACCTTAAAGAATGCAGCTGAGTTAAAACGATGAATAAACAGAGTATTATATTTAAAAGAGCTAGTATAACCCATATTTCTGAAATAATAAAGTTGCGACGATTTATGTTTGAGTCAATGGGAACTACTGATAAGGGAAAATTGAATAGGATGGTTGAAGCGTCAAGAATGTTTATGGAGGAAGAAATCCCGAAAAACGTGTATATTGGATGGATCGCAAAAAATCATTCTGAAGAAATAATAGGGACTTTAGGTTTAGTTATAGATAAACACCCACCGACACCAGAAAATCTATCAGGAAAAATTGGTTATATTATGAATCTAGCAGTTTATCCTAGCTTTCAAAACCAAGGAATAGCTACCAAACTATTGAAAATATGTTTTGATTGGTTAAAAGAGCAAGATATACGACTTGTTTCACTACATGCCTCTGAAGAAGGAAAATCACTTTATATGAACCTAGGTTTTAAAGATAGTAATGAAATGCGTTTAAAGCTTACATGACTGGAAAAAA
>JAEOUE010000063.1 GCA_016839515.1 Candidatus Hodarchaeum mangrovi
ACTCAATCAGCGCTGTTCTGTTGAATTTAACAATTAGTTTTCCATCTGAGGAATAAGTAATACTCTCTATATCTGCGTAGTTATAAGGTGGGTATCCATCTGTATAAACAGAGCTCACGTTAATATTCGTAACCGAATAGCCTTCTGGAAGCTTTATTTTTACATTCATCCAATTTCCAGTGTTTTTGAGATTTAATGTCTCTGCTTCATAATCTATCCATGCAGTCAGATTGGCTAGATTCAAATCCAGTTCATCTAATTTTTGAACAGGTAATGCACTTGGATACGGGTCGGAATTTGTCGCGGAACCCTCAATATCATAAGGAGTATCACTGAACTTGTCATTATCGCTATCCCGGTTATCATGGTCAATAAGGAAATTATTCAGGAAATAATTCTCTAATCCATCATCAAAAATTTGTGAACCACCGATATTGTTCGCAATTAAGTCATTATCACCTGCAAAGTTACCAGATGAGCTAGTATCAAGAAGAATTCCATAGATTTCATCATTGTAAATGACATTATTACAAATTGAACTATCACAAGAATCCTCAAAGAATATTCCTGTTCCCTCATTACCACCAATTTCGTTGTAAGAAATCTCATTATCCCCAGAGGAAAAAGCAAAAATTCCATCACCAGTAATATTATGAATCTCATTGCCAATAATTGTATTATTATTAGAGGGGTCTAAGAAGATGCCATGACTCATGGATCCTGTGCTTAGGATCTTAGATCTAATTGATGAAGAAATTGTATTTGATGAAGAATAAGCTCCCCAAATGTTGTTATATGACACATTGTTCCAATCGGAACCATTCAGGAAAACACCATTAGCTCCAATACTATTATCAATATCATTGTTATATATTGCATTAAAGTCGGATTCCAATAGATAAAGACCATCAGCATCATAACCGGAGATTCTATTATTATAAATAGTGTTATTGTTTGAGGGATCTAAGAAGATACCATGACTCATGGATCCGGTACTTGAAATTTTAAATCTAATGTCAGAAGTAATAGTGGAAGTTCCAATAGTACTAAATATATCATTATCTGTAATGATGTTAAGATGAGATCCTTCTAGAAAGACACCATTTGAATTAGAAGCATCAAGATTATTATTGATTTGATTTTGTTTTATAATATTATTATCTGAATCGACCAAATATAATCCGTTCCCTGTAAAATCAGAAATGTAATTGTTTGTAATATTATTTTTGTCAGAGGGATCAAGAAATATCCCATGACTCAATGAGCCTGTTAAAAGCTTGAAGCGTATACCTTGTGGATCAAATCCAGATGAAGTATCGGAAGCATAAAGAGTATTTTCTGTTAGAGTGTTTTCAGTTGAATCTTCTAAAAATATTCCACTTCCATCTTCTAGGTTAATATCGCTACCGTCTATATTATTTTTCTTCACAATGTTTAAATCAGAATTTTGTAAATAAACTCCATATGCAGTAAAATCAGAAATATTATTATAGGCAATAATATTCTCCTCTGAAGGATCGAGAAAGATCCCATGACTCAAAGATCCTGTTTGGATTTTGGCCTTAATCCCTGAAGAAATCCCTACTGAGAGAGGAGGATTTCCAAAAATTTCATTATAGGTTATTGTGTTTCCATTGGATCCTGCAAGAAAAACACCATTTTCGCCATAACTATTATTGATGTCATTAAATGTGAAGTTATTAAAGGAAGAATCTAAGATATAGAGACCATTTCCAGTATAGTCTGAGATTTGGTTATAATAAATAGTATTGTTATCTGAAGGATCCAGAAAAATACCGTGGGACATTGAACCAGTACTCTCAATTTTATTTCCTAACGTTGAAGGTGTAGTATCCGTTGCTTCATTATATGCATTAATAATATTAAAACTAATGTTAATGTGATTAGATCCATCTAGAAATATAGCTGAGGCAAAATCAGTAATAATATTATTCGTAATCCAACCATTAACAACATTTGACAGATGGATTCCATGATAATTACCATCTATAGAAGTGAGAATACAATAGCGTATTATAAAATAGACATCTGTATTTTTAATCGTAATTGCTGCTGGTAAATCTCGAAATTTTCTTGCTTTTGAATTAATAGGCATTGTTAGCTCAATAAATTCAATTATATACGGATCATCTTCAGTTCCCTCTCCAGGCCAGCCATTCCTATTTGCTTCACGGTCAAATTCTTTATTTCCATCAATTACAATGGGTCTTGGTTTCTGTGCACAATTGATCACCCAAGACGTATCTATTCCATTTGTAGCAGAAGATTCAACAACAGTATTTTCATTTGATTGAGAAATATCTCTGTAAGCGGTTTGAGAGTACGAGCTAAACACTATAGAGAATAATACTCCAGTTGTAAATAATAATATAAGATTCCTTTTTTTCATTTTCATTTTCCCTTTTTTTTTATTTGTCTTTACTGATGAAAGGTTATCAATTAAGATTCTGGATCTCAAAGAAGGCAGGTCTTGCAACAAAGGGTAAAAAATCCTTAGATCGAATCCTATGGATAACTTCCCTAGAACGTGATGAATTATAGGGGATTTTATATTATCTATTAAAATGTTTACATTGGCTTCTAGGTACTTTTTACTCTTTGTTTCCGATATAGACAATTCTTTTAAAGACCTAAGCTTAATTTGGTCTTAAAGAAGAAGATTTCATTCAAATAGTCTTATAAATAGTAATAATTAAGCCAAAAAACGATTTCTTGTTTGATTAGGCTACAGATAGCCATTTAGATTAAAATTATATTACCCAAGAATGGAAAAAAAGGAAAATAGACTCCTTTCCAAACTTAAAAGTTCAATTGAACTTTATTTGTTAATTAAACTATGAAGGATACATTAAATATCTGTCGAATTATGTATAAAATACATAAGAGGATCGTTGTCAGCGGAATCGCACGATTATATTGTTTATTATGAATAAGTAAATACAGGATATAATATGTTAAAGTATAAACAATCACTACTCCGATAGGAAAGAAATCTCTTCCTTCATATTCTATTGCCCGGGAAACTAAACCAATCAATGGTACCAATATAACAATTAGAAGTGAAGCAAGAATAGTTCTGAGTAAGAAAACTACTTGAATATCTTTTCTTTTAAAGATAAAATACTCAATCAAAATAATCAATAAAACTAGGATAATTATCTCAATTGTCCAAATCAATAATTCCGTTGTAGAAATATCTATGACTATTGACACCATTTGATAGTACTTCCGATTAATTCAGCTGATATTAATGAATTATCAGGATCTTTTATATTTTCCTCCTTATTTTCTCGATTTCTTAGGGAAAAAGACTCCCTATTCTAATTTCATAAAACAGTTTCAATATTCCTTTTTAGTTAAAAAGAAGAAGTTTTATACTCTTATATGAATAAACTAATCGGAAATATGAATAAATTCGCAATTTGGATTATCTATTCTCTAAACGATAAATTTTTTATAAAATTAAGACAACACTCAAATGATTCCTTTTGAAATCAAATAACAAAATTATTTTAGTTACCCTGTTAAATTTACTTACTATATTTTTTCTTTCTGGTTGTCTCGATCAATACGGAGTAGATGGCTATTTAGATCTCGAATTATTAACGGAGGATCAACTTGTTTCTTTTAATGAGCAGTATCTCAATCTTACACTTATAGATCTTTCTCCTTTTCCAACTTTAAAGCAAGCTATCCTAAAAATTATTGACCCATCAACGAACATTACTGCTGTTTTTGTCAAGATTACCAATGACGAAATGAATCGGATCTATAGCGAAGTTCTTAGCACTCCAGGAAATGATATTTATAATTTCATCGCATACTATGAGTACCTATTTCAAATTGGTTTTGCTGTACCCTGAACCCTGAAATTCGAGGTTAAATATTATAATATCGCTAGTTTAGTGATTACAATCGTACATAATCAGTGATCGGTTTAGATTAGAAAAATCAACATTACAGTATATTCCCTACTAAAATGTTTTTTATAAATTCATTTCATTGAGCTATGGAGACTAAATAGGGGCTTAAAATTGTCATTAACCTTGATTTAGAAAAAAAGACAAAGAAATTATTTAGTTTGTTATGCTATATTATAAGGAATGACTTTTCTTTAATTTATGGCTAATTTATATTTGTAAGGAGTGATTAGAACAGTAAGTATTTTTCTCTATCCTTTTATTCTTAAAGAAGTAGGATATATTGAAATATTAGAGTTTTTTATATGAAATACCTGATAGTTTGAAATAGTAGCAAGTTCAGAATTTAAACTTTTGATTTAAATATGCATCAAAACTTTTATATTGAAGAAAATGCTTGAATTCTTAGAAAATGAGTAAAATATGGTTAATCAATTCTCATCAAAATATTCCTTTAATGGGTTGTTAACATACCTATTCTGCGCAAATATGATTTGTTATGAATTTGAATCTGATTGAATAAGCAAGAATCTTCAGAAAAACAAAAATATTTTTACTACAACCACCTCTTGCTTAGAACATTTCAAATTCGTTAGCCTCTTTCTACATGGAATATTAATCTAACTGATGAGGAAAAATAGAATGAAAATGGTGGTAAAATGTCCTCTAGAAAACTAGATGAAACATCTATCTCAATTCTAGGGATGGGGAATGGTGGGCATGCATTTGCCGCATATGCAAAGATGAAAGGATTTCGGGTAAAAATTTGGAATCGATCTCTACTTCCACTAAAAACAATTGAAAAAAATAAGGGTATTTCTGTGAATGGTGTTGTTGAAGGCCATTTCAATATAGATAAGGTTTGCACTTCCATTAAAGAAGTTTTACGTTATAGTAAACTTATTATGATAGTAACACCCGCCAACGCCCATAAAGAGATTGCCTACAAAATTGCTCCCTACTTAGATGACGATCAAATAGTTGTATTAAACCCTGGACGAACCGGAGGAGCTCTAGAAGTTAGTAATACAATCAAAAATTATAATGGTCCTTTTAAACCCAAAATTGTTGAAGCACAGTCACTTTTGTTTGTTTCACGATGTCCTGAACCTGGTAAAATCAAGATCTCTGGCATCAAAAAGAAGTTAGCTGTGGCAGCTTTTCCAGCATTATACAATGAAGAAGTATTACCTCTTCTTCAAAACCTCAATCAAGCCTTTTGGAAAAATGACACAATATTGAACACTTCTTTTGATAATATAGGAGCAATTCTCCATCCTGCACCTTTACTACTCAATGTTGCTCGCTGTGAAGCTCCTAAGGTTACTTATCGTCATTATATGGACGGAATCACACCAACAGTAGCTTCATTCCTAGAAAGAATGGATGAGGAAAGAATAAATGTTGCAAATGCCTATGGAGTTACAGCTATTAGCCTGAAAAATTGGTTAGATCTAGTTTATAAGTCAAAAGGGACTACTTTATATGAAATGATCCAAAATACAATTGAATATAATGATGTATATGCTCCGTCGACCTTAAATGTCAGATACATATTTGAAGATGTCCCTACTGGATTAGTCCCTCTTTCTAGTCTTGGTGCAGCAGTTGGTACTCCAACACCATTGATGGATGTTGTTATAGAGCTAGCAAATTATATGATGAAAACTGATTATCGTATTAGTGGTCGTACAATTGAAACCATGGGTTTGTCAAAAATTCCAATTTATTTGTTGAATGACTACCTACAATTAGGTGATGACTTCTATATCGATATTCTCAGACAAGAGGAGATTTGGGAAGAATGAACTATACTAAAATAATATTATGTGCTACACTCGGTTCATGTGTACATGTAGCAGGAATTTTCAATTTTATGAAACTAGCGCAAGAACAAAACTATAAAACTGAATTTTTAAGACCTCCAAATACTATTTTTGAAATTATACAGAAAATTCATCAGACAGATGCTGATATCATAGCATTAAGCTATCGGTTAACACCAGAGGTAGCAGTTGATATAATTAAAGAACTTCAACTTAATTTAACCCAAGAGCTAAAATCAAAAATATGGATTTTTGGAGGCACTACTCCTGTATGTGAAGCTATTAAACCTCTGGGGGTTTTTCATCATTACTTCAATGGTGAAACAACGGATTTTGATGTTTTGGCATTTTTACAACGTTCACAAATTCTTACTAAAGAAGAATGTATAGTTCCAACTACATTGATAAAACGAATGGACTTTGTGAAACCCTATCCACTTCTCCGAGCACATTTTGGAATTTCTTCAGTTGATAAAACCATAAAAGGCATTGAGGAAATTTCACAAGCAAAAGTAATTGATATCATCTCAATAGGTCCTGATCAAAACTTCCAAGAACACTTCTTTTCTCCAAAGGATATGAAAAAACTCGAAAAAGGCGCTGGTGGAGTTCCAATCCGCTCAGAAGACGATCTTGTCAGGATGTATCAGGCCTCAAGACAAGGAAATTTCCCCCTATTAAGATGTTATTCTGGAACCCGTAATCTTCTTAAAATGGCTGAATTACTCAATAGAACGATTAATAACCCGTGGGGTGCAACCCCACTTTTTTGGTATTCCGAACTCGATGGAAGGAGTTCGAGAAGACTCCCTGAAGCAATAAAAGAGAATCAAAATAATATGGCTTGGTATGGAGCTCATAAGATACCATTTGAATCCAATGAATCACATCATTGGAATTTACGCTCAGCACCAGATGCAGTTGGAGTAACAGCTTCGTTTCTGGGCGCTTATAACGCAAAAAAAGCAGGAGTCGAAAAATACATCTCTCAACTTATGTTTGATACTCCATTAAATATTTCTCCTAGATTTGACCTAGCAAAAATGATAGCTAAAACAGAATTAATAGAAGGGTTACATGATAGTAATTTTACCTCTTTTCGTCAAGTACGGACTGGACTTCTGAGTTTTCCAGAAGATCCTCATCTTGCTAAGGGACAACTTGCCTCCTCACTCCAAATGGCAATGTTTCTCAAACCTCATATCGTGCATGTTGTGAGTTTTTGTGAAGGAAATCATATTGCAACGAGTCAAGATGTCATTGAGAGTGCTAAAATCGCTCGAAGAGTTATTTCCAATTCAATTAGAGGCTTACCATCTATTATCCACGATCAACAAATCCAAGCGTATAAACAAGAGCTTATTACTGATGTAAACTATATTTTACAAGCTATTAATCTCATTGCTAACCCAAACGTTATAGATCCCCTTATAGATCCTTTGACTTTATCAGCTGCTGTAAAATTTGGTATTCTTGATGCCCCCCATCTTCGTGGTTCAAATGTGGCTCGGGGAGATATTGAAACAGCTATAATAGACGGAAAATGTTTGAGTGTTGATAAATACACTCTTAAAATATGTGCTGAAAGGGATAGATTGAATTCTATACTTGATCGGGAAGGGTTCCCTACTCTCAAGGAAGACTGGCGCACAAAAGTTAATGTAAAGGTATTCTCAAATTAATTTAAGTTGTCTTCACAGATCAGAAAGGAAAAGAACGTACTAGGGTATATAAAAAAGTTAATGAAATGTGGTTTATGCCATAAGAGTTACATCAAGTTAGAGAAAAGAAATATCATCCAACCACCTATTATCAGTGAATCGATTGAACTAGATTGGTGGTTTTGCATCTTTTCGTGACTCTGTTGCAGGTTTTCCATCAATACCCCAATGAGCTTTAGGAATTTCCTGAATAATGACTTCCACTGCCTGAGTAGGAATTCCCATATTCACGAATACATTCGTAATTCCTTCAATTATTTCCTTAATTCTCTCTTCAGACATCCCTTTCCAAATATAGACATGTACAACAGGCATATTATTTCTCCTCAACAAATTTACTATTCGTTTGTTATACAAGATTCTTTTCTTTTTACTCTATTTGTTAAATTTCTTATAATATTAAAGAAATTAAATATTTTTAGAGAGGTGAAATAAAAGGTGTAAGAATATGGATTAGGAATTCACGTTTCTCCGGATTGATCCGATAGGCAGTCCATTTTCCATTTAGTTTTGATTCCATCGTTCCCTCCTTATTGAAAGTTACCTTACGTCTAATTATCAAGTCGTCCTCCTTTAATCTTGCCAATTGTTTTGTAATAATTGGTTGTTGTTCTTCAAATACCGAAGTTAAATCGCAAGTACATAATTCTTGCTGATTTAAGAGTAAACGTAAAATTTTTAATCTTAAAGGGTGAGCCACGGCTTTTAAAATTCTAATACCGAGTTCATCTGGAAGCTCAGGATTTGCGAGATTTTTAATTTCAATAGGGGTAAGATTACAACAGGAATATTCCATTCTATTCACTCATCTGGTTTTTGGGCCAAAATTAGTCCAGATTCGATGGCTAGTTCCGGTACATTGAATTGTACGTCATCTTTTTCCCCAAGTTTTATGATAACATTAGTAAATCCTATTTCGTTTAAAATTTTTTCATGTTCAGCCTTAGTAAGTGCCCCACCAATACAACCACACCAAAGACTTGGGTTTTCTTTAATTTCACGTCTTAAAGGTTCAGTTGCGATAACATCCGCATCTATCATTATTCCACCTTGTTTTAATAATCTGAAAACTTCTTTGAATACCTGTGTTTTATCCAAAGCAAGATTGATGACACAATTACTGATAATTACATCCGCACTGTTATCAGGAAGAGGAATATCTCTAATATTTGCCTTCACTAAGGTGACATTAGACAGATTATTTTTTTGAGCGTTCTCGCTAGCCTCTTTAATCATATCATCGGTAAAATCTACACCAATAGCTTTACCATTTGGTCCAACTAGCTCTGCTGCTATCATGAGATCATGACCAGCACCAGAACCCAAATCAATAACAGTCATTCCTTGTTCAATATAATCCATAAGAATTGACTTTAAATACATACATCCAAATGAAATGGGTTCAATTAACTCTGATGTCGTTGAGGAAGGACAACAGCTCTGAGACTGAGTTTGTGGTGGACAACATGAAGATTGCGAGTTGTCTTTCTTTCGTTTTAAGGCATTAGAATATGATTGTTGAATGGTATCTTCTTGTATTTTCATGTTTCATCATTAAAAACATATATCATTTTTGGTATATATCATTTTTGGTATGAATTATTAATCCCTAAAAAAGAAAGATGTTCTAGTTTTTTAAAAACATCAACCATCTAGGAATAATATTGATAAGTACCAGCGAAAGCCAAGTTCTTGTAGATGATTTTATGATTAAAAAATTCCCATAAAGAGTGTAACAAATTTTTAAGAATCAATTTTTGTTTCATTTCAATCATACTTCAATTATTGATAGATAAGAGTATTTATATTTC
>JAEOUE010000064.1 GCA_016839515.1 Candidatus Hodarchaeum mangrovi
AAAGGAAGTTAGTAGGGCTTCTGCAGATACCGGGTTGTCCCGTGTTCAAATCACGGCCAAGGGATTTTTTTATATATTCAAAAGACAGGGAGTGAATTATGGTCTGAAAAGTCGAATAAAACAGATTATATTGTTGGATTCGTCTTTATGTCTTAAAATCTTAAATTATTTCACAAAGAAAAGAAAAAGAGGAGAGTTTTTTATTCACGATTTTGTAGTAAAGCTTCAATTCTATCTAGCTTTTTTTCAATAGTTTGAACTGTGCTGATAAGAATAGCTAATTTACGATCCAGATCACTTGATTCCCCTGATAATTCAAATTCGGAAGGAACTAATTCTTTTCCTTCACCTAATCCAGCCTGTCGAAACAAATCTTTTGAGACATTGGTAATTGCATTATCGGTTACTTGATGTTCAATCTCAGCATCTTCGCAGGCTTGTTTTAAAGCAGATTCAATGACTCCCTCAGTCACACGATTGCCCATATCAACTGTACTGACTGCTTGATCACGGAAAATTAATTCAAGCGCATTTTTCCCTTGAACTTTCGATAGACGAACCCGAAAGGCCATCCCTGGAATTGGAGCTTCTGGCATTATTCAATTCCTCGTATTAATTCCTATTTAGCTAGAGACTATCAGCTCTTTTAACCTATTTTACCAATCCACATATATAATCATTTCTTAATAATTCCTCCTTAGAATTGAGTCTAGGCGGAAATTCTAGAATATTTATCAAGGAGAGAAGGATTCGAAAATTTAGCTAAAAAAATCACGGAATCCCCGTCTAATGGAATCAATGAATGTCATTCCTGACATCATAAGGCGTTCTACTTCTAGAAGGTATTTTCGTCTTGAAAGGGTCTCCTGAAAAACGATATAGAAAACAAATAGATCAATTCCAAAGGCTAGTCCAATGATAATCCTTACAAACAGAATTTCATCTTGAATTTCGACTAAAGCTAATAATAGCGATCCAAGTAAAAGTAAAAAACCCATAAAACCTGTAAGAATGGTGGTTAAATACCAAATTCGATATTGTTGCTCAAGCAATCGAATTTCTCCTTTCCCTGAATCTAAAATTTTACGAATTGTAGGAGGAATAGCAGACATTTTAATCTAAACAACCTTTTTTTACTAAAAATGACTATAAAGACCCAATGTTAAATCAATTATTAGGGTATTAATACTATAATTATCATTAATAGAAAAACAAAGACAAGAACCCAGTCAAAAAGTGTCATCGATAATGGATCTAAGGTCGTTTTAGGGGATTTTGCATTCCAATTTCGAGCAAATAATGCTTCAGCAAAAAGTTCTGCTTTTTCTTGAGTTAAAATTAATAATGGAATGACCAAACTCGGGAGAAATTTTATTTTTTGGACTAATCCTTTATCTAAAGGAATTCCGCGAGAAATTTGTGCTTGATAAACACGTTTACTTTCCTCCTGAAAGGTTGGTATAAAACGATAGGTAAGACTGATTTGCCAAGCGATTCGATAGGGAATATGCAGACTCCAAAGAGCTTTTGCTAATACCATTGGACTATTTGACTTTAAAAACCAGTTAAATAACCAAGTTAAACCCCAGAACCGAATAAGCATCAAGAGAATAAAACTAACCTCTTTTGAAACAAAAAACCAATTTAAAAGGATTATAAAAATTGATGGGATGATGAGAAGAAATACAATTCGAATTCCTTGCTTTAGAGAGGTTTGATAAAGATATAAGCTAAGAAAAAGAAATAGTAAAATAACTTGAAAGAAAGTGTGTGAAGAAATGAGAAATATGAAAGCACTTGAGAATAATATTAATAGTGCAACACGTGAATCTAAACCCATTACCCGACTCCTCCGATAATCTGTTTTAGGTAAGCTAATCTTGCTTCATATGTTTTATTAGTTAAATACCCAGTTAGAATATTTACACTCTCTTTTTTCGCTTCAAGTAATTGTATAAATGAATAAATTGAAGGCAGCTCAATAAAAGACCATTTTTGATAGCTATATCCACGAATAAAATCTTCACAACGACCTTGATAGGTAATATTTCCTTCCTCAAGAATAAGAATTCGGTCACAGATACTTAAAAGAAATTCAATATCATGAGATGCAATGATAAATCCTTTACCAAGTGAATGAAATGATAATATATATTCTCGAAGCAATTCAATAGCAGAATAATCTGCATTGGCGGTAGGTTCATCGAATATATAGAATGAAGCTGGTATTGAGAAACGAAGTGCTAAAACCAGTCGTCGTTGTTCACCTCCTGAAAGAGTATAGGGATGATTCCTTTGAACAGAAAATAATCCAAATTCCTTAAGCGTATGTTGGGTTGCTTCTTGAGAAGCTATTTTATCAGGAATATAACGAGAAATCGTTGAAAAAATTTCTTCAAAAACAGTGGGTTTAAAAAATTCTTGTCGAGAAAATTGAAAAGAGACAGTAATGTGATTAGCAAGGTCACTGGTAGATTGATTTTCAATATTTTGAGAATTATAAAGGATATGACCAGATTGAGGACGAAGTAAACTATTGGTTAACTGTAAAAGAGTGGATTTCCCAGCTCCATTTGGCCCAAGAATTCCTATAATTTCATCTGTAGTTACCTCAAAGGAAATATTGTGTAAAACAGGGTGTGAGGGGTGATATCCAAAAGAAATTTGATTGAATTTTAAGCTATCCACTTAATTCCTCCCTTAAAAGGTTATATAATTCTTCAGGAGAGTTAAATTGAGGATTGAGTTTATAATGTCTACATAATGAGAGTCCTATCCTCTGAAGTTCATTGATTCGAAGTTTAGGGTCAATTAAAGGAATAAATTCCTCAATAAAATGCTTCTTGGATCCTTGGAAAACAATGTTCCCCTGATCCATCATAATAACTTCATCAACAATTGGTAAAAATTCATGTAAATTATGTGACACACTTACAATAATTCGTGTTGGGGACTTACTCCTCTGGATTAATTTAAGAACCTGTTGTCTCGAAAAGTAATCTAAAAAGGCAGTAAACTCGTCAAGAAGAAGAATTTGAGGATTGAGAAGTAAAATTGAACATAATGCACTAATAGAAAGTTCTCCCCCGGATAAATCGGTTACTGTCCTTTCTAGTAAATGAACTATATTTAAATCGCTAGCAAACTGAGCTATTTTTTCATGAATTTCAGTTGAGGGGATAGCTAAATTTTCAAGACCAAACGCGAGATCTTGTATAACAGTAGTTCCGATTACTTGGAGTTGCGGATCTTGAAACAAAAATCCAAAGTGAGAACGTAATGTCCAGAGCTGATTTAAAGTTATTTTCTCTCCATTAAGACGAATCTCACCAGAAATTGTCGCAGGATAAAAAAGCGGTACAATACCTTTTAAAAACCGAAGAAGAGTGCTTTTTCCACTCCCTGTGGTTCCTGTCAATAAATAACTTTTTCCTGCTTCCAAATGAAGATTGCACTGATTTATTACACGATGTGCCTTATTAAATTGTATTGAAAGATTTTTTAGTTCAAGTGACTGAACAGGGGATTCAAAAGCTTGGAATCTCATTAAAAAATACTCCTCAGGGGTATTAATGAGCTACTTGTAAAACGAAATTGGATTGTATAATTTTGATTAAGACGAAATGCTGAAACACCCACAGGGGCTAAAATCCATGAAGATTCAGATGGGATCTGATAATAATAAAGCCAAACCCAACCAGCACCTTCGGTAGCATTAAATATACGTGTGATAAGCCACTGATTAGACGCGAATTGTTTTCCATCCCAATTGGAAGAACCCAAAGTATTGTTAAGATGTGTTAGTAAGGTAAGATTGGAAGGAACAATAGAAACATCACTGAAGTTAATTGGATAAAGAGGATGTTCTGAAATAATCCATAATTTAATTTCGACCTCGGTTGTTGACGGTTCTACTGATTGCGGATTAAAAAAAACCAGATAGAATCCAAAACTTAAAAGAATCAAATAACTAAGGAAAACAAATAGGATAAAGATATGGAAAAGAAAATATTTTCGAAAATCCTTAATCATTGAAAATTGCATCACTTTGCCTCGCTTTATCTAATGCAACTAAAATAGAAGGAATGATAAAGAAAAGAAATGCATTAGTCGCTTGATGAAAGATTACAAATGGTAATCCAGTAATAAAACTGATGAACAAGCCTTCAAATGAAGGAACAAAAACTAAAATACCTATAGAAGTTACTATGTCATAGATAATTGTAAGAGAAACTCCAAGAAGAGAAATCAAGACATGTTCATAGAAAGAAAAGGAAACTTCATGTATTTCACCTTGAGGTTGATACAAAATTGTATCAGCTTTGTCATCAGAAAGAAAAAGACCTTTTTTAATAAGATCTTGATTTTTTGTCTTTCTAAATAGAACAGCAACAATTACAATAAGAAAATATGGAGGAAATTTCAATAAAAAGGGGATTAATCCACCTGAACCATAAAACTGAGACGCGAAAAACTCATAAACAGTAACTGAAGTTAGAACAGTTACAAATCCAGTCGAATACCCATATCGATAACCCACTATAAAAAAAATCAAAGATAATGTTTCTAAATTAGGAATGAAAATAAGGAAAGTAGAACTAGCTACAGCAACTGCGGAGTAAATCACACTAATAGCAAAAAGACGGATAGCTTTAATTTCAGAAAGAAGAGGAGTAGAGGGTAGACTCATTCTATTTTTCACTCGTTGGGAGATTTCTTCTTAATAATTATGGAAAGAATAACACTACTAATCACAAAAAAATCAACAGCCTTGGAAGTAACTAATGGAGTTGAACCAAGTTTGATAAGGTCAGAGGTAATCAAGTCCAATCCAATAACATATTCATGATCAAAGAAGATCTCAGAAAAGGCCTTCAGAAGCACTCCAGTCTGTTTATCATAGATTAGGGTGGTATTTTGATTACC
>JAEOUE010000290.1 GCA_016839515.1 Candidatus Hodarchaeum mangrovi
GGAAAGGTAGAGGATGTTGTAAAACAGAAGATAAACTCCATTAGTCATCCTTTAGCGGGAAATGAATCCGTAGTAGTCAAATTAGAAGAAGTAGCTATTTTTCAACCCAATTCCGCAGGGTGGATACTGGAAGATAAACTACACAACTTCACTCTCGCAGAGGATATCCCAATTAACACTCACGTTTCCAATCCAGGAATCCGATGTGTTGCCACAGGTCAATTCGACACTGATGCTGAAGAAGAAATAATAATAGCCAATAGTGATGGTAATGTGGTCATATACGATGATTATAAACAGAATTACACAGAAAAAGCAAGGTTTCACTTCAATACTCCTGTTGCTGCTGGGGATGCCTCATTGATCAGGAAAGATTGTGCTATTATAGCGGGCAATTTTGATGGAAATGGAACTGATGAGGTTGCTGTAGCTTTTACTGAGTACGATTGGGATGATGCGTCTGATTGGGAATTCGATCCTGATAATTTTGATAGTCAAATTGATTTGTACATTTTTGATCCTGTCGAAAATACTGTACGCTTCCATTGGTATTTTTATATCGACGACGCTTCTGAAATAGCAGATGAAGGTTTTGATCCAGGGCCGTGGAGAAGCGATCATATTACACACCCAATACTAAGGGCTGGAGAACTAGACGGAGATGGTCGTGAAGAAATCGTTTTAACCACTTCAGGCCCTGCAGTTTATCGGGGATGGATTTATGAATATGATGTAAAGAATAACAATTTTACCGAATCTCATAGCTGGAATAGTGATTTAGATATATATTATCCAGTAACTTTTTGTTTTGATACAACAGGGGCATATATTAATAACTATAAAGACTCTAGCCAGAATGTAATAGCATTAGGAGATATTGACGGTGATCGAAGAGAAGAGATTATCTATTTAGTTCGAAAATCAAACAATCGTTTAGCAGACTATGAGGCCTCAATTCTTATTTTAGACGACAAAATTAACTTGTACAGAGAATTAGCGTGTCTAGATGTAAAAAGTATCACTGGTAAAAGTCTTATTGGAAGTGCTATGAATTCTGGTGACCTAGATGGTGATGGCTTTGATGAGATTGCAGTTTTCTGTTTATATCCAGAAGATACATTTGGATTAATATTTGATGATATGCGTAAGAATTTTGCACTTAATAAAACCTGGGAACCTGGCGAGCTCTCTAGTATTGTCGGAGAGGAAGTAGCCTTAGGTGACATAGACGCTGATGGAATGGATGAAATCATTCTATCAACAGGTGATAATACTCCTGAATATATCAAAACCATACTAGTAGGATATCCTTTTCCAGGATTTGAACCAATTTATACCGTTATTGGGAGTGGTACCTATATTATAGATGATGCTAAACATAATTATTCACTCATTCATAGTAATCTTGATCAAAAAGGATTTGTTTCAACGGGTGATTTTGATGCTGATGGCATTAAATTGAAATATACAGGAAAACATTGGAGTACAAACGCCCCTCCTAAGATCATTATGGTGATCGCAGCCCCCCCTACATATCGGGGGATATCTCAAAATTATGTGGGTTCTTATACAGCATTTGGTGCTGAAACGAGTAAAGGAACTGTAGAGGGCAATTCCTTATCAGTCAGTGAAGGATCTTATTGGTCTATAGGTGCAGAAATTGATATTTCCATATTGGAAGTCTTTGCTTTGGAAGCTTCTTATTCGT
The DNA here is from genome assembly GCA_016839515.1 of Candidatus Hodarchaeum mangrovi. Classification (GTDB taxonomy): domain Archaea; phylum Asgardarchaeota; class Heimdallarchaeia; order Hodarchaeales; family Hodarchaeaceae; genus Hodarchaeum; species Hodarchaeum mangrovi. Next base: position 1,709 of record JAEOUE010000290.1, read on the forward strand.
TTAGTTCTTCGATAACTCGTGAATTTGGTAGAACCAATACCAAGACTCATACAGAAACTATAATGACAGGATATGTTGTGGGAACATCCGATGATGCGGTGATTTATCAACTTACAACCTTTGATAATTATGAATACGAAATTGTTTCACATCCCATCAATCCTGCTTTAATTGGGGAACATTTGACCATTGATGTTCCTCAAACTTCAGTCCCGTGGAAAGTGTCGCGATCTTATTTTAATTATAAGTTTACAAAAGCTCCCAATATAGGAAAAGAGACATTTTCTCATACAGTAGGAAAACCCTGGACATACCCGAATATATCGGAAATTGAGAATGTTGTTCCAATACGATGGACTGCATCAGGAATGCAGACGGTCGGACAAGGAGATGGAGTTCAACCCACCAAGATAGAAATAGAAAATGAAACAGGCTCTCAGATGAGTCGATCGTTTACTACAGGCACTTCTTTTGATGTTAAAGGAACAGCGTTATTTGTTACTGCTGGTGGCGGGTGGAGTTCAGCAAAAACGGATTCGAGTTTTACAGAGGTTATAATTGGTGAGAAAATGGTATATGAAGGAGCTATTGGAGATATTCAAAACAATGAGACCTGGGAAAAATTAAAATTCTCATTTGGATTAATTGTATACAATCTTGAGCGCTCTGATGGCATCACATACCAAGTGATCAACTATTATGTTGAAAATGCATCAGTTCATGAAGATCCTATTCAAGATTTATTTGATGCGCTAGAGGATGTAGCAAATTTCTTTGCTTGGAATCCCGAGCTTAGTCTTATTATTGGAGGAACAATTACGCTCACAACTGGAGTTTTTCTCTTCAGACGAATAAGAGGAAGAGGTGGAAAAAGGAAGAGATAAATAGACAGTTCTTGTTTTTCGTTAAAACTACATATAGTAGTGAAGAGAGGATACCGCAAATGAATAAAAACTTTTGCACCATCTTTAAATTTTCTACCATTTCGAATCCCACCATTTAATAGTGCTGAATTATTCTCTTCACTTATGGGATGGGATTGTTTTCCTAATCAAACTATCCTTTTGCTGTGTGTAAAGCCTAGCTCTCTTGGATCCTCAATAGCGGTAAGAAAAATAATTTTTTACAATAATTAATTGCTATTTTCTGTAAGCATTTTGCTGAAATTTTCAGCATATTCTCTTATTTTTTCCCAATTCCGAAAGTCATTTTTACCGTCTTCCTCATAGGTAAATGAACCTTCAGACTCATTTTTCAGCTCCTTAGCCCAAACCTGAAGTCCTTTTTTATCAAAAAGTCCAATTTTTGATGTCTTAGTAAAATCCATAACACCTCCAAATGCATCATAAATGATATGATTGGAATCATCAGGAATTCCAACTTTGACGAGGTTTGGTCGTAAAAAATTATTTACTGCTTCCTTATAATTCGTAACAGCCAGAATTGAACAAACAAATAACCCAAAAATTCTCTTTTGATCGCCTAACTGTTTCTTATACTTATTAATATAATTGTTAGATTCTTTAGTCCATTCACTGCATCTGATTCCCGAAGCTATTATTACTCCATCAAAGTCTTGAGGTGAAGGAGGATTTTTATTCTTCTTCAAGTTTTCCACTTGAACCTGATTATTAGCGTTACGAATAATTTCAGCTATTCGGTTAGCGACCTCTTCTGTTGCCCCATATCGAGTTCCATATCCTATAAATACTTTTTTTCCTGCCAATTGCCTCACTATCCTAGAATTTCTGAGAAAAGTTTAGATTAATTCGATTTTTATATTAATCCCTGTATAGATACATAGCCATTACTAGATCATCAATATTTAATTCCTGATTATTTTCATTTTTAAAGCTCATTTTATTCATTTGCGTTCCTCTCCTGGTGATGATTATTACATTCATTCGTATTGTAATGCAGAAATAACAGAATTTCGTCCGGCCTGTAACGCAGGATAGAAAGAGGTACAGAATACAGTAACAAAACCGACCAAAAAACCTAAAAGAAGGTGGGAAGGAATCACAAGCAAGGGCACAGTGAAAAAGCTACCAGAAAGTAACGCAAGAACATAAAATTAACGCATTTTGCTATGAAAATGGTACTTCCGAACATCAGTAACAGAAACAAATGCTTCCTTTATTGGAGAATTCTTCATCGAAATATCAACAAAATAATATAGTATATCTTCTAAATGATTTCTCTTTAAGAAATTTAACTCGAGTACAGAAAAATTCGAGGTTTTATACTCAATAAGACAAACTAGATACATTGGCAACTAGGAAAAAAAAAGAGGGGAGAATTCCTTCCTGATTAACAGGGAGGATTCAGTAGAATGATTGATCTGTTTGCAGGTAGTATTAGTATAGTACAAAAGTTAATCCGTCACAATAATCTTTACTGTCGAAATCCAGTTCACCATATAGATATGTTTCCCAAGAAATTGAATACTCACCTGGTCCTCCTAAAAAGTCCATGAAAGCACCTGGTTTATAGCTAAGCCCGACACGAAAAACCCATCCGTAGACATCTGCAGATTCTTTCCACTTTCTTGGAGGTGACATGTCCATTAAGAGAGATTTACCATCAACAATTATGTAAACTTCATAATTATTCCATATCTCTAGCATATCTGTCTGGGTATATACCCCTAAATCAGGACCCCAACCTTCTCCCCAGGATCCTACAGCAAGGGCTTCACTTCCATCGAACCAAGGAACCCAAGCTGGTGGTCCTCCTTCAGGAGAAAATATCCAACTTGTAGTCCAGAGAGTGATCGCTCTTTCCCAATAGACTTCATTGAGTCTTTTTTTCCAGGTTTCGCAAGCAGCACGATTATAGGCTTGGACCTCACCATAATTCGCAACTGTGGGAATAACTGTTATACTGAAAACGCTGATAAACACTAGTAGACCAATCAAAAGTACGTTTCTATTTTTCATTTGTTCTTCCCTTCATTTTACTAATTTTAGCAGAATAAAACCAAAGTTTCATCCTATCCTATAATACAAAATAATATAGTATATTAATCTTTCTAGTAATATATTATAAAATAATATTCAGGTATAAATTAATAATATGTTGTGCTATGAAACTAACTGGTGAAGAAGTTTTGTCATCTGATAACTCAAGGCTTGAAAAATTCCCTATCCGAGTGAATCTCGACAAAGACGATGGGAAAAAATTTATGGCAATTCAAGAAAAGTTTAAATTGAAAAATAAGTCCGAAGTTCTTCGTTTTTGCGTGAATAAAGTCTATCATGGTATGACGATTGAGATCGATGATGATATTTTAAAAGAAATAGAGCAGATAATTTCCAGTCGTCATGTAAAGGTTAAATATGCAATATCAAACATAGATGGTTTTATCAAACGAGCAATAAGTGAATTCTTGGAAACACTAAAAGATGAGTGGAGTTTAAAAAATTGGAGTATGCGTCAAACGTTATCTTCGGAAGAAAACGACACTGCCTTAGCTTTGCTTGAATTACAACGAAAACAGATCCCAGGTGTAACAATTGAGGATTTAGTAGAATACTTGAAAAAAGACCAAACAGAAATAAGTTTTCATATCGAAAAATTCATAAGGGAAGCATTACTTGACTTCAGAGAGACCCAGGGTAAGATTTATTATTATGCAAGATGACCTTGACTAGGATGTGCAAATATGGAGAAAATTCTCGTCCACAGCTATAAGGGAGGAACAGGCAAAACCACAGTTGCGTTAAATATGGCTAATTTGTTAGCAAATGAGAATAAAGTGTTATTAATTGAAAACGACTTCTTCATGCCTTCATTTCAGTACGCCCTTCGAAGTGAACCTGACCTGTACTTCAACGATTATCTAAAAGGCGAAGTTTCTTTTAAAGAAGTTATTTTTCCGGATACCCAACTCAACATTGATTTGATTTTCACAAATAAAGAATTTGATCCGAATGAGAAAATCTTTGGATCAGATCAAAAATGGTTTATCTCAACACTCCAACGAATGACAGATGATCTTGAAACCCTTAAAAAACAGTATGATTTCGTCATTTTTGACTCTCCGCCAGGTTGGCACATGATCGTCATTAATCTGATCATGATGTGTGATAAAGCGATTCTTATCCTTCGTCCAAACTCTTATGCAGTAAGTGGGACAAGGAAATTGATCGAAATAGTCTATAAGAGAGCCAAAGCCTTGAGTAATATGGAAATGTTTGTTCTATTCAATCAGGTTCCAGAAATTAACATGAGTGCTGATTTAAAACGTTGGGCGGAACAATTTGAAAAAGAGGGAGTAAAATACGCAGGAAATATTGCTTGTTCATGTGAAACAGCTTATCAAATGGCCCATGAAGTGATAATTTTCCCAGCAGACCATTTCTTCCATATCGCATTAAAACAGGCACTAAGTAAGATATTGAAGAGTCCCCCTTGACCCCCACTTTCTATTGTAAAAAATTATGACTCTTCTCAGAAAAAACCTCGAGCAATATTGGTTTTATTGTATGAAGTGAGTTTTGTATTGTATACTTATCAATAAGGAATTGGCGATTCCGATAGTATACTGATAGCCTTCAGAACGGAAGGAAATTTCCAACAATTGGCGAGAAGGAAGGAGGTTCAAGATGAAGAAGATAACTATGAGTGGGATGACTGAGGAGGATTATCCCCCATCACTTGTGCTCTCTATTACTTTCTCGAATTCTGGAAGTGCCTTTGCCTGCTCAAGATAATCAAAATAATCTTTGAGCCTTTTTTCGTGATCAAGGAAACCTAATACTCCACTTCGTGCCTGTACCTCACGTTCGTAAATGACAAACAGGTTTTTTGCGCGCATTAATTTGTATTTAGTGAGAAGCAAGGTTTCGGGAGCAAAAGCAAGAAACGATAGGAGGAATAGGATAGCAAAAAACGCAAAAATTACTATCAGGTTAAATAGGTCAAAATGTTGCAGTTGTTTAAATAATCTGTATAATGGTTCAAGAAGCTTTACCCCTCCAAATATGATCCACGAGATACGGGAGATTCTGATCGCTCTGGTTTTTACTTCTAACTTCAGGGTAAGAAACATAATGATTGTAGACAGAAACGCTATGTTAAACACTCCATAAGCTACTAACCAACCAGCGATGGAAGGTACAAGAAGAGGAGCTAAAACCCTTGTGAAACTTAAAGGGAGGGAAAAAAATTCTGAAAGTACTAGTTCCCCCTCCTGAAGATATCTTGTAAACCAGAAACCCCAGATGTGATCTGTCATGGTAAGCAGGAAACTCTCGAGGACCAACAGGAGGACGATCCCTTTCACCACTGGATGGTACTCTTTCCATGGTCGAAGTCTAACTACCATGATCAGAAGGATAAAATGGCCCCAATAGTACGCACCACGACCAACAGATAATTCAGGCCAGACAAAGATAGCTTCAGGTTCAGATTGATAGACCCAAATGCCAAAAGGTGATAAATAATCTGTCCAGAGCTGCCACATGAATAGGTACACCGCTGAACCAAAAATAAAGAAAGCGATTAATAAATAATCAACTGATCGGATGTCGAGGTAAAACTTGGTTAATCTGTAAATGGTGTAGGAACCCGCAATGATAGTTAGGAGATAGATCACGAAAAATAGATCCAAGGGTTTGTAAAATGGATCCCCTGCTAACAGCAAATCAAGATTTCTCAATATATTGATTGCCAGAACCAGAAGACAACCTGTAATAGCTCCAGCATATAGGTAGAGGGGGAAATTTTCGTTTTTAATCATTCTACTAATTTGTGAAGTCATTTCTTATCTATTCCTTTAATTTCAGCAACATCTTGAATATTGCTCATGAATAATAAAAAAACTTCTAATACTTTTTGCCTTTATTACAATGGAACATCATAAAAAACCTGCTCCCAGTGACCCTGCTTCATGTACGCCAGTTACAAGGGCAAATGAAACTAGCTCGATTTTCTAAATCGAAAAAAACGATAGTCCCACTTGCTTCCGATAAGAATCTGGAGATATACTTAACTCACTTATATAAAGTGTCATGTTCTTGTTAGAATCGCTGCCAATATACGACGTCACGGAACGTTAGTTCTTGATAGGAATCTTTCGTCACTTGACTAACTGAGGAGATCATCTTTTTGATGATATAAACAGCCAAAAGGATCCTTAAAGAACCGCCATAAGAATTCTCTTCAATTATAGATTTTAATTTGCATGATGGAAAAATAAAAAGAACCCTATTCATTATACCCTCAAAAGGAGAAAAGGGGGTGGACTCCTAGTTAATGAAAGGAGAAGAGGCACTAAGTAGAACGAATAACAGCTAATA
>JAEOUE010000065.1 GCA_016839515.1 Candidatus Hodarchaeum mangrovi
CTGCACGTTTAAAGTCTCCTTTTTCAATAATAAATCCACTTGATATTTGAGCACTCACCAATCCAGAACTAGGTTGTGGGAATCCAGCTATGGAATCAACAAAAAGTCCATGATCTATTTCTGCAATAAGATCTTCTATTGATTGTTGGCCGGGTTTAATTAGAAGATTATGAGGATAAACAAGAGGTTGGGCTTTATAACCAGATCCAATAATTAACCTTGTTATATCCCAGCCAGTTCCATATCGTGATGCATTTCCAGTAGTTTTATCATTAAAGGCTTTGGCACTGCTAGAATGCTGAAGAAATTGTACTAATTCACCCTGATCAACCAAAATAGTGTTCGCAGTTGTAGCACCTTCGTCATCAAAAGGCTGAGATGAAAAATTTGCCTCTAATAATGGATTATCAGAGATAGTAATAGCATTGTTCGCCACTACACTACCTATTCTATCCTCCCAAGCTGAAGATTTCGCAATTACATTATCCCCTTTAAGTGCGTCCGTTATGACCGAAAAAATGTGGTCAGCTACAACATCAGGGGAAAAAACAACAGTACCAGTAAAACTAGTGATTGATCTAGGATTTAAAAGGTTTATAGCTTTCTTGGCAAGGATTTCACCCTGGACTTGAGCATCAAAATCTAGAGAGGTCGTTCTTCTTATCTCTGAACAAAGTCCAGTAACTTGATTATTCTCCTGCGCAATAGCTCCCAAATAGAAAATTCCATGACTACTTTTTGCTTCCAGATCTACTCCTATAGTATTTTGAACGCCTTTCCATCCATATTCAAGATATAGCTCACCTCTTTTTAATTTCACGCGTTCATCAACAGCTTCAGTAGAAACTAATCCTGATTTAGCAATACCAAGAGCCTCATCTATGGTAATAGAAATAAATTTTTCATCAAATAATCCATTAATCACCTTAGGTTTGGAACTTTCTGGAAAACAGGCATATTCATTAGGAGTACTGATCTGAGCAAGGTTGATGGCATTTTCTATTGCTTTGAGAACTTCTTCTTTTTTAAGGAAGTTATTTGTTGAAGCAAAACCCATTTGACTGTTTTTATTAATTATTCTGAATCCTATCCCTCCATCTATACCTTGATTATTCCCTGTTAGTTCAGAATTTCTAATTTGAATTTGGGTGAGATTTGTTAGGGTAAAAAATGCCTCAGCTGCCCCAACTTGAGCTTCTACATTTTTTAATGCATACTGAGCATTCTCTTTGAGAATTTCCCATGCTTGATCTAATGTCATTTATATACCTCCTTTTCCTCCGATCAAAATATTACAGCGTATTGCGGGTACAATCCTTCCTTGAATCGCAAACTGGCCTTTTCCACAAGCTCCAGGTCGTAATATAGATTTATTACTAACCCCATCTATTGTTTTAAAGACATCAATGGCATTTCCAGAAACATTAGCCCCTAAATGAGCCTTTTCAATGTTTCCTTGGTTAATCTGGAATGCACGTTGAAAACCAAAGGTAAAATCTCCATTTGAATTTGCCATGCCTCCAAAAGTTCCATCAAGAATAAAACCATGCCTAATATCCTCAACTAATTCTTCAAGAGAATAATCTCCAGCTTTCAATCCAATATTAGTCTGTCGAATCATTGGGGAGACACTAAAATCCCATGCGTGAGCGTTTCCAGTGGGCTCTGTACCCATCATAAACGCAGATGTTCTATCATGCATATATGATTTCAGAATACCATTTTCTATCAATGTGGTTGGAACACATTTGATTCCTTCATCATCATAAGTGAAATAACCTAAACCATGTTCTATTAATCCTGAATCATATATTGTTACCAATTCAGAGGATACAGTTCTTCCTATTAAAGCTTCATTAAACCCTCCTCCTGCCATAGCAAGGTCTGCTTCTAATGGATGCCCGATAGCTTCGTGTAACAATGTTGCACATAATGAAGGTTGGATAATCACCTTAAACATGCCAGCTGGACATGATTCCGCTTCTAATAAAGATTTTACTTCTCTTACTAAGTTTTCTACCATAAAATCAGGTTGATTTCTATCAAAAAGCTCCATTCCACCAGTATGTCCATAAGTTTCCGAAAATGGTATACGAGAATCGTGTTTTTTTAAGAGTAGATCGATTTTTAATTGTATTTTAGTGAATTCTTCCTGAATCTTAGATCCTTCAGAACTTAAAAAGAATTTTTTATCTGTTAATCCTAAGAGGTTTAAATTTGCATTTTTCAGTTCTGGTAAGTAACCAAACAACCCAGAGGAGATAGATCGAAGTAATTTGACGATTTCATCTTGAGAAAAGTTTTCAATAGGTTTTTGACACTTACTTTTAACAGAGTCATTAATAGAAGGAGATCTGGGAAGCTGGATTTTAGTTGTTTGGTGATTGGAAGCTGCTTTTGCTAATTTCTGTGCAGCGACAATTGATGATTGAATATTTTGAAAATCTGTTATATTTGTCCTTGTAAATCCCCATGCTCCATTAGATAATATTCTAATACCAATTCCATGCGATAAATTTCGTGAAGATTCTTCTAGAATACCATTTTTCATGCTATAGAGTGAGATAATACGATTTTGACCTCTTATTTGAACAAGATCCTTTGAAGAAAACTGATCCAAGGAATCTAATGCTTCTTCTATAAGATTAAAAATAATAAACACCCCTTTGGAAAATAAACAAGATGTTTTACAAAAAATCCAATTAAGTTAATGAAATCTACCCATCTTAAATAATTACACCTTGTAAGATTTTAAAAGCAAACCTAAAAAATCGGATTAAACTAAATTAACGTCCATAAAAGAGAGATCAGAAATCTACAAAAAACTTCTTATGGATTCTCAAATATTCTATAATAACATGTCACTTCGTAAACGTATTGCCCTTGTTAGAGAACCTTCCCCTTCATTTCCTGCCTGTATTACTGCCTATGCCTTTCCCGACACTATAAATTACCAAAAGGCAAAAAAACAGCATATTGAATATTGTAATACCTTAGAAGAACTGGGATTAGAAGTCATCAAGCTTCCACCCGAAAAAAAATATCCCGATTCATGTTTTGTCGAGGATGCGGCAATTATCCATGGAAAAAGAGCATTAATTTCTCACTTTGGTGCATTATCAAGACGAGGCGAAGAAAAAAAAGTTTTAGCGGTACTAAGTCAAACATTGAAGGTAAAGAAATGTCTTGAACCTGCTACGATCGAGGGTGGTGATGTAATTCACTTTTCTAATCATTTAATATCAGGCATCACACAAAGATCGAATTATCAAGGAATACAACAACTTGCAACATGGTTAGGAGTCGAAATAAAGACTATTGAAGATCATTCTATTGTCCATTTAAAGAGTTACATCACTGCTTTGAATGAAACTACCATTATTACCATTAACAAATATGTTAGCCATCCAGAATTAAGTCAGTATAATAAACTTGTCCTAGACGATAAGGATGCTTATGCAGCAAACACCCTAACTATAAATGATAGTGTTCTAATACCAGCTGGTTATCCCGCAGTAACTAAGATGATTAAGGAACAAGGATTTGAGGCCATAACATTAGACATAACAGAATTTCAAAAATGTGAAGGCGCATTAACCTGTTTATCTTTACTTTATTGATAATCTTTATTATTTTTCTAATTTTAAAAATCCGCGTATTCCAACCATTTTTCGACAGGGAAATCGATGAAAGGTCTATCAGAATGAATTCGCTCTTCTAAGTCAATTATTATTTGAAGAAAGAAATCCATATCTTCAGGATCGAATTCTTTATTCTGATACATTCGATTAAACACAAAATAATCGTGAAATAACCGAAAACGAAGAAATAGTGGAATTAAACTTATCCAATAAGGATCTAAAGAATATTCTAATCTATAACCAATCCAAAATGCGCGTAAAAATTTAGGAAAAGATGAATACTCTCCTGAAGATAGTACATACGTTGAAATCATATGAAATGTGGTAGTGATGTCATGAATGTACCAGTTATAGCCACAGTCATCAAAATCAAATAGTATAAGTGATTCTTCTGCTAATACAAAATTCCAAAAGTTTATATCATTATGAACGAGGCCATAGGCGTATTTAGGACGCGGAAGATTAAGAATTTTTTTCTTTATGCTAAAAAATTTTTCCTTGAGTTCAGGTTTTTCAGAAAAAACATCAGAATCGAAGATAGTATCCTCATCTATTTGTTTATAAGCAATAGAGTCTTTTGGACTATAAAAAGTTGTGCATTTATGCATTTTTCCCATGAGATGACCCAATTTGATCCACAAATCGTTATTCCAAAGCGATTTATCCATTAACTCAGGTGATTTAAGGAGTGATTTCCCGATAGCTTTCTTAAAGCAAACACAGGGGAGGGTTCTTCGGTTATACTGAAGCAATTCTATAAGGTTATTTTGAATAGAGGGAACTGGAATTGAAACTGAAATCCCGTACATATTAAGAAATAGGATCCATTCTAATTCCGATTGTATTTCTTGTTTGCTTTTATGTGAACTTACTCGAATAATATAACTTGTCCCATTTTGAGTAAATTAATAGATTAGATTAACAAGACCACCTTTAACTGGAATTAATTTTTCTAACGAAACACCATATAATTCACAAATCTGAAAGTAAACAACTCTAGAATTATTTAAACTCTGTTCATTTTCCATTTCGTTTTCATCTGCTAAAAAAATTGTAATTGTGACCATTGGATTTCCCTTTATAAAAAAAGGTGGAAAAATAGTAAATCCATTACAACCTATATTAATACAGGATTAGAAAAATATCTCCACTCTGCTGAATGTAAATTTAATTTTATATAAAATTCAATGTTTGTCATTTGTTAGTGGTGATAAAATCTTTGACATAAGCATAAAGTTGATCAGGGTTTTCTTCCGCCATTGAATGACCTGCTTTTTCAATGTAAAAAACTTGTAGGCCAGCTTCATGAAGTATTTTCTCAGCTGAGAATTTTCCCCTATTCTTTTCCCCGTAAAAGTAACATTTCTTGGGTAGATCAATGAACCTCTTTATCAGCTGTGGATCCTTGGAAATCTTAATTGTATCCTCAGCACTTTTATACAGAGCTAGTGTATAAGCTTGTCTAAATGTTTTTAAGTAGGAAAGCAGACTAGGATCGCACGAAACTCTAAAATCAATTTGCTCTTCCAGTTCCTTCCTTCCCCTTCGATGAAACTCATTGAAGCTACTCTTGAAAACTAAACCTGTCATGAAACAATCTTCAATAGTAAGATTCCCTTCGAGGTTCATAAATGTTAACACCCTTTTAGGAAATCTTTCTGCGAGCTCTTGGGCTACCAATCCACCCATGGAATGAGCACACAGATGAAAGGTATCAATAACCAACTTTTCCAAGACTTTCATGACCATTGTTGCTTGATCTGTCATACTATAACTGAATTCCTTATTTTTACTGCTCTCACCAAAGCCTATAAGATCAAGAGCTACAAGATCAACGTCATTCAAGGACTTATTGGAAAAGGCTTTAATGAAGTGCTCCTTTGATGAACCAAATCCATGAAGGAACACAATCACATCATTCGTCCTTTGTTTGCTAATCCTTATCATTACTGCTACTTTAAATTCTGACTCTATGCTCACGTGATATCTCAACATTACTTAATCCTACCTCGCTTCAATCACAGGATGCTAGTTTAATTAAACTGTTTTCATACAAAATATAGGTTTGAGAATAAAATTCAAAGGATTATCAATTCTTTTAAAACTTAAAAAATGTGTTGAAAAGTTTATTATAATCAAAAATCTTCTGTTGAACTTACTTTGATAGAAATTTATTCAGTTAATTATACTAAATAATGATGATGTATAATGATTGATCCAAATAAATTCTTA
>JAEOUE010000291.1 GCA_016839515.1 Candidatus Hodarchaeum mangrovi
ACGAAAATTGGTAGATCCAACAACATCGTGATCATCTCATTAGGTATATCACTGAACATATAGATCAAGCCATTTATTACCCCCAACGTGATTCCAATAAGCCCCCAGACTGATAACCATCGTGGAACGAGTTTTGATTGATAAAAAATGTAATAATATATCAAAGCACCGATGCTAAAAGCGAATACCCCTGGTAGAACAGCTTGCTCTACAGTATATCCTGAGACTAATAATTCACCCAATGTTTGAAAATAGGAAGTAGATGGAGCTCCTGCTTCAATATATTCCTGACTCAATATTACGAGTGTTAGGACACAAAGTACCCCAACCATAAAGACTGCACCCTCAATAAGTCTGAAAGCAACGGCCCCAAGAGCCATTCCTTCATTATACTTTTTTAAGATTGGATACATCGGAATTGCTATACCAGCACCTGCAGCAGCCATAATAAAATAAAAAAGAGCTCCAATCATCACCTGAGGTCTATTTACAGCAATTTCGGTCAGATAATCTGAAGTCTCTAGAATCGGTAACAAAAAAATTCCACTTACTATAGCAGCAACCGTTGCTGTTATAAATAATAATCCTGTAATCCTTGCATTAATTTTGTATGTATTCATTCTTGATTCTCCTTTCTTTTAATTGAAATACTGTTAAGCTTTTGTTAAGGAATTATTTTTACTCAAGATTTATTGTTTATTCAAAAATTTTATTACAAAATAGAAATCTAGGACCAAAAAATATCGCTCCATTTTAATGTAAGAAAGAATGATTTAGAAGACGTTCAAATAGTTTAATTCTTAAATACATTAATACTTAGAAGAATAAAGATGGCAGAAAAGAGGAAATGAAATCGATCTAAAACTCTTCAGATGAACTAGAATTATTTAGATTATTAAATGAGAAAATCTCATTTATTTGTTATCATAATCCTTACTATAGATTTTTTGGCTTTTTCAATTCAGAAAAAAGATTTAATTTATTATAATGGATTATTGTGAGATAAAATTAGTTAGTATTATAGTACAGAAGCGATTAACATGAGATTGTTTTTATTACTGATTTCATGGTTTTTAAGAGGTTTTTTAAGCATCTAATTATCAGAATAGAACATATCGTCATAGAGAGATTCTAACTTATTCTTGTGGATCAATTCCATTTGAGCTAGTTTCTGAAATATTAGCACATGCTCTTTATTAATTGCAGCTTTAGACATTTAGATATAAAAATCATGTGCAGCCTTTTCATCTTTCAATGCAAAAGTTAAGACTGACTGTCAGATCTCTCATCAATCTTATGAACAATCATATGTTAAAATGTTATCATAGAACTGAATCTGTTGCTATCGTATTATTATAAGGTTATAAAGAAACTAGAAATAAAAATCACAGATACGTACAACCATAAAGCCCATCGTGAATAGATTCGCGCTTTTGTGGCTGTTTCAGGATCAGTATTCCGAATTATCATGGTTACTGTCCAAATTAGTAAGGCAGAAACAGCAACAAAACCTCCAAAATAAATTAAATTATTACGGAAACCGAGAAATAGCAATAGACTTCCTGTAATGATTCCGAAAACAAATATTATTCCTGAAATCCGAGCAGCCCAATTTAAGCCTAAAAGAATGGCACACGATCGTTTTCCTGCTTTTTGATCACCTTTAATATCAAATATGTCTTTGATAGTTTCTCGACCTAAAGCCACGAACAGGAAAAATAAGGAAAGAATAATCATATTTAAGAGAACCCACTCCGAAATAGGTTCAACAATAATAACCCCAAGTAAAATTGGAGCCACTAGAGCTAGACTAATCAAAAGATGGCCAATAATCCCAAATTTCTTTACTCCCAGATTGTATATAATGCCAATTCCGATGAATAGAACTGCTAACAGGGGAATAAGAGGAGAGAGTTGATAAATAATCACCATTATGAAAGATATAAGAATTGAACAAGAGAACAAAATGATAGATAACCACTTTGCTTCCCACATACGGATCTCACCTCTCACCAGAGGTCTATCAACTCGTCCATTTTCTAAATCAGACTGATAGTCGAAATAATCATTCATTACATATGTTCCAGCAACCAGTGAAAACGGAATAATCATCCCTATTACGATCCCTTCTAATGGAAGAATAGGATTGTTGAATAAATAATCCAAAAACGTTTGAGCTCTAAGAGAAGAACTTGCAACCACATTTAATCTATGAGTCAAATACCCTGCGATTATCACGATCAGAGCAGATACCAAGCAGATTCGTGTTCTCAATAAAGCAGAAAAATCACCAAGAATACTCATTCAGCATAGCACACAACCTTTAGCTTTAACATTTTTATTGCTTTATGAAGTTTGATCTATTTTTTTATTTATTATTGATCCTAAGTTAGAAAGGTAATTATACCTTAGTCATGTCGGTGAAGAATGTATTAAGGACAAAATTTTACCTCTCTTTGTGAAGCAATCCATTTAGTTATTCCAATTTCTTTCATCTTTTTCATATTTTCTATAGTCTTTGCATGATGTGGAGCTCGGTTCCCGAATTCAACTAAATTATCACAGACAAAATCCTTACATTCGAAACAGTAAGTCAATCCCTGTTCAGTGGCACAGGTTCGGAAGTGGCAGTCCGAAGTCCAACACTTATCTGGTCTACCTCTACATCGTTCACAAGAAACAGAAGTAATAGTTGGATCAAAATTTTCTTTAAAGAATTTAACTAATCTCTCATGTAGTTCAATATCACCATGTGATGCATGATAAATTTCACATGCAGCACAATTTAACCCACAAAAACTGAGGTCCCACTCTAGTTTTGTATCTTGATTCATTGCTTTTCTCAACAGGCCGAAAGTATTAATCCAACTAGTTAAGGTTTTCTACTACTTCGTATTATGACGATTATTCCTCAATAATAAATCTGATAAAGAATTTTAAAAAGTTCGATTCAAAGAAATTATTAGGTTGTTACTATATGGATAGGGATACTATTCTACGAAAAGGAATATTTATTTTCTTTTTTTATATTATTTATTATAATATTATATTTTTCTTCTTTAAACCAGAAATATTTCAAGACTTTTTCTATATTGTTTACATTCTTATTTTGTATATCGCTGGTACAATTGATACTCTTTTAAGACCTTTAGAGAAAGAAAAAAGGGAAGAAAATAATTATGCTAAATTTATTCTATTTTTATTTCTTGCTAATCCCTTTCTATTTGTATTAGCGATTGAGGAGCATAACATAATATTTAATCGCAGATTTGATGTGTTTTCATGGATTGGATTGTTTGTGTATTTATTAGCAGCAATTACAATTATTATTGCACGCGTAAATTTGGGGAAACAAGGGACCGGTACATTAGTACTTAGGGAAAACCATGAATTAATCACTACAGGACTTTACAAATATCTCCGTCATCCCATGTATTCAGGAACTCTATTAGGCGTAATTGGATTTGCCTTTGTGAGTCAATCAATAATTATTTCGTCCGTAACCTTTATCCTCTATTTTTGGATTTTTAAGGCACGTTTGATTTATGAGGAGAAATTACTGGAAGAAACCTTTGGAGATGAGTATCAGAAATACAAGGCAGTATCTTATCGATTGATTCCTTTTATATATTAATTTGAATGCTAGCAAGCTTACTTATTGAAATCTTGGGTCGTGGCAATTGTTATCATATTATCACTATTATTGAGGAAAATTATTTGCTAAGACAAGCAGTTGGAGCAATAATACGATATCAGGGAAATTATATTCTTATCCATAAGGTGAAAATCATGGAAAAAGCTAATTCTCCAGTGGATATAAAGGGAGAATGGGATTTTGTAAAAGGGGGAATAATGCCACAGGAAAAATCGAAAGAAAAAGCCCTTTTCAGAGAACTAAAGGAGGAAACTGGTTCAATTAACTTTAGTATAATGAGAGAATATTCAGAGAAACTCAGATTTGTGTTTCCTAAGGAAGTTCAACAAACTGGTTTTACTCATCAAGAAACTACCATGTTCCTAGTAGAATTTAATGGAGATGTTTCTGATTTAAAACCCCTTGATCAAGAAATTGATCAAATAGCTTTATTTTCTAAGGAGGAGGTTTGTAACACACTTACTCATCTAGAGTCAAAAGAGTTTTTTCAGCTGATGATCTTAGAGAAGTGACAAACAAAGATTTAAATCATCAAGCTACTATTATCCTTGGTAAAGCTTGC
>JAEOUE010000292.1 GCA_016839515.1 Candidatus Hodarchaeum mangrovi
AAGGATAGAGATTAAGTTGTTCTATTGTCCGAAAATAGATTTCTGGATCAGGTTTCCCCTTTTTGATTTTATCTGAAGTTTGTATAACTTCGAAAAATTTCTGAAGGTCTAATCTACGAAGAATAATCGCTAAATATTTGGATTGAGTCCCAGTGGAAATGGCTAGCTTTATTTTTCTATAGAAAGTGTCTAAAAATTTCTTTAATCCTGGCATAGGTTGAAGATCGGTTTCCAGCATTTCTAGAAAATATAAATCACGTTTTTCAAGCAATACTGAAGGAGTATCCTCAGTTTCCAAAAATGTTTGAAAAATTTGCATTGAATCTAAGGGTTTTTGGCCAATCATTTGTTCAATAACTTTATTGGAAATCTTTTTTCCATATTCTTCTGCAACTAGCATGTCGGCTGTATAATATAGACGTTCTGTATCGACCATTAACCCATCCATGTCTAAAATAATTGCTTTTATCATACTAAAAGGATTCTGAAAAGCTATTAAGATTGTTGAGAGGTTTGAAAATGAAATTAATTACATGCACAATGAAAAAGCCTTATAATAGTTATTAATTCTTAAGCTTATTGAAAGGGATTTCCAGGAAAACTCCCTATTAAATCAAGGTGTAACAAATGATTAATCATCAAAGTCAAAAACGCCCTAATTGGGGTTGTTTCATTATTGTTACACAACTCTATTTTATGTAAAAACTCATGTCTCAACTATCCTGGGAGTTTGGGACAAATAATCGGAGGTTCTAAGAAAAATGTTTTGTGAACAATGTGGTACTGTGTTAGATCCAGAGTTCAGATGTGTAAATTGCCTTAAAGAGGCCAATAAAAAAGCTCTTCGTAAAGAAGAAGTCGAATTAGCAGATCTGGGGTGAAATGAATTGCAGAGAGATCCAAGACGTTGTCATATCTGCAATTCATTTCTCCTAAAACAGGATCGCAATGGATTTGTTTTGATAATTCATTGTGATGTCTGTAATGCATTCGTGCATGAGGAATGTTACATGATCCATCATATGAAAATGCACAATCTAATAGCTATTGTGATGGAATCTGAAATCCCCGAATTCGAGATTTTGTCACTCGATAAAAGCTCAAATACTAATCCTATCTATCCAAAACATCATCCTACAGAACCTTAGAGAATTTTGACAGTAATAATCTCCCTTTTCTCCTTTTTTTTTACTTTTCTTCATTGGAATTTGTCCATTTGTCGATCTAAATTATCAAAATAGAAGAGATAATCCGCATTTATCCTTTCTTTACCAAGAGCTTTTAAGCAATAATTGAGTTGTCCTCTATGATACACGGTATGAAGAATATATTGGAGGAAAAAATCTTCACGGAGTAAACAGAATGTATCCCCATCAGATCGTTTTATTGTTACTGTACTTCCTTTTACTTGCATGCTAGAAACCAATGTTTTATCAGCCTCTTCCCAACAGGTAAGTAGGTCATTTTTTGATAATAAATGTAATCGATGAAAAATTTCCTTTTCAGAGTCATTTTGAAAGAATGGAAAGTCGATATTCAATCTTAAGAAGCAAAAGAGCAAAGCTAAAAGGATATGTTGAACTTTAGCTTCAACACTACCAAGTTCATCCCCTAAATCAGTTTTAAATTCATTCGGGGTTAAATCTTGGAGTATTTTGCGTGATTCGGTACCTGCCCAAAGATGGTATTTAGCTAAGTTTGTATAAACCATATTTCATACCTTTAAAATTAGTAATTTAAATATACTTTTTGAAAGGTAAATCAATTCAGTAGGAATTTATAAAATGAGTCATACCCATCATCATGGGATTGGATCAGAACACCCCCATTCTCATTTGATTCAAAATTTAACTGGTATTTTATTTTTCCTAATTTGGATTCTTGATAGTTTTTTAATCAAATTTGCACCACTGGAAACCGAATTAATTCCATTCCTGATTCGTTTTCTCATTTTTGCTGCATGTATTGGTTTGGGAGTTTTTTTAGGTGTAAAGTCCCATAATTTGATATTTGGTGGGTCGGAATATAATCAAGCAATTTCTAAAGGTGTGTATAGTTATGTCCGCCATCCGATGTATCTCAGTTTTCTTGTTATATATCTTGGATTTATTATTTTGTCATTTTCCATAATAACTTTTATTTTTTGGCTTATCATCTTATATCTCTTTGACCAAATGGCACAATATGAAGAAAAAGACTTGGAACGCATTTTAAAAGCGAATTATCTGGAATACAAGAGAAATGTACCTCGGTGGATCCCACGGAAGATCTTATAGTTTTTAAACTGGGAATTGTTATAGAGATGGAGGAATTCATCGAGGGAATGAATTTCTATTTGAAGAAAAATGCTAATGTCAAAACGATAATGTTTTATTCGTTATCACTGAGAGGTTTGCTGTAAGACAAAACTGTCTTGTTTGTAATACATTTTTTTATTTTTCTTCATTCTACATTATGGTTGGAGATTAATTATTATGCACATTCCAGACGGTTGGATTGATCCAGCGTTTCTGATTATTACATGGATTTTTACATTACTTGGATTATTCATTAGTATTAGAAAAATGAAGCATGTAGATGAAAGGAGAATTACCTATATGGCTGTTCTTGCTGGTACTATTTTCGCAGCTCAAATGCTGAA
>JAEOUE010000009.1 GCA_016839515.1 Candidatus Hodarchaeum mangrovi
ATAATCCAAACGACCAATTTAATAGCAGAAAAGCTTGCTAAAGATATTGCTTTGAGAGAACATAGATGTCAAGTTTTAAAACATTTATTTTGGTCCTATTCTAGCGAATAAATTAAATTTTCTTTTAGAACTACAAGAATAAAATTAGCTTTGTTAAAAATATAACTTGTCATTTATATAACTTAAATACAAAATATAAGAAAAAATGCATTTATGCCTCAACCTCCACTTTTTTCGTTTGGTAACAGTCTAAAAGTTTCTCAAGAGCTTCGTTTTGAGTCAGAATTTAATTTGAAAAGATCAAATCGTTACTTTACTTCCTTAGAGATTACAAATCAAAATTAATACTCTCTAATAAATCAATCTTCATCCCAACGATTTATAGGAGTAAAATATTTATCAATTTTGAGGTTCCGACCAAGAAAACTCGTTGCATATGAGACTAGGTGATAGTATAATAAACCCAAAGCTGCAGTTCCTCCACCAAAACTTACATATTGTTGATCTCCTTCCCAGTTTAATAACAATTCCTTTCTAATGATGATTCCCTTTGATAATATGCTTATGATATCTACTGTCTCTTGATTACCAGAGGCAATAAGCTCGTTTATTAATGTATTCCATTTAGCTCCTTCATATGCAAATATAAACCTCAAGGGACGATTAATATGTGAACCTGATTTCATAATTATTCCACTGTCAATTCTTAAATTTTTAACACGATTCAAGGTTTGTAATGCTTCATTTAATTTGTCCTTTGTAAGATTCGACTTAATTTCAATAACAGCAAATGCACCTTCTGCTAGGAATGTATTTGCTTCACCAAAAAAGAGGGAAGGTGCGTCATCTCTCAAAATTATAATGTCCAATTGTCCTGTTCGATTTCCTGAACTATCCCATATTTCTCCGTAGTTAATTCTTAATTTTGGTGGCAGTACTTTATTTAAAAATGAGCTAATAAAGAGCTCACGATTATCACCTAGATTTCTTGGAGATTCTTGCTCCTTACTTAAAGTATAATTGCTAAACAGCATATTAGCTGCATTTAGAAAATAAGAATACAAAATTGGTCTTTCAGTGTTCATTTTTGATCACGTAGAAATTCTCTTAATTCCTCTTGTAGATGTATCAGTAGTGAAAGCATAATTTCAGCTTGACTTTCCATAAATTTTTTGTTTAGATGATGTGCCCTATTGCGTAAGATTCGTAAAAAATGAAAAGCGTGAAACATTGCATCCAAACTTTCTTTTTTTTCTTGGCTTAGATCTTGACAATACTGGTTGATTGATTTTAAAGTATCGATTAGTCCGCTCCAATCACTTTTCTTTGAGACTAGTTCTCTTATTTTAGATATATCCTCCGATCTCTTTAATTTTTTGACAATATGATCTTTCAATGTAATTTGACAGAATAATTCGCCAATCAATCCAAATTTTAAAGCAGCTGTCAAATAATCTGCTTCTATTAGAGCAAGAATTGCTTCATAGTATGTTTTATATTCTTTTGACGGTAGGAATTCAAATAAGTCGAAAATAACGTCTCCAAAGAATTGATAGAGTATTAAATTATATGGATCTTCAATATTCAGACTTTCTACAATTCTTAAATCTTTTAAAAGATAGAGCTCCTCTGAATTATCCTTATAATCAGTTATTTCAAAATGTGCTCTTAGTAAAAGGGCTTTAGGTGTGAATTTTCCTGCAATACGTTTTATATTATGCAAAAGAGTACTTTCAGAGACAATATATAGTCTATCTTCAATGTACTCCTCTTTGTAATTCATTTCCGGATATAAAACATTTAATAACAGACAGATTTTGTCTGTGTTCACATTCTTAGGAAAATATAACCCAATTTCATCATTATTAATAATTTTTATTCTCCTCACTCTTTCTTTTCATAAATAGAAAAGTTTATTCACTTTTTTTTATATGAATAAGATGATAAAGAATTTTAAAAATCTTTGAGATGTTATAAAAATTCGCATTCAGGGGAAAAAAAAGATTCTCATGAATAAAACTCTCCCAGTTCTTGATTCTCCAATCCTTGAGTACTTCTGTCAGCTCATTCTCTTCATTTTTAATAGCATCACGTAATTCTTCGCTTTCCTCAAATTTATCATCTTTTGGTGCTCTCATCGACTCAAGCGAGCGAATTTCTTTCACTAATTCTTGGATTTCCATATTTTGTTCTTTATTTCTAAAATCGAGAAAAATAAATCCAAATTTCGATAAATCAACTTTATCTGTTCTTCCAAAATGCCGATCGTAAAGAACTTTGTTACATCTGTCAAGAATATATCGAAATTGGGCTCGTGCTTCGCCCCAGTTCCCTTTCTGGAGCTCTTGTTCGAGTCTTTGGACATTTTCGGCAGTTCTATCAATCCCCATATTGTCATCACTTGTTGCGATAACATAACGGAATAATAACAACTGATCCCGATTCGAATACCACGTTCGAAGCCAGAGATATATTGAAATTATAAATAAGAGATTAATCCCCAGACAAAATGGAAGGGGATCGAAGCTTGCTCCGTAAAATTGTTTAATCACGTTTTTAAAAGAATAATTCCAAGTGGGGAAGGCCCAAACAATAACAATCAGAATAAATAATGGAAAGAGAAAAATAGATCTAAAATAGAATGTGTCCCTTCGATCTCGAAAAGATTGATAATCATTTTCGAGCGTTTTGGAGAGGGAGCCAGAACCATAAGCAAATTTAAACAATTTATGGAACTGGGTTGTTGAAATGATACTGCCAATCAAGCTTCCCATGCTTAAAATCAGGAAGAGAAGATCACTGGTCTTGAACTCAGAAAGATCTTCTATACTGGCTACAAACATTAAACTGATACAGCTTCCAAGAAATAAATACGCTCCAAAGAGTTTTCCTGTTCCTAATGGAAATCCTGTTTCCAAA
>JAEOUE010000293.1 GCA_016839515.1 Candidatus Hodarchaeum mangrovi
TGCCTATAAGAACATGTTCCCCTAATTCTGATTGATGAACTACCGCTCCATGTCCAATATGACAATTATTACCTAAAATGGTTTTTCCTTCAGGGACAGAATGTATTACACAATTGTCTTGAACATTGGATCCTTCACCAATTTCAATAATGCCCCAATCCCCTCTCAGTGCGGCATTAGGACCAATAAAGCAATTATTTCCGATAGTTACATCTCCAATAACTATTGCCGATGGAAAAATATAAGCAGATTCAGCAACTTTAGGTTGTTTGCCTTCAAATTCATAAAGAACCATATTTATCACTCGTAATGATTGTAAATTTTTAATCTACATTGTATATGACTATCTCATGAAAAGATGCACTTAAAATTTTCGTATAATTATATTGGGTGGTGAACCGTTTATGTTCAAAAATTTATCATTTGAGGTTTCTTCTGACCAAATAGTTAATGTCACCTTTATTCGTGAAGCAGCTCTTAATGCTATCAATATTGAAACATTAGAAGAATTAAAGCTTGTGGTAGATCAACTAGAGGAAGATTTACAGAAATTTCGTGTCTTAGTCTTTAGGGGAAAAGGAAGAGCTTTCGTAGCTGGTGCTGATATTAAAGAATTCAAAGATATTTCTATTTGCGATATTAAAATCCTCACTATCAGATTCCAGAAGATTATAACTAGAATAGAAATGCTTCCTATTCCCACAATAGCTGTAATAAATGGTTTTGCCTTTGGGGCTGGTTGTGAATTAGCCATGGCTTGTGATTTTCGGATTGCATCGACACAAGCTGTATTTGGTCAACCTGAAATTAAACTTGGATTGATACCTGGAGCAGGCGGGACGCAACGTCTTCCTAGGCTTATCGGTAAGACCCGAGCAAAAGAAATGATTCTTCTAGGTAATAATATCAATGCTGAAACAGCTTTGAATATTGGACTTGTGAATAAAGTTGTTTTGCCAGAAAACCTTGAGGCTACAGTTGATGAGCTTGTTAAACGATTAGCATTTGGTCCACGTTTTGCTATATCACAAGCTAAAGAGGCTATTGATCGTGGTACAGAAATGTCGTGGTTTGATGCGATTCAGATGGAAGCCAATCTCTGTGCTCTCTGCTTCACTCATGAAGATCTTCAAGAAGGTGTAAATGCCTTTCTTGAAAAAAGAAAACCTAAGTTCAAATAGGATCTAATAGTTAGATTTTCTATTAAATATTTAGTTGAATAGTTACAATATTATGAAATTTATTCATCTGCTCTGCATTTGACGATATCTTCAACGTTAAAACATTTATTGCATGAGATACAATCAGCTTTTTCTTTATCATCTTTAAATTTTAAAATAAGGTCAGGTTCTCTAATAAAGGGTCGAGATATTGAAATAAAATCAGCAAAGTTATCTCGAATTCGTTGCATTGTGGCAAAGTATCGAAATCCTCCAACCACACTTACTGGTATATCCCCAACTTGCTTTTTTATTTTCTCTGCAAACGGGACAAAATAGGTTAATTCTTCATCTTCAATTTTTCGTGTTGATTTCATTCCACTAACTTCTAATGTGTCCACCCCTTCTTCAGCTAACCATTTTGCTACTCTAGTACCTTCCTCAATTGGAAATCCATCAATTGGATCATCTGATCCGTTCATTTTTACTAATATAGGAAAATTTGATCCTACTGAATCACGAATACCTCGATAAACATTCAACAAAAAAGAAGCTCGATTTTCTAAAATTCCTCCCCAAGTATCCTCTCTTTTATTAGTACGTTTTGATAAAAATTGACTAAGTAAATAGCCATGAGCTGCATGAATTTGAATACCGTCATATCCTACTTCTTTAGCTTTCTTTGCAGCAGACTTAAAGCCAATGATGACATTCTCGATATCATCATCAGTCATTTCAACCGCTTTTTTTCCATCAAGTAAGGATGGTGCTTTTTTGCTAACTGAATGTATACCTCCGTGGTTTAATTGAGCAATAATTATAGAAGACTTCCCTGAATTATGTACTATTTTTGTTAGTTGTTTAAGTTGCTTCAAATGGGAATTTTGTGATATTCCAGCCATTTTATCATGTGCTTTTCCTTCTTCCGATATGTATAAATGTCCTTGTATTATGACTCCGATTTCATTTAAACTTAATTGACGATATAACTCGAAATAAAGAGGTGTAATAGTTCCATCTGAATTTGCACCGAACTCAGCTGTTGCTGATCGAATAAAACGGTTTTTCGTTTTTAATATTCCGATTTTTCCTTCTGTAAACATAGTTCTATCTTCCTAGTTCATCTTGTAATCATCAAAATGAATTGACCATTCTAATGGACCATTTCTTGAATATGTTTCAATAAGAAATTATTATTTTTATTCTTTATTTGAATTAGTGAAACTAATTCAGAAATAATAGTTTGGAATAAAAGAATAATACAGTTTTTAGGGTAAAAATTCGAATAATTAGATGAATAGGTTATAAATTAGTCATTTAAAATATTGATTTGATAACTTATGAAAAAGATATGGAAACCTGCTGTTTGTCATGGAATAGGGAAAGCTAGGTTCGAGGGATGGTACTATAAAATTGTTGACAGACCGAAAAAGCATAGTTTTGCCATTATTCCAGGTTTTTCTTCTGGGGAACCAGCTCAAGCTTTTATCCAAATATTTGATGGTTTAACAAATCAATACAACTTTGTTAGCTATCCATTAGAAGAATTTACCTATCATAACGAATTTTTTGAGGTTTCAATAGGAGAAAACTATTTTTCCCAAGACAAAATAAAATTGGGTATAGAGAATCAACAGCTTCAAATAGAGGGTGAAATATCTTTTTCAAATCATATCCCCTGGCCTGTAACACGATTTACACCTGGAGCTATGGGACCATTTGCTTTTCTTCCCCGAATGGAGTGTTCGCATGGGGTATTGAGTTTTAATCCTAAAGTTTCAGGGAAATTGTTTGTAGATTCTTCCCCTATTATATTTGATGGTGGAAAGGGGTATATTGAAAAAGATTGGGGGAGATCCTTTCCTCAAGCATGGATTTGGATGCAATCAAATCATTTTTCAGATGAAAATATTTCATTTATGGCTTCGATTGCTAAAATTAAATATTTAGGGCAACAATTTACAGGTTTCTTAGCAGGTTTCTTATTAAATGGAGAATTATATCTATTTTCTTCTTATAACCGTACAAAATTAGAACATCTAATTATAAAAGATAATTATGTCTCATTTACTTTGAGAAAAGGGATGGTGAAAATTAATGTTGAGGCGGATCAGAGGAATAAAACAAGGATTAAAGGACCTGTTTCTGGAAAGATGATTGGGAAAGTCTTAGAAAGCTTGACTTCCTCAATATCAATCGATTTTGCTGATTCTAAGAAAAGATTGGAATACAAAGGGATTGGAGATATGGCTGGCTTAGAAATTATGGGACAATTAAAAGATTTTATATAAAAAAAGGGGGGTAGGAAGAGAATGCAATTATCTCTTTCGTTTTTTATGAAGGATCAGAGGAATAAAGATCAGAGGCAACATGAAAAACTCAAAACCAGGTGTAAGATCGATTGTTGGTTCAGTGGTACGTGGGGGTTCAGTCGAATCTGTTGTATTAGTTGAAAGTTCAGTGTATACATCGAAGAAGCTATCGATGAAAAATGAATCAGTGTTTGTAGTCACTTTCATCTTAATAGTATAGTTTCCAGCTATTTTGAATGTATATCTAAGTTCGGTTTTCCATTTTTGGCCTGATGCTAGATCTGATACGTCTCCATTGAAAATTGTCTCGCTAGTTCCCTCTGGGTCAGTCATATGGACTTCTACTGAGAAGCTTTGTGGGAAGTTATAGTGGTTAATAACTCCTACATAGAAATTATGTGTTAATCCTAGTTGAACTTCTTTGATACTATCAATAAAAAGTTCTAGATAATTTAATTCTTGAACTTCCCAACTGCAAGTATGAGTCCATGTTTCCCCTGTTGCAAGCATTACTTTGAAAATAACTTCATAGTATCCATATTGGTTGAATGTGTATTCTAATCCCATTGACCACCATGAATACATGAATAATGTAATATCATCGAATAGGAAGAGATCCTCTGTTCCTGATGGTGTATTTATCTGTGCTTGAATTGTAACACCTGAGATATCATAGCTAAAATTAGAATAAACAATGAAATCCATCCATTTTGTTTCTCCGACTAGTGCATATTGTTCTTGGAAAATTTCCAACCAAAGGAATTCACCACTAGATTCAAAGACTTCATACCAACACCATGCATCCCACACTTCTCCTTTATCATCAACAAGAGACAAACGGATATCATAATGTCCCACAACTGAGAATAGATATTCACTGTAATGGATCCAAGAACTATTTGTGGAGATATAAACTGATGTATTATGGTATAAAATATCTGCGTAACCAGATGGATCAATAATTTCTATTTTTATTTCAACCCACATATCATGATTAAAGTAGGATTCTACATAGAAATCCATCCATTTATAATCACCAACAGTCGCAAAGTTTTCCTGTTCAATCCAAAGTTCAAAGTGTTCATAGAATTTTTCAACTTCCCAATAACACCAAGTTTCCCATGTAACATCCATATCATCAATTAAAAAGAAATAAACGTCGTATTTTCCTTCATATAGAAAAGTAAACTCAGTAGTATAATTCCACATACCCCAAGCAGGCATATATACGGTATCACTTAGATATAGATATTCATAGGTATTGGGTCCTGATATCCTTATTCCTACCGTGACATTACTCATTGAATGGTTGAAATAGGAATAAATATAGAAATTCATCCATTTAGTCTCATCAAGATATGCATGCCATTCTTGGTCGATCCAGAGCTCAAAGTATTCTGGAGGTAGGGGGTATACTTCCCACCAACACCATTCTTCCCACAAGCCACCTGCATCGTCCATGACAGCAAATCGAACATCATAATTTCCTTCTATTGGAAAAGTATAATCCAAAGTAATATTCCATCCTGAATAGGCACCGATGATTGTCTCACTTGAATTATATAGGATAACTGATACGGGGCCAAGAATTTCTACTGTGATACTGACATTCATGCTTTTATTAAAGTATGATTCAACATGGAAACTCATATATCGTTTTTCACCGACTTGAGCATAATAATCTTGAATAATCCATAAATCAAAATATTCTAAAGGAGCTGAAACAATAGCTATATCATCAATAAGCCATCCAAGATAATCGTTAGAGAGGTTATCTACTGTATCGAATCGAAACTGAATTTGAATTGCGCTAAAATTTCGGTATTGGCTGATATCAAATTTATAATGTTGCCAAGAAGATTCTGATTCTATGGTCACATTTCCAATATTCTTCCATGTTGATCCTCCATCGGATGTAATATATGCTTGTTTCATATCATAATTTGTTCCATATTCAGTGTCCGCATAGCTCCAGAATTCTAAGAGAATACGTTCATTTGTAGAAAATCCAGTTAGATCAACTGGGCTCGAAGTTAATGTACCTGAATTAACGGTAGCATTACCTAGACCATCATTCGTTGCGTAATTTCCTGTGATATTACTTCCGTACCAAGCGTAATGTGAATCACTTGGTATCCCTTGAATCGGATATGCCGAGGTATTGTTATCCTCTATGTGCCATAACCCTGTTGCACTCCATGACGGAAAAACATTTCCCTCGAAATCTTCAAAGAGGTCACTGACTAGATCCGCTTGTATGGGGGCAATAGAGCTATTTGGTAATAATAATCCGATTGTTAAAAGGGTGAAAAATAATCCAATTTTCAATCGTTTTTTCATTTTTAACACCAAAAAAACGTCTCAGAAGGTCCTCTGAGTACGACTTATCATGTTTTTATGCTCCCTCTTTAATAAACATGTGTGAATTAAACTTCCGCAAATATAAGTTCAATCTGCGGATAAATTCTCTATTAATCTAATCTACTTTAGAGATTGTTTATCATATTATCTTTTCGAAGATGAAATCGTTTCGATTTTTCTGGTTTCTGTCTCTTTAGCTACTTCGGATTATTTTTGCGAAGTTTTCCCCGAACTTTTTCCCATATTTAAGGTCTTCCTCTGAGGGACCGCCTTGAAATTCAAAAATATCAACTAGATCCCACTTAAGCTTCTCAATGTAAGACTCTAGATCTCGTTGAGCTCCACCACTCCAACCATAACTACCAAACCTAGCTACTTTCTTGTTTGTAATCCGCTTATAATCCGCCATCTGTAATACATATGCCATCGGAGGGAACAGTTTTGTTTCATAAGTAGGAGTACCTATTAATATTCCTTGATATTTCCATAGGGAAGGCAAAATGTAACTTACATGGGTTCGAGCTACATCAAAGATTTGAATCGGTATTCCTTCTTTAGATGCTCCTTGAGCAACAGCATTCATAACTTTCTCGGTATTCCCATACATAGAAGCATAAATCAGTGTTATTCCTTTCTCTGAGGGCTCAGAAGCGTAAGTTGCCCATTTTGAATAAAGTTTAATAATTTTTTCAGGGTGTTTTCGCCATATTAGACCATGAGAAGGCGCAATGATTCTTATTTGTAGAGTTTTTAATGCATCAATCGCTTTTAATACAAAACGTGAGAACTTTGCTACTATATTAACATAATAACGGAGTGCTTCTTCTTTATAAAATTCTAGATCATCATATTCATCATCAAAGATAGCACCACGGAGAGCTCCATAACTTCCGAACGCGTCACAAGAAAATAAAATTTCATTTTTTCGTTCATAAGTAACCATAGTTTCAGGCCAATGAACAAAAGGTACCTCATAAAACTCTAGCTCATGCGTACCTAGGTTTAATCTAGCCCCAGTTTTTACAACAAGAAATTTGTCTCCAAATTCAAGCTGGTAATAATCTTCTAACATTTTCTTAGTTTTTTCTGTACCCACAAAAATGATATTTGGTGCCAATCGACTCATTACCTTTATCATCCCTGTATGATCGGGTTCAACATGATTTACAATGACATAGTCGATTTTCGTCGGATCAATTATTTCCTCAATTTGAGAAAGGTAATCATCTGTTTTGAAACTCTTAACTAGATCAATTAAAGCAACTTTTTCATCCAGAATGACATAACTGTTATAAGAGACACCTTCTTCACTAATGGGCCATAATCCTTCGAAAAGATCCGTTGTTCGATCATTAACCCCAGTCCAGTATATATTTTCAGTTATCTTCACAGATACCATTTTATTTCACTTAGATATTAACATCTTAGAATTAAAAAGGTGAGTAACCAATGATTACCCATTGAATTAATTCTTTTAATAACAAAAAAGGATTTTATTTACTAATCAATCAATTTTCTCGAAATCTTCTTTGGGTGCTCCACATTCAGGACAAACCCAATCATCGGGTAGTTCCTCAAATGGAGTACCTTCATTATCATCATCATAAATATATCCACAGATCATACATTCCCATTTTGCCATATTTTTCACTTCATTGATTTATTTGTTATATTATTGATTCTATTCATCCGATTTTTAGAAAAATACCAATAGTAGTATTTTTTTTCAAATTAATCGAATAAACAGCCCCAACAATATATCATTCTATTCCCTATTTAAAGGTTCTAGAAGCTAATGAGAAGGAGAAAAAATTAGAAATCATAGGAATTTTTGATAATATGAGTTTAAACATTATAAGGACTGGATATATTCTAGGAGAGGTTTAATATGACTAAGAAAAAGCTGAAAAATGATACTGAACCGAAGAAATTTGAGTTTCAGGCCGAAATTCAACGAGTTCTTGATATTTTAATAAATAAACTATATAAAAATCCTGAAATCTTTCTTAGAGAACTGATTTCAAATTCTGCAGACGCTTTGAACAGAATCCGCATTATTTTGCTTAACGAATCTCAAAAAGTACTTGATCCAGAGAAAGAGCTTAATATAAAAATTTCATATGATGAGGATGAAAAGAAACTTACTGTTTCAGATAA
>JAEOUE010000345.1 GCA_016839515.1 Candidatus Hodarchaeum mangrovi
CCTGCTACCGAACCTTTGCCATTATTTGGTTGGATTATACTAACAACTTGTTTATTTGATACGTTAAGTTCTCTATGTTTTGTCAATGTAAATTCTTTATTTCCAGATAAATTTCGTACTGATGGAGCAAGAAGAAAAGCACAAGGTTGGGGTACACCTCTATCAATAATAGCACTTCCATTCGCGAGTATTATTCCACCATTAATAATTACATTAAATGTAGCCTCTACATACATTCCCATGGCATGGCTAGTAGTAGGGATATTAATTACAGTTGGTCTGTTATTCATTCCCGGAATGTACGAAAACAAAGAACTTAAAGATAGATATTACGTAAGTGAAGTCAAGGGTGAGAGTTTTATTCACGCACTCAAATCTACTTTAACGCAAAAGAGTTTTCAGTTTTATATAATTCTGTTTTTTGGATTTCAAGTTGTGACAGGTTCCTTAACTGCATCTATTCCATATGCCGTTGAAATTGTTATAGGTGGTCCTGATGCTGAATTTAATACCATATTGCTATTTGCTTTTTTTCTTCAAGGGGCGATTATTGGTTCAATTATTTGGATCTTCCTTATAAAGAAAATAAAAAACAACAAAAAATCAGCAGTGATTGGTGGTATAACATTAACATTAGGCACCTTACTTAGCACTTTTTATGTTGGGCTAATAGATTCATTAATCTATATCACTATTTTAGGATTAACAATGGGTAACTTCTGGGCCTTGATGACAATTTATTTTGCCGATGTTTTAGATGAGAGAGTGGTTTTAACTAAATCTGATATTAGAGGAGCAACTGTAGGTGTTTCAGCGTTTTTTTCGAGATTATCACGTGGGGTTCAAATAGGTGCTTTTGCGTTTGTACATGTTCTTACTGGTTTTGTTGAGGGTCAAACCGTTCAAACGGAACTTGCAAAAATAGGCGTCCGATTACACATGAGTGTAATCCCCGCTATTATCTTGGCAATTTGTACATTCTTATACTGGAAATATTATCCTATCACACCTGAAAAATATATGGAAAATAAAATAAAATTAAAAGAGCTTGGGTTTTAAGAAACCCTTATTTATTTTTTTTTAGTTTAATTTAATAGTAGATTTAAGATTATTATAAATATCTTTAATCTCCCTCGTTACTTCTGATTGAGGAGCAAATTGTACAATAGGCATGGCTGCTGCCATTGCTTCAGGGATAACTAAATCAAAATCAATTAATCCTAATAGATTGTACTTATTTATTTTAATAAATTTCATAATTTTTTTCTTAAATAAGCTCTTTATATTAGCTTTATTAATTACGATTCCAAATGGGATATTAAATTGCTTGATAACTTCAATAACTCTCTTTAAATCATGCAATCCTGATGGTGTAGGTTCTGTTATTAATAAGACATAATCTAAGCCAGAGATTGTTGCTATCACTGGACAACCAATTCCAGGAGGGCCATCTACTATTATTAAATCTAACATTTTGTAATCTTTTGGATATTCAACAAAACTTTTTACTTCTGTGACAAGTTTTCCCGAAGTAGTGCTTCCAAGAACTGTCGTGCCATACACTAAATAACTTTCTTGAATTGTTTTATAAGCTTTTATTTCTCCACTTTTGACATTTTTAATATTAAACGCTTGTTCAGGACATAAAATTCTACAAGCTCCACAACCTTCACATGCTAAATAATCTATTATAGGAGTTTCTTTGGTAAAATCCCAACTTAATGCACCAAACTCGCAAAAGTGCTCATCAACACACTTTTTACAAGTAATACATTTATCTGGTAAAAAGTCAGCTTTTTTTGAGGTGAAAACCTCTTTTATCTGCGTATTATCATCATTAATTGGAGGCAATATTAGAGCTAAATTCGGGGCGTCCACATCACAATCTAGGGTAATAGAGCTAACTGTGGGATCTAAATGAGCCAAAACTGTTAAAGATGCTGCTATGGAAGTTTTTCCTACCCCTCCTTTTCCAGAAAGAATTCCTATACTTATTGGGCTTATATTTTATCACCAATCCAATCCATAATGTTAGAATATATTTCTTTGAATGCTTTAAAAGCAGGATTATTTCCATATTCATTATTTTCCATAAATGGTGATTGATTACAATATGATTCCAATATTCCCTCGTCTAGTGGAATCTCCCCTAAAATTTCAATTTGCTCATTATTGAGCTCTTGATAGAATTTCTCTTTGTATCCTGGCAAACTAGAACGATTTATTATAACTTTATATTCCTTCTTCAAAAGAATAATAAGTTTAATGATTCTAAAAAGGTCAAGCTCCCCAAATCTGGTGGGTTCAGTAACCGGAATTGCTAAATCAGAATTACTAATTAATTCCTCAACATCGCAATGGGCTCCGGGGGCAGTATCTAAAATAATATAATCATAAGCTTGTTCTACTGATTTTATATGTTTATTGGTCTCATTTAATAATCCTTTAACTAACGCCGCAGAACGTGCTTCTGCTGTTGTTAGCTCTCCAACAAAAAGTTTCATACCATTAGATGATAATGAATAAATTTTACCCAAAATTTTTGAACCTTCTTCTATTGCATTTTCAGGGCAAATTTTAAAGCATAGTTTGCATCCGGAGCAAAGATTAATCATTGGAATTGGAATTGAATCTTTAATGTGCAATAATGCATTTGAAGCACAATTTTCAGCACATACTCCACATTTTGAGCATTTTATCTCATTTATTCTTGGTATAAAATACGGAACTTCAACGTATTCTTTTAATTTTCCTTTTAGAAGAAGAAATGTATTAGGATTTTCTACGTCCCCATCTACAAGCAGAACGCGATATCCTTTATTTTTTAACATTATTGCTAAATTTACAGCGACAAGGGTTTTTCCAGTCCCTCCTTTTCCTCCAGTAATACAAATTGATAAAGGCTTTTTAACCATAATCTTAATATTTAACTTTTCAAAAAATAAAATTAGAGATTAAAATCCTCCTCTTCTACGTCTTCCTAAACCTTGACTTCCCCCTGCTCCTGCTCTATTCATCAAATTACTAGATGAAATTATTGAAAGATTTCCTTCAATATAAAGATCTAATGCTTCCTTTACTGTTATTTGACGTTCTGGAGCTTTCAACATATTAATTTTTAACGCGTTTAACGATTGAGCAGCATTTGGTCCAACGATTCCAACAATAACATCCTTAGCTTTGTTATTTCCCACAAATTGTGCTGCTTTAATTCCAGCTCCTCCCATCTCATCCTTTGCTGGATTTTCTATTATTCTAACTTCAGTTATTTCATTGTTATCTATGGTTACAAACGCAAAGCTGTCACAGCGCCCAAACCTTTCAGCAAAAATTTCATTCAACCCCCC
>JAEOUE010000346.1 GCA_016839515.1 Candidatus Hodarchaeum mangrovi
ACTTTACTCCAGTCTAATTGGGACATAATTTCCAATGTATAAAATTTGGTAGTTACATTTAGCTTAATCTCATTAAAGGGGTATTATTTTTATATTTTAGTAGGAATATAATTATTTGTCTTAAGTGTTCAATACCTAAGTATCGCAAATTATAAAATCGATAATCTTCTGCATCTTTTTATATAAAGAATTATCTTTATTATTGAACTTATTCATGATTGATTTTGAAGATTTTCTCAGATTTATTAAATCACAAGATTATTATGCTGGACAAATATCTCATATAGAAAGCATTCCAGAATTGAAAGCTCGATATGATAAACTTGATAAGCCTTTAAGAAAACGCTTACAGCGATGGTTAGATAATAATAATATCCGATTATGGCGCCATCAAGCGGAAGCAATCAATTCTATTAGAAATGGTAATAACACGGTAATAGTCACTTCTACGGCGTCTGGGAAATCACTTTGTTATAATTTACCAGTATTGGATTCAATCTTGAAAAATGAAAAGACGACAGCGCTCTATATATTCCCTACAAAAGCTTTAGCAAGAGATCAATATCTAAACTTAAAAAGAGTATTAACTGAAACTAATATAAAGCAAACACGTGCAGGAGTTTATGATGGTGATGTAGATACTAATGAGAAACGGCAAGTATTAGTTAATGCTAATATAATTATAACAAATCCATATGGTTTACACTTCTATTTACCTTGGTTTAAACAAAAATGGAGTAGAGTCTGTTCTAATTTAAAATATATTGTTCTAGATGAAATTCATGTATACAGGGGAATATTTGGGTCAAATTTTGCATTATTATTACGAAGGTTAAAACGAATTCTTAATGTTTACAATGTTAAACCACAATGGATTCTCTCAAGTGCAACCATTACTAATGCCAAACAATTCTGTGAAAAGTTAGTTGGAGAGCAGTTTAATGTAATTGATAAAGATGATTCTCCATCAGGTCCAAAAAAAGTGATTCTTTGGGATTTACCATATGACCAAATCTCTGGAAAATATAGGTCGGCTCACCAAGAAACAAAAAACTTATTTCTCTCTCATTTAACCTATAAAGCTGGGCTGCAAACTTTAACCTTTACTCTCTCGAGGAAAATGGCCGAATTACAAGCTATTTGGGTCCGAAAAGCATTACCCGATTTAAGAGATAAAATTCATAGTTATCGAGCCGGAATTAGTAAGAAAAAAAGAAGAGAAATAGAAACTAATTTCAAGAGCAAACAGATTTTGGGGATTAGTTCTACAAATGCTCTTGAATTAGGGATTGATATAGGATCTCTGGAAGCAACTATAAGTTCGGGTTTTCCAGGAACCATTTCCAGTTTTAAACAGCAAATTGGACGCTCTGGAAGAGGGGCTGAATTATCCATCTCTACCTATATTCCGATGCAAAATCCATTAGATCTTTTTTATGTCCATAATCCCGATCAACTATTCCATAATTTTCATGATGAGATTCCTATCACTTTAAACAATAGGTATATTCTCAAGAATCATCTTTGTTGTGCCAGTAAAGAAATCCCTCTAACATTGGCTACAATTCATGACCTTGGACTTAAAGATAGCGAGCTTTTTAAGCAATGTATAGAGGAATTAGTTGCCGAATCATTATTGATGAAACGAGGTGACAATTTTTACTGGAAGGGAGAATTCTTTCCGAATGAAGCGTATGGTTTAAATGATCTTTCTACAAAAGGCTATAAGGTAATCTCAAAAAAAGATGGTCGTGAAGAAATCTTAACTGTAGAAGATGAAAGCTATGTGTTTCGAGATTTGCATCCCGGAGCAGTATACTTATATGAAGCTGAGACTTATATAGTAAATGATCTTGATATTAGCGAGAGAAAAGTCTATATCTCTCAAACTGATGTTGATTTTTACACCCAATCCTTAAAGCATACCGAGATTACCCCATTGGAGATTCTATTTGAACGCCAAATTGGTCCAGATAATAAAATTAACACAGGTTTCGGTAATGTAAAGGTAGAACATGAATATTATTCCTACAAAATCATTAATGCTCTTACTCAAGAGATTATCTCTCGTCATCCCTTAGATAATCTTCCCATTATTGAATTTGAAACCCAGGCGGTTTGGTTTGAAATTCCATTTGACGATCAAAAAGAATTAGAATTACAAGGATTCGATTTAGGGGGAACTATTCATGCAATTGAGCATGCGATGATTGCTATGGCCCCTGCATTAGTACAAGTCTCACGCTGGGATCTCGGAGGTGTTTCCATTGATTTTGATCCTGTAAAACAACAACCGGTAATTTATATATATGATGCCTATAAAGGAGGGATAGGTATCTCCGAGCAATTATACCTGCTTCTCCTCGAATTAATGGCATTAGCCTATAACTTAATAAAAACCTGCAGTTGTATAGCTGATAATGGTTGTCCGGGTTGCATAATGAGCCCTAAATGTGGTAATCAGAATGAGCCATTGGATAAAAAAGGAGCGCTCTTTCTTTTAAATATACTTCTTGATATACCAGCAAATTAAGAAAAGTCAGAGCCAATTAATTAGTAGGTTTTTATTCTTTGTTAAATAGAAATTATTTCAACTATACATTATCGTATCTTTAATACCCTTAAATGAGTTTTGTTAATTCTTGTATTTTTTTAAATCTTTTTTTATATTACTAAAAATAATATTTTCTGAACACTTCTCCTATTTATCATTAATGTTTTTAACTTGATGATGAAAGCCTTTTTTCTAAAAGATTCTGAAATACAGTCAGATAATATTGATAAAAAATTTTAAATAGTCTAATAAAGACAAAAATTATATGACATATACTCTCTTCGATTTTTGGGTTTTAACTATTTTTTTTTACTATATTGTACTCTCAATATTAGGCTTTTTTTTAACTATTAAGATGGTTTTAAATTGGCGCCAGAGAAAAGTTAACCCTTCCTTGTATCTGTCAATCGTATTTGTATGTTACACAATAGGTTTGATTACTTTAGCAATTGGTTTGGGTGAGGCGGCTTATACTGGGCTGTACAGTGAGATTTATCGATTTTCACTTCCTTTTTCATGTGTAATGGTAATTTGCGCTGATATTTTTCTATTTCTATTCACTATAGAGATTACAGTAAAATATAAGAAATTATTATATCCCATCATTTTGACTGGAATTGTTATCTTTGTAACACTATTTCTTCCTTGGAATTGGTGGGGAGCGTCCTATGGGGATTATGAAGGACAACTAAACATTCAATTCTTTTCAAAACTAAGCTTAGTAATTTATTCTTTTGCGATCTATAGTTTAATTGAATCCATCTTGTATAAAGCGCGTAAAGCGGCAATGGATAAAATCGTACTTTTTGGATTGAGATTGTTATTCTATTCGGTGATATTCATGATACCGCTTTTCTAATGAATTGCAATACACATTTTTTCATAATATGTTAATAAACTGTTCCTGTAATCTAAACTTTAAATGTTTTAATGCTGAATATTTGACCAACAAGCAAATATTGATGGACATGATGACTTAATGATCTATTTTAAAAGATGAGAGAAGGATACATTAGGAAAATAAGGCATATTAAGAATCTTTAAAGAGAATTATATACATTGGTGTTGCACCACGGTTGAGATTAGCTTATCATACGTCACCCTGTTGCGCGTAATTCGCTTATAATACTTCTATATACAAGAATATCTATCCTTCGGTTAGAGAATATAGAAATATTATTTCGTTTCAGTGTCGCAACCAAGTGTAAGAATAGTTACCTCCAAATGCCATTGGACAAGAAAAGAGCTCTGTTTCTCTTGGATACGTTAATTAATCCTTTTTAAATAATAAAATGATTTCTTTTCATAAGAATTTAAGGTTTTTAAGTAATATTACTTCAATTTAAGTTTTTTGACCCTCCCTTTTTGGATTATTATATCTCATTTAATCCTAAATCTTTTAATTTTGCTATACTCGGAACCCCATTATCAAGATCCCAATCTCTATAGTTGTAGAATAACTTTTTTATCTTATTAAAATCGGGGGATTTCCCAGGTGAACCACCTTCTTCAAACTTTCGAAGTAAAATTGCTGGTAATTTATCATTTTTTGGGGTTAATCCCATTTTAACATTAAAAAGGCGTTTCATGGTCAAAATTCTCTCACCATAAAGTTTTACTTCATCAATTCCGAATTTCAATCCCGTTGCAGCTTCAATCATCGCAGCATTTTGCGAAGGTAACGGATTGCAAAACGAACACATTATCATAGAACTATATAGTGCGCGATAGTCCATATCGATACTGCAATATTTCGCCATATCTTCCCCATCGCTATATTTATCTATAAGTTCCATTCCAATTTCTTCCAATGGAACTCCAACTAAAGTAAAGTAGGGATCACAAGCATTATGAGATGGCCCTCTATACGCTCCCCCAATCCCATAAGCAATCGCCATCCCATAATTTGAACGAAGATCATGATAGGTGACCTCCAATCCTACAACCGTGGCAATTTCATCGGAAGAAATATTAAATTTTTTACCGAGGGCATTAGAACCTTCTGCTAAAAGATCTCCAATCCCTTTTCGATAACTTATTTTTTCTAGGAGTAGTTCAATTAATTCGACATCGCCCCATTCTGGGATTAATCCCTCGATATCTTCTGATGTAATTTTTCCCTGCTTAAAGTGGTGAATTAAGCATGATATCGTTCCTCCCGAGCTAATGGTATCGATCCCATAA
>JAEOUE010000294.1 GCA_016839515.1 Candidatus Hodarchaeum mangrovi
ATCCAGAGCATTTAGAAAACTGGCGAACTACTAGGAAAGGTCTTGAAATACTCTTAAGACCAGTTAAAATTAGCGATGAACCTTTACTAAAAGAATTTTTTTATGACTTATCAGATCAGTCTTTATACCGTCGTTTTATGTCAGTTCGAAAAGACATGCCGCATCAGCGTCTTCAAGAATTTTGTATTATTGATTTTAGTAAAGAATTGGTAATTGTGGCTTTGATCAAACAATCAGAGGCTAGAGAAGAGATAATCGGAGTAGCACAATATGGGATTGATGAATTTTCACATACAGCAGAAGCTGCATTTGTTGTAGAAGATCAATACCAAAATATGGGAGTAGGAACCGAACTTTTAAACTATTTGACATATTTAGCAAAAACGACTGGTTTATTAGGTTTTACTGCCGAGGTGCTTCTCGAAAACAAAGGGATGCTTAATTTATTTGAGAAAAAATTTCCTGATCTAGAAAAAAGGATCCTAGAGGGGGTTTATGAGTTAAAAATGAGATTTTGATAAGTAAAGCTCACCCAATAAAAATAAAAATATTGCTAAAAAATCTTTAATTCAAGCTTTTATTAAAAATTCACTCTATACTTTTGACTATGAACCATGTTGATTTAGAAAGCAGGAAGCTTTGGAGAAAAAGCACTGTGACTGAAAAAAAAGCGTTCTCATCACTGGAATATTTATTTAAACCCCGTTCTGTTGCAATTATTGGTGCATCTAATAATTCAAGCAAAATTGGTTTCAAAGTTGTCGATAATATCATAGCTTCTGGATATAAAGGAAATATATATCCTATAAATCCAAAAGGAGGAGAATTACTAGGCTTAAAGGTCTTCAAATCAATTGAAGATGTTGATGACAATATTGATCTTGCTACAATTTGTATTCCTGCAGATTATGTACTCGAAGGAATTCAATCATGTGCAGTAAAAAATACTAAATTCCTTTCAATTATTACTTCTGGCTTTTCAGAAATAGGAAAGCTCAAGGAAGAAGAAGAAATAGTAAACTATGCTCATCAACATGGTATGCGTGTGTTAGGTCCTAATATTTTTGGAATTTTTTCAGCAAAATGCCCTATTAATGCAACTTTTGGAAACAAATATATTGAGCAAGGATCAGTTGCGATTGTTACTCAAAGTGGAGCCTTAGGAATAGCCATGATAGGAAAAACTGATACAGAAGGAATTGGTCTTTCAGCTATTGTTTCAGTGGGTAATAAATCTGATCTAGATGAAGCGGATTTGATTGAATATTTAGTGGAAGATGAAGAGACAAAAGTAATAGTTCTATATATTGAAGGATTGAAGGAAGGAGAAAAATTAGTTAAAGTCCTTAGAAACGTAACTAGAAGAAAACCAGTTATAATAATAAAATCAGGAAGATCTAAGCGTGGAGCTATGGCTGCTGCATCTCATACTGGCTCTTTAGCTGGTGCTGATAACGTTTTTGAGGATGTGATAAGTAGACAAGTAGGAGGCTTGAGAGCATTAAGTGTTCAAGAGGCATTAAACTGGGCGAAGTTTATAGCTGTTCAGAAAGAATTACCTAAAGGAGAAAATGCAGTTATTGTAACGAATGGTGGTGGAATCGGTGTTCTTGCAACAGATGCCTGTGAATCATATAATGTTTCCCTTTATGATAATCGAGAGGTACTAAAAACAATATTTGATCCCGTAACTCCCTCTTTTGGATCAACAAAAAATCCAGTTGACATCACAGGTCAAGCATCAAGCGATTTTTATGAAAAAGCTATTCAAGCAGCTATTGATAGCCCTGATATTCATTCTATTATTTGTTTAGGGTGTGAAACTGGAATTTTTAATGCAAGCGAGTTAAATACGGTTGTACAAAATAAATATCTTAATATATTTCCTAAAAAACCTTTAGTATTCTCCTTTTTTGGGGGAGCAGACTTTGAAACTGGATTATTTACTTTAAAAGGAAAAGGGGTCCCAATTTATTCAGATGTTTATGAGGCAGTAAGTTGTCTGGGAGCGTATTACAAACATTATAGAAATATGATCTATGCTGAAGATCATGATATTGGTCATAAGGAGCCAATAATTGATATTGAAGAAATTCAAGTTGTTATTGATGAAGTTCGAAAAGATAATCGACATTTCTTATTGGTTCCCGAAGCAATGCGCGTAATGGAAGCTGCAGGGATACCAATCCCAAAGAGTTTTGTGTGTAAAGATCTAAAAGAAACTATTTATTATGCAGAGGAAATTATAGGCTATCCTGTTGTATTAAAAATTGTTTCAAAGGATATTATTCACAAATCAGACGCTGGAGGAGTAGCTTTAAATTTAGAAAATCGAAATGAACTTATAGATGCTTATGAAGCAATTTTTAATTCTGCGTACAAATTTAAACCTGATGCAAAAATTACGGGAGTGGAAATTGTAAAAATGATCAAAAAGAAAGATGCTGTTGAAACAATTATTGGTGCACGAGTTGACAATACTTTTGGTCCTACTGTGATGTTTGGCCTTGGTGGTATTTATGTTGAGGTTTTAAAGGACGTCGCATTTCGTGCTGTTCCCTTAACGCGTTCTGAGGCATCTAATATGATTAAACAAATTCGATCCTATCCTCTTCTTCTTGGGGTAAGAGGTGAGGATCCCAAGGACATTGATGGTTGTGTAGAAGTAATTCTAAGATTAGCGAAGATCATTCAATTATGTTCTGACATTTCTGATATTGAAATCAATCCTGTCTTAGCATTTGCACAAAATAAAGGTGTTCTTGCCATAGACACCCGTATTCTATTAAAATCCCAATCCTCTGAGGTAAAATAAATGAAACGAATAGTTGTAGCTTCCACACATGCAGAAGCTGGTAAAACTAGCATGATTATTGGCTTAGCCAAAGCTTTATCTGGAAAAAAGAATATTGGATATATGAAACCATTTGGTGATCGGTTATTATACCAAAAAAAACGTTTATGGGATTATGATGCTGCTTTGGTCTCTAATATTCTAAATTTGCAGGAAAATCCAGAAAATATCTCAATAGGTTTTGCGCATAGCAAACTACGATTTATGTACGACGAACATTCCACAAGAGAAAAGTTAGAAGAAATTTGTATCCTTACAAGTCAAGAAAAAGATATTCTCTTTATTGAAGGAGGAAGGGATCTTGTTTATGGAAAATCAGTATATTTAGACCCTCTCACAATAGCAGAAAACACTAATTCAAAATTATTATTAGTTCTAAGTGGTCAAGATGACTTAATCATAGATGAAATAATGTTTCTGAGACAGTGTATCATAGCTGATGATTCTCTACTTCTTGGAGTTATTATTAATAAGGTCAAGGATATAAGTGAATTTAAAGATGTTCACATGGATAAATTTAAAGAATTAGGTGTAAATGTTTTAGGAATTATACCTTATAACGAAAAAATGACCCATTTTACAATTGATTATCTTTATCAAACATTATTCGCAAAAGTAATAGCTGGAGAAGGCGGATTACAAAATGTTGTTCATCATATCTTTGTTGGTGCAATGAGTGCAGCCCAAGTTGTAACCAAACCTCTTTGGAATTTAGAGAATAAGCTAATAATTACTCCTGGAGATCGAGTTGATATGATTTTAGCAGCTTTAGAATCTGATACTGCAGGAATAGTGCTTACTAATAATTTACTCCCTGAGGATCCAGTCATTCATTCCAAAGCTGATTCTAAAAATATACCTATTTTACTAGTTACTAAAGATACATTTGCTACTGCTAAACAGATAGATGACATGGAAATTTTATTCACCAAAGATGAAACCGAGAAAATAAATATTCTTCAAAAATTAGCAGAAGAGTTCATTGATTTAAATACCTTCATGTGAGTAAATTTTTTAACATAGGTCGAGAAAAATGGATATTCTAGCCTTAATTAAAAATCGAAGGTCAATTAGACATTTTAAAAACGATGAAATACCAAAAGAGGATGTAGAAAAACTTTTAGAAGCAGCACAATGGGCCCCTTCTGCAGGAAATCGTCAACCTGTTGAGATAATTATCGTACAGTCACAAAAGCAAAAAGAAAAGCTCGTAGCGAATGCATTAGACCAAAAGTTTATCCAAGAAGCTCCACTAGTTTTGATCATTTGTGCAGATCTTAAACGTTCAAGTGTACGATATGGAGAAAGGGGATCTACTTTATATGCTATTCAGGATGCTGCTGCTGCTACACAAAATATTCTTCTTACTGCAACTGCCATGGGTTATGGAAGTGTTTGGGTAGGTGCCTTTCGTGAATCAGATGTAATAGAAACCCTTGAATTACCCTCAAACGTTCGGCCTCTTGCAATTATTCCGATTGGAAAATCTGATAAAACACCTTCAGGGCCAGGAAGAAGACCTATTGAAGAATTTGTGCATCAGGAGAAGTATCATAGGAACTAAACATATACGAATTATTCGGGGAGATATTACATTTATATTCTTGTCAGGAGTTAGAGGATTAATCTAATATCCTAGATCCAAATCAAGTTGATTTAGGGGTTCTAATCCTTGATGAATCCTTAAAAGATTTTTTATAATATCTTCAGAAAAAATAATTTCTCTTTCTGAAACCTTGAAAGCAGCATGTGGAGTCATAAGAATATTATCAAGATCCTGGAACGCAAAGTTTTGAAATATTCCAGTTATTCTATCTCTTGAGTGAGGATAATTATACCACGTATCTATTCCTGCAACAAAACTTTTTTGTTTTAATAGCATGAAAAGTGCTTTCTCATCAATTATAGGTCCACGGGAGATATTCACTAAGATCCCAGTTTTTTTTATTAATTTCAGCTCTTTTTCTCCTAATAGACCTCGAGTCTCATTTGTTAGGGGCAATGAAACTAAAATCAAATCTGATTCACGAAGGAGTTTAGAAAGATCATTAATGGTACCAAGAAAGTCACAAAGTTCCTCTGGATCAGAATTCTCTTCTAAACTCCGTTTAATTGCATAAATGGTACAATTAAATCCTCGTTTCATTATTCTTGCAACACGTTTTCCAATAGATCCATAACCAATGACTCCAAGGATTTTTTGATTAATCCAAACTCCATCACTCTCATCATAGCGGGAACCCCAATCTCCAATCCGCATTTTTCTATCAGAATATACGATTCGTTTAGCAGCTGCTAGGAATAGAGCCACCGCATGTTCTGCAATTGCTAGAGAATTAGAATGAGAATTCGATACTGTAATATTGGAAAATTCTTTTAAAAGGTCAAAATCCAAAGATTCAACTCCAGTCCAAGGTACTTGAATATGAGAAAGCTTTTTAGCTTTTTCTAAGGTCTCTCTATTAATTTTGTAAGCAACTAAAATGTTTAAATCTGGAAGAATTTC
>JAEOUE010000066.1 GCA_016839515.1 Candidatus Hodarchaeum mangrovi
ATCATTGCTTTAGAAAGTGTTGATCGTAAATAATCCATTTGTAATCGAACACCTTCAATACCTCCCCCAACGGCAGCTCGTACAATATCTCGTCCAATTAAGGCAGCATGAGCTCCAAGGGCAAGGAGTTTTAAAACATCATAACCTGTACGGATCCCTCCATCTACAAAAATCATGACTTTTTCATCTTCAACTGCTTTGACTATATGAGGCAAAACTTCGGCAGTTCCAGGCGTGTGGTCTAGCACTCTTCCTCCATGATTGGAAACGACAATAGCTGCAGCTCCCGCGTTAACAGCTAAAACAGCATC
Organism: Candidatus Hodarchaeum mangrovi; assembly: GCA_016839515.1. Lineage (GTDB taxonomy): Archaea > Asgardarchaeota > Heimdallarchaeia > Hodarchaeales > Hodarchaeaceae > Hodarchaeum > Hodarchaeum mangrovi. The sequence goes on from JAEOUE010000066.1 coordinate 312, forward strand.
TTCTGAACTCATAATCCCCTTGATAATGACTGGAAGTGAAGTCGCCTTAACTAATTCTTCAATATCAGCTTCGCTTTTACGAAAAACTGGTTTATTATGCTTATTCATCATATAGGAACCACATCCGTCAGTATCTACTCCAACAGCAGCTGCACCAATTGTTTCAGCCCGTTTAAAAAATTTAATAATCTCTTCTTGAGAACGGGGTTTAACAATTTTGACTCCCCAACCACCTGCAGATTCTATGGCATTTAATCCATAGCTGCTATTTGTATAATGATAGGTGTATGTATCACCACGCCATCCTAGAGTACCTGCTGCTTTACATCCATGCACAGTCGCATGACAGAAATCAGCTTCTGTAATTACTTTATCCCCACCGAAAGAATTAACTCCAGTAACACTGGCCCCCATAATAGGCATCTTTAACTTTTTACCAAAAAAATTAAATGTGGTTTCAGGTTCAAAATGATTTGAAACTAAATTCATGTTTAATTTAATTTTTCGTAAGGCAAGCCAGTTATTATGAAAGGATGCACCTGAACCGATTCCACCGAATCCTAATGGACGTCCATAGTGTTGTCCTTGACAAAAACGACCGGGGTCTCCATCACAGTCTTTATAGACCATACAAACCCCCTTTAGTTTTTCTTTTGCGTTTTGACGAACATCTTCGAGTGATAAGACGCTTGAATTCATATTAATTCCTTCAAATTGGGGGATAATTACCTGAATTTACTTATTAATTTAATCAAAACTTCTTTATTCAATTCACGTTGAAATAAAGGGCGAGAATCTTTTGAATAGATACGAGTGTTTTGTTCATAAGTTGGTTTAGGATTGATATAAAAGGTTCCTAAAGGTAATTTTTTCTTCTCTAGGGCTTTTTCTAAAGCCATTTTTTGGTCATATGGATCATGAGTCTCATCTAGGTAGTAAGTATTCTCTCTGAACCATTGATACGTATTCAGTCGATTGAAACTGACACATGGGGAGAAAAGATCTATTAGCGCATACCCTTTATGGTTTAATGCCTTTTTAATTATTTCTTTTGTCTCTTCAGGGTGGCCGACAAAAGCTCGGGAGACAAAAGAGGCATTTTGGGCAATAGCGATAGCAATAGGGTTTAATGGCTCATTATATACTCCTACTCTCTGTACGCTGGTTATGAATCCGATATCGCTGGTTGGAGAGGCCTGTCCTTTTGTTAAACCATACACACCATTATTATGAACAATATTTACAATATCTGGGTTATATCGAATAGTATGAAGAAAATGATTACCACCCTCGCTATAAGTACAACCATCACCTGAGATTGCAATAACGTGTAAATGAGGATTTGCTGCTTTTATCGCAGTCGCATTTGATAAATATCTTCCATGTAAGCCATTCAAGATATTTCCATTTATAAAATGACAAAACTTCCCAGCCTGTCCTATTCCCGTAACAAAAACTGTATCTTGAGGGTGAATATTTAAGTCGATCAGAGATTCTTTTAAACTACGAAGAGCACCAAAATTACCACATCCTGGGCACCAGTGTGGATCGTTTTTACTATCCCATTCTGTTCCTTTTTTTGACATTTAATCACCTCTAATTATCACTAGTACCTTTTCTAACAATTCTTCTACTGAAAAAGGATAACCACTATATTTTAATATTTTATGGGGTATTTCATGACCAAATTCAACTTTTATTAAATTTGCAAACTGACCTGTTGCATTATTTTCAATAATTATTATTTTGTCAGCTTTCTTCAAGTAATAAAGAGTGCTTCTTGGTAACGGAAATACTTGTAAAAAATGTAGAAAGGCGACAGAATACTCTTCCTCGCGTAATTCAGCAAGTACTTCTTCAATGATGTGATAATTACTTCCCCAGCCAATCATTAAAATATTGTAATCGGAAGGGCCAATAAATTTAGGGGGAAAAGCGTCATGTTTTATCATTTCTAACTTTTTCATCATTTTTTCAACAGATTTGTTACGAATTGAAGCGTCTTCTGTAATATAACCATCTTCAGTGTGAGTGTGAGAGTCTACTCGAATCATTCCCTTTCCATATCCTGGTATTCCTCTTGGAGAAATTCCATTATCTGTAAATTCATATCTTTGATAACCCTCTGCAGTTTCTACGAAATAGTTTGGTATTGTTAGATTTAAAATGCTAAGATCCGATATATTATATGCTGAATTTACAATATAATGATCTGATAAAATTATTACAGGTACTTGGAACTTATCAGCTAAATTAAATGCTTCTTGTGTTAAAATGAAAGCTTCCTCTATTGATCCAGGAGCTAATAGGATTCTTGGAAAATCTCCATGTCCAGCATGTAATGCAAGCTGCAAATCACCTTGCTCCGTTCGGGTAGGCATTCCAGTGGCTGGTCCTGGTCTTTGTCCTAAATTTATAACCATCGGACTCTCTGTTACTCCAATTAATGAAATAGTCTCAGTCATCAAGGCAAATCCTCCTCCAGAAGTAGTTACAAATCCACGAGCCCCTGCATACCATGCACCATAACATTTATTTATTGCTGAAATCTCATCTTCGCTTTGATCGACAATAATTCCAAAATCTTCCCCATACTGAGCAATAAAAGACGCTATCCCGGTACTTGGGGCCATAGGATAAAAGCACACATAACTACAACCTCCTGCTATTGCCCCTAAGGCTATTGCGTCTCTACCTGAAAGGATTAAGTCTGAACTAATATTTGGATCACGAGAAATATTGAGATTTAAATTCAGAGGTTTTTTAGTTAAAACTTCTTCGATAATATCAGCTCCTTTATTTGCTGCCTCTAAATTCTTTTGAACAATCTCGATTCCTTTTTGATGGAACTGTTCTGTTAGAATATCATCAATAAGCTTTCTTTCAGTCTTAAAGAGAGTAGCTAACACTCCGATAGCCACACTGTTTGAATAGATACGGTTTCCAATTATTTCTGCTATCTTCGTAAAATCAATCTCTAGAAAAGTACAACCATTAAATGGATGCTGCCCAATTAAACTTTCATCTCCAATTATGCAGGTATTTTGGGTTATACGGGATTTAACATGACCTACAGCTTCTTTTGTTAATGGAATCAAAATATCAATTCGATCGCAGTATGCACGAACAGGCTGTGATGAAACTCGTATAGTTGTAGAATTTGTTCCTCCTCTTACTCGTGACATGAATTCTGAGGTGGAAAAGACATATAATCCAGATTTTTTCAAAATTTTGGTAAGAAGTTCCTCTACAGTTGCTATACCTTGCCCCGCTGCTCCACATAATACAATAGATATATCATTCTTTGAATCGTGTTGCATTATCCTTTTCCACAATAAAATTAATGATTTTTGTTATTCTTCAACTTAAAGAAGAGATTAGATAAATAGCTTTTTATCTCTTCAGGTAAAATTTTCAGAAATAAATCACAATTCGGGTAAGATAAAATAAATTAAGCATATTTTCCCTTAATTTTAATAATTTATTTAAAAAAATTATTACACTAGAGTAAAATATCAGATGAACTTATAAACAGCATAAATAATTGATTATCTCTATAAAGATTATTTTTTTTTAAATTAATGTTTAGAGATAATCCCATCTTCCATCAAGATTTGTCTTTGGGCATAAGCTGCAATATCTTGTTCATGAGTGATTATTACGATAGTAGTTTTGGTGTGTTCATGAAAATTCTTTAACAATTCCATCACTTGAGTTCCTGTAACAGAATCTAAATCACCTGTTGGTTCATCAGCAAAAATAATGGATGGCTGATTAGTTAATGCGCGTGCAATTGCAACTCGTTGCATCTGACCTCCACTTAATTGAGCAGGAAATTGACCTGCTTGTTGATCAATCCCAACACCACGGAGAAGACCCTCTATCCTTTTCTTTAACTCAGTATTTAATCTTCCTGCCAAGTCTGCTGGAAGTGCAATATTTTCTTTAGTGTTAAAATGGGGAAGCAGCGCATAGCTTTGAAAAATAAATCCGAAATGCTTCAATCTAACTTCGGATTTTTCAGAATCTTTCATTTTATGTAAATCTTTACCTCGGAAATACACTTTTCCATGATCAGGAGAATCTAAACTGGCCATGCAGTTTAAAAGGGTCGTTTTACCAGCCCCTGAACTTCCTACGATTGCAACAAATTCTCCTTCTTTAATATCGAGATTAACACCCCGAAGTGCATACACAGTATTGCGTCCTAGGTTATAATTTTTAAAAAGACCTCTAACAGCCAAGATTACGTCTTTATCAATGTTAACTGGTCCTTCATCACCCTGATCAATCAATTGTACATTAAAACTAAAGAAGGGTATATCAGAACCAAAAAAATCAGACCACATTTTTAGTGATTCAGCTTCAACAAAAAGATCAATACTTATTCTACTAATAGACTTAAGGTGAGTAATAAATTCACGTGTTGATTCTGCTATCTTTACTCCATTAACAGTTTCATCAAGATAATCTCTGAAGCATTTCTGGCATCGCTGAATTAACTCACTAAGTTCATGGAGCTGAGTTTTTCCTTCGTTAATTTGATCTGAAATTGTAGCAATTGTTGTATTAATATCTTGAAAGTCACTCTTTAGATTGTATTGTGTTATAATCATTTTAGGGATTTCAAAAAGATTGAATATTCTATAGATTTGATTATCTACTTCCTCTAATGCAGAGAGTTTAGCAACCAAAATCCGCAAAAAAAGTTCAAATTTTTCCTGTAACCTTTCATCTGAGCTTCGATAATGTGTTTTCTTAATCTCATCTTCCAATCTTACTAAAACTGATTTCATGTTAATAAATCGTTGAAGTGAAGGTGTTAAAAAATTCATAAAGAAATTAATGATCAATAATTTATCAACAAGACTATCAATCTTCATATTTTTCTGTGTATATCCAGTGAAAAATGGAAAATCGAATCCTGAGAGAAAAAAGCGGTACTCTTGAATTTCCTCCATATCCCAGACTGTAATAAAGCTTTTACTACTAATATTTCTAAACTCTTTTGGTAATTCAATATGCAGCTTCTCAAGATTCGACCCTAATCTTTTACCCAACCTTGGCTCAATTTCTTGAACAAAATTCTTTATTATTTGAGAAGTTTCATGAAGCTCTTGATTTTTTTTCAAGTACCTTTGAAAACGAGATTCATTTTTTTTGTAATAATCATTAAAAATGCGTTTTAATTTTCCTTTTTCCACTTTCTCTACAATATCAGGATTAAAATGGCTATTTCTTGTTCCTGAAACAAATAGAAAAGTATTCAGTTCCTGAGTACTTATCTGGGAACTTTTTGCTGAAATCGCATTCTTTAACTCTGAGCTAATTTTATTTCCCAATTCTCTGTTTAATCGTCGCGAGGGTTTATTAATCAAAGCAGCTGTATAAACTTTCATTTTTAATCCTCCATGAATGGGCCATTTTCAACATGAGAGATTTTTCCATCTACCATGTGGATTATATAATCACATTTCTCCGCAATCCATCGATTATGAGTGACTAAGATGAATGTTTGTTGGTTCATTTGATTGATTCGTCTAAATAATTTCATAACTTCAGCACTTGTTGAACTATCTAGGTCCCCTGTAGGCTCATCTCCTAGAATAATAGCAGGATTATTAATTAAGGCTCGTGCAATGGCAACTCTTTGCTGTTGACCGCCAGAAAGCTCCAATGGATAATGATATAGTCGATCGCCCATACCTAAATCCCGGAGTAACATTTTAGCTTGTTCTCTAGCTACTCCTGAAGGGATATCCTTTAATAATAAAGGGGTCTCTACATTTTCAACAGCAGTTAAAAATGGGAATAAATTAAATAGCTGGAAAATGAAACCAATATTATCTCTTCTGAAAGCAGTCATTTCAGAATCTGAAAGCTTGTTTGTGTCCAGATAATCGATTATGATCTCTCCTCCAGAGTTGTAATCAAGGTGTCCGATCATATTTAAGAGTGTTGTCTTTCCACATCCAGATGGCCCCATAATTGCCATCATATCCCCTTTTTTAACGTCTAAATCTATCCCACGAAGTGCGTGTACTTCATTTGACTTTCCTTCATTGTATCGTTTATGCAATCTTCGAATCTTGAGAATTGTCTCGGAATCGTCAATCAGACGAAAACGTATACCCTCTAGTTCTATTATCTCACCATATGACATTTTTAGATCACCATTTTATCCTACATATCTAAGAGCTTCAGCAGCAGGTATTCTACTTGCAACCCAACCTGGAATTGCTCCTGCAAGTAAACCTATAAAGGTAATAAATGAAAGATAGGTTATGATAGTATTCCACGGGATTACCATTGAAACACCCATCATATTTGCGAATCCAAGATTAACAATAAGTCCATTTACAACTCCAATAAACAGTCCAACGAAACCTAGCACAAATAACTCTAATAAAGCTGACAGCATTACTTGAAAACGAGGAAATCCAATTGCACGCATCATTCCAATCTCACGTTTTCTCTCTGCAACATTACGAACTGAAATTACCGCCATTCCTACTGCACCAATGATTAATCCAAAATTAACATAAATTTCAAGGAATGAAGTCATTTGTGTCATCATTTCTAGTTCTTCAGCAATTTTAGAATAAAGAGTAGTAGCTGTAGCAACAATGAAATTATCGTCAACAAGTTTTCGATATCCTTCATCTTGAGTATTTGTAAACTCCTCTATCTTTATGGCTAGATCCTTAATCACTGGATCATCTAATGAATAACTTGTTTTTATCAAATAAGTATCAAATTGGTTTGGAGCTCTTGAAATGGGTGAAATTCCATTAGCTTCACCAAAAAAGTTTGTATATTTAGAAAATCTCTCTGGGATGTAAATATTCCCAAGTGTACTACTAAAATCGCCTGAAAATCCACTTCTAAATCCACTTGAAGATAAGGGAAAGCCTCCGGCACGATTCGAGTCGAAGGCACCTCCAATTGTGAATGGTTGATAATTAGGAAAACCAAACATCGAGATATTCATGGGTACGAAGATTTGCATACCAACTGGAAGGATGAATGAATCAGTGAATACAATTGGATTCTTGATGGGTGTTCCATTGATAGTCAATACTTCTATATCATCTAAAGTTTGAGAGAGATCAAAATCAGTAAAATCAGTATCAGATAAAGTTGCTAAGTCAAACGTAATATTATAAGCTGACATTGAGTATGATGAATTAAAAAATGCATCAAATGATTTCTTTGAAAGTTCTAGGAGTTCTTCATCTGAATAGTCGGAACTAATCGCAGAAGCAAACCCCATAGCTGATGTTGGCATTCCTGGTGGACGAATACCATCGGGTAATACTCCTAGATAAGAATCATATCTCCAGTTATCATCAGAATAATCTTGGGCTTCCCCTCGGATCTGTTCTGAACGGAGTTCAATGTATCCAATCGGCAGGAGATGTTCCTGTGGATTAAATTCAGGAGATTGAGGATTTTTTGTCGCTAAGAATTTAGTCCAATCCGTGCGGGTCGAAAAAGTCTTCATTCCAATAACATCAGTTATACTTGAGTCTAAGTTATATAACTCATCTGTATAAGAAGTATTTTCAAGAATTATTTCCTTCTTACTCAGCTTAACATACAGATCAATTCCTCTAGAATCAGATTCGGATTGGCCAATACTACTATCTATATTTGTTGCAACTAAAGATGCAACTGTGACATTAAGTGTTAAAACAACTGCAAAGATAGCAAAAGTTAGTGTACTTCTGGTCTTATGGGAAGAAATAAGCGCTGGAGCAACCTGAGCCACTCCTTTTACCCCACTTATTTTTATCAAACTTCCTCTTAAAATCCTCATAAGGGGAGAAAGATTCATACCAACTAGCATAACAGACCCCAAAACAATTTCAACGATGCTAATAATTAAGAGATTAATTGCATTACCTGATAAATCTGCGATCCAGCCTTCTCCCATGGCTACGACAAACATAAAGACAGGGATTGTCCATATTATAAGAGCAGTCATATTAAATGCTTTGGATCGATCGATATAGCGTGAAATGATAATCCCGAGTCCTATTGAAAGGAATCCGAATCCTACAAGTAAGTTTTCCCATTCTTCGACAGAATCCCAGCCAGCTGTTTCCCAGATATACTGAAATTCATCATTTAAAACTCCATTAGTAAGAAGGAAAACTAGACCTAATAACGTAAGAAGAATTCCGATTAGAGCGAAATTTCTGCCTGATCGTTCTTCAAAACTGATTTTAATTCCCCTCAACGCCTCAACTATATTTACACGACTTGCTCTTAATGCTGGAAGTAGTCCTGTTATAATTCCTAAAGTTACACCGATGATAACTGAAAAAATGATTACATATTCTTTAACTATGGGTTGAACACTTGCACTACCTGATGCAAATAGAAAAACTAAATATAAGGCAACTATTTGTCCAAAGATCAATCCACCCGCCAGGCCAAAAATTCCTCCAAATACTCCTTGAAAGATAGTCTCAAGAAACATTGAACGAAAAATCCCACTTCGTTTTTCCCCTACGGCTCTCATTACCCCTGTTTGAAATTCGCGATCCTCTACACTCATTAATTGAACATTTGTGATCAATAAAATGCCTGTTATGACTATAAGGAGTCCTAGTACATTTAAAAATGATGACATAAGATTGAAAATTAATTCAATTATTCCATAATAGACTAGTCGAGCTGAATCAAGATTATATACTCTAATTTCCTGGCCATTAATATATTTAGTTGGAATAGCTGCTTCTAAAGCGTCAAACTTAGCTTGCAGAAGCTCTTCATCAATAGCGTTATTGAAATGATCTTCTTGGTACGAAATTAAATAATTACCTATGATATCATGATTTCGAGTTATATCTTCTAAACTCAGCCAATCCTGTAACGCTCTGATCGAAAATAAAACCCCTCGATAAGATGCTCCTATTCCAGGACGATTGGAATCAAAAACTCCACCTATAGAGATATTAACTCTCAGTGTGTTAAATTCTACAGTAAAAATCGGTAATCCTGTTGTGATGTTTATTATAGGGAGACCTGTTGTTTCATTTATAACCATTACAAGAGATAAATTATTAAACTCTGTATTCAGAGTTATTGGGAGGGCTGATGATTTGTTCAATCCTAAATCTTCTGCTAAGGAACTTGACATCAAAGCACTTTTATTATCAATTAAATAGTCATTTATATCCAATTCCTCTCCTGAAATCCAGTCAAAAAATGAACCAAAGACACTTGGATAATTTAGCGGAATGCCTGCCATAGAAATTGACGGTTCAAATTGTGATCCAACCAGAGCTGGCCCATAAGTTTTCAATTCAGGCATCACACCTAACGCATCAGGGGCTAAGGACGAAATAATAGTTTCATCCGCAGTGGAGAGGTAACTTCCTGTTGCGTTTGAAACACGAATATCTACTTCCCCTTCACGAATGAGAAGGCTTGTAAGAAATGCATTCTCTAAGGTGTCGGTAGTGATTTGAATTCCGACCATTAAGGTGACACCTAAGGTAATTGCAAGAATTGCACTTAGATTCTTTGTTTTTCTCCGGGTCAAAGAGCGTTTAACAATCTTTAAACTAGCTAGTAATCCCATGAAAACACCTTATCTTATATTTTTACTTTGTTTAACAACGATGGTACCTGCGATAAAATCAAGGACTCTTTGCTGTCGCCCACGAGTTTTCTCTGATAATATTCCTAGGAAAAAATCGAAAGGGAGAAATGAAGTAAGAAATGGGACTTTTGTAATATTTCTAATAAAAGACTGAGTCCAAGTAATTTTGATTCCAGATTCGTCAACGACCAGCAAACCTAATATTTTTTTTCCTATTGTAGTAGAGTACACATATTCACAAACTATGAAATAAACAAGTATAAAGCCAAATATTGGTATACTAATAAAGAAGAAGCCAAATGGAATGTTAAGATCATGCCATTTTAAAGCATCAAGCTGAAAATCAGAAAGAATAATACGGGTGAAACCAAAAAACACGAATAAACCAATAATGATTGAAAAATCAATAATTGATGCAAGAACTCTAATCGTCCATCGTGCTGGTGTTGTCCCCCAATCATAGCTGATACTTATATTTCGAGCAACTTCTGTCGGTACTCCGAATACTACCGAAGGAGGTCTCTTATCTGATGACTCCATTGCGATTCGAACATCTTCTTGTAGTTCTAACAATACAGGAGCTTTTTGTGATTCAGAATATGGAAGAAGTTTGCTAATCGACTTTATATACCCCAATATCGAATTAGATGTTTTTTTAATTTCCATATTAGTCACATTCTCCTTAATTTGTATTTTTCTCAGTTATATTTAGCAACATCTGTGTAAATTCAGTTAATGAATATCCTAGGTGGAGTAAAAATTCCTTACCACTCTGAGTAAGTTGATAATATTTTAATTCCTCATCTTTTTCAATTAAATTCTCATCAACAAGACTTTTGAGCATTGGATAGATATTAGATCCAACAATCGTTATTTGTCCTTTAGATAATTCAACTATTTTTTTGATTAGAGGGAATGCAGTACTTTTTCCAACCTCCTGTAAAGCAAACAGAATAAGTGGTTTTGAAAACCCTTTTTTATATTCGGTTTGCCATTTTTGAAGGAGTGATTCTTCAATCATGAAAATCATCTGTCTTTGGAAGAGTATTGGAAATCAAAATATATGTACTGCAAATATTAAGTGCCTATAAAAGGCACATCTTATCGGAATAGTAGAATCTGAATGTTAATTTAACAGTATAAAAAATGAAAAAATAACAACGTTTGGTTTAAAATATTCGAAAATCACTGCTTAAAGTTAAAAATACAATATTTCTTAACTTCAAAATGAAATTCCAGTTAATTTTGAGAAATGATGGGTCTTAAAATAGGCAAACAGTTGATAACACATATTTTCTTTCACTATACTGTATGAAGAATTTCTGAAGAAAAAATATCAATGTATGTGTATTAATCTCTTGAAATATCAGACTTCCTTTAGGAACTATCATTAGTTTATCTTTTTTAACCCTGTTCTCCTTGATAAATAATCTAAGCCTATTTACATTTGGATTAATACTTATTTTAAGCTATAACATGACTTTAGGACATAATCTTAATCTGAAATAAAAAATAATAATAAGAATTGCGAATACGTTTAAAAGGATTTAATCCAACAATATTTTGAGGTAGTTGATTAATGGTAAAAGTAGTCATAATGAAAAAAAATGGAAAAATTGAATTGCAGGAACACCCTTACCCGAGTTTAGAATCAGGAGCTGCGCTTGTAAAAACTGCTTATTCTGAAGTTTGTGGAACAGATGTACATCTTCAGAAAGGGCATTTAGCTGATGTTCCCTATCCAATCATTCCAGGACATGTCTCTACTGGAACCATAGAAGAGTTGAATGGTGATATTTATGATATTGAGGGCAAAGTACTCCAAGAAGGGGATCCAATTACATTCTTAGATGTTCATGAGACCTGTAATAATTGCTGGTACTGTCTTGTCGCAAAGACAAGTACCCGTTGTCCTAAAAGAAAAGTATACGGAATAACTTATTCATCAAAAGAAGGACTCTTAGGAGGTTGGTCTGAATATATTTATCTTAAACCAGGTGTCAAGATAATTAAGCTTCCATATAATGAATTCATGAAAACATTTATAGCTGCTGGGTGTGGATTACCCACTGCCATTCATGCAATTCAGCGATCTGAAATCAAACTAGGGGATACAGTTGTTATTCAAGGATCAGGACCGGTTGGTTTAATGGCTGGATTATTAGCAAAATTGAGTGGAGCGTTTCATGTTATTATGATTGGAGGTCCTGGACATCGGTTGAAGATTGCTGATTATTTTGGGATTGATACAACAATTAACATAATGGATTTTGATCCAGAAGCTCGAGTCAAACAGGTATTTGAACATACGTATAATCGGGGTGCTGATATAACTATTGAAGCAACGGGTGTACCTACAGCAGTTAAAGAAGGATTAGAAATGACTAGGGACGGGGGAACATATACCATTGTTGGACAATATACAAATGCGGGAGATGTGACAATCAATCCGCATTTAGACATTAATAAGAAACATTTAACAATAAAAGGTTCTTGGGGTAGTGATTTTAGCCATTTCTATTTAGCGGTTGATTTAATTAAACGATATTCTACAACATATCCTTTTAAAAACACTATTAGTCGTGAGTATTCATTAGAAGAAGCTGCAACAGCCTTAGATGATGTTGAGCATCTAAGAGTTATGAAAGCCATTATAAAACCGTAAAGAAATGGAGATAATTATATTAAACTTGAAGGTTACAAAGATTTGAAGATCGCTCTCATTCAAGTTCCCTTTCACTTGGGAAAGGAAGATATTGGTATGGGAAAGGGACCCATCAGATTTCTAAACGCAGGAATCGATCAGAATTTGAAAGATCAAGGCTATCAAGTAAAGGTTGAAAGAATACGACTTTCAAAACAATATAAGCGTGAATTAGAAACCATTGCTAGTTTAAATAATACATTGGGAAATGTTGTTAAAAAAGTATTAAAAGAAGGTTTTTTTCCTTTTATTCTAGGAGGAAATTGTAATACATGTCTAGGTACATTAGCAGGATTTGATAAACCAAAACCAGGTATAATCTGGTTAGATGCTCATGGAGATTTCAATACTCCAGAAACATCCCCAAGTGGGTTTCTTGACGGTATGGGGTTAGCCATTGCAACTGGTCAGTGTTTTCATGATATAAATGCTATAATTGAGAATATGCATCCGATTCAAGAGTCTTGTATATTGCACATTGGAGCACGTGATTTGGATCCCGAAGAACGTAAGCTTCTAGATAGTACCGAGGTTCTTGTTGTTGAAAATAATATATTGAAGAAGAGAGGAATACGAAATGGTCTTCTACCAAAGTTAACAGAACTTAAGTCACAAACTCAACAAGTTTATCTCCATATAGATATAGATGTGTTTGATCCTTCAGTAGCTCCTGGTGTTGACTTTCCTACACCTGAAGGGCTTTTTCTACATGAAATGGAGGAAGCTATTAAGATAATTGGTGATAATATTCAGATTAAAGC
>JAEOUE010000067.1 GCA_016839515.1 Candidatus Hodarchaeum mangrovi
ATATAGATATAGATGTGTTTGATCCTTCAGTAGCTCCTGGTGTTGACTTTCCTACACCTGAAGGGCTTTTTCTACATGAAATGGAGGAAGCTATTAAGATAATTGGTGATAATATTCAGATTAAAGCTGCAGCTCTCACAGCCTATAACCCCGAAAAGGATTTCATTGATAAAACACTTCATACTGTACTTAAAGTGGTAAAATTAATCTTAAAAACCGTTGAAAATCAATCTATAGGCAAACTGAATTAGGAATGGTTTAATTTTATAAAGTGGGAAGATTTATGTAGATCTACTTACTAATTGGTAAAATTGACATATTATTAAACTTCGTTGCTGGAAGTAAACCATCTTATTAGCTAAAGATTGATTTTGGAACTCTAGGAGTAAGAAAATCATCATCTCTTCTTTTTACAAGAATAAAAAAAAATTCTTATCAATCATTAAACTAAAGCTAAAGTTATTAGATAGTTTGATTGCGTGTGTGTGCTATTGATTTTTTAATGAGTTCTTGTAAGATATTCTGATCAACATCATCTAATTTATTAATATAGAGACAAGATTTTCCAGTTTTAAATTTACCTAGATTTAATAAAAGAGAATCATGTTCTTCAAAACCAGATATTATATAAAGTGTTAAATTCTGTTTTCCATAAATGAAATACCTTTTATTGCTTTTAATCCTTTTTTCGATGTTTCATTTGCACTATAATACTTTAGTAACTCAACCAAAGCTTTTTCTCCTTCATACCGCACAATAATGTCTATAAAAGGATACTCTTGGAGAGTAACTTTATCTAACATTGTAAAATGATTTCCACCAGCTATAGTTACTATTTGTGGGTTGATCTTCTTAACTAAATCAAGAGTACGAATTGTTTTGTATACATTACAGGTTGCATGACTCCCCGACCCTACAATGTCTGGATCTTCTTGTCTAATTTTTCTTTTAACTTTTTCCCAATCCAGCCTATTTGCTTGACAGTCAATAACTTTCACATTGATTTCAGGAAATTCTTTTTCAATGACTGCAGCTAGAAGGAGGAGATTGTAGGGAGGAGGTAAATATTCACCCATGACAAACCAAAACTTCTTTGGGGGTTCAATAAGAAGTATTTTCATAATCAAAGATAGAAGATAAAGAATTTTAAATAGTTATTTAAGATATATTTGTAGAAAATAAATTATTCATTTATCTAATAATATTTTGAGGAAGACTAGTACTTTGGTAATATTAGTGTTCAAAGCCTCTTTTGATGTCGTTATTCTTTCTGATTTGGTGCAAAATACCAATTAATTTAGACAAATTATCATTAAATTCTTCAATAAAGGACTTACTATTTCTGAGTTTGCCTTTTCTATCAAGAATTTTTTCAAACTAAAAAAATCTTTAAACATTATAAAAGAAGGGTTACACAGGACCATATCATTTTCTTGGAAGTAGAATTAGCTGATCTGGACATATACTTATCTTCATTGTATCTATTGAGCGAGAAACCATGAATTCTGAGAATAATTTTTACTTTCCTATAGAAAAAGGGTCTATTCGTTGATAAATAGAAGTGTATAATATGTCATATGAAAATACAGAATATGAAACCCATGATGTTAAAATTGGGTCTGTTCAACCCCTTGAGAAGCATTTAAATGTAGTTTTTCAAGTAATCGAAAAAAATGATGAAAGAGAAATTTCAAATCGCTCAGGAGAAACACATAGAGTTTGTGACTTCCGAGTAGCTGATGATTCAGGAAATATCATCTTAACTCTCTGGAATGAAGACATAGATATGTTAGAAATCGATAAAGTCTATAAATTGTCCAATGGTTTTGCAAATGTATTTCAAAATTCACTTCGTCTTTCAAAAGGAAAATTCGGAGAACTTTCAGAAGACTCCACAAGTTTTGACGAAGTAGATACGGAGAACAATCGTTCTGAAGAACGAGTTGAGGATCCTCGCCGTAAATATGGTAGACGGTCTTATGGTGGTGGCGGTGAACGAAAATCGTCCTACGGTGGCGATCGAAGATCTTCCTACGGAGGAGGTCGTCGTGACCGTGATCGTGATCGTAAAGGATCATCTAGGGGACGATATGATTCACGTTCCCAAGATCGATATTAAAAAAGTTTATTTTTCTCTTTTTTTTCTTTCTTTTTCTTAGATTTCTATATAAAATAGAAAATTACCTTTTTATTAAATTTTTCAAGTAGTATCAAAGGTAATTTTTATTATTTACAGATTTATGATATTAAAAGAATTTTTTCTTAAGAATAAATGCTAGGATCCCAGAGAAAGCAAGAATAATACTGATTACAATCCCAATCTGGACTGTGTGCTCTATAATCCAAGCTCGGTTTATGGTTGTTGATACTGATCCTGTTAACCTTTCTTCAGTACTAGTGACTGTTGTTTCAGTTACTGGAGGATTTAGTATTTCATCACAAGAATAATCGATAATAATACCATTCAAAAATGCTTTGCCATCTTCATATGATATTATCCCATTTGATGGAACTATTACAATTATACTTGCAGAATTATTAGGTATAATGAAGGAAGTCAATCCTGAAACACTATTTGCTACAAAGCTATTAGTGGTAGCATCATAGAGATCTTTTTCGCTTACTCCGACTTCAATTTCGACTAACTTTTCTATATTATATGGATTAAAATAAAGATAAGTGGGATAAGCAACATCATGATAGTAATCAGTAGTTAAACAGTTAAGTTGAAGGATTTTTTCATCATTTGTGGGGGAAATAATCCCTCCAAAGATTCCTACATGAGAAGAACCATATAAACCAAGGTTAGTTGGGCCTATTTGATTTTGATATCGATTTCGATTAACATCTCCAGTTGCTAAGGGAGTTATACCACCCCATTCCTTCCTAAGTGCTTCATAAGCTATACAATAATTCGGGTCATAATTTTCTATCCAATCCTCACTGTCTTGATGCTGAGAATCAACCCCATTTCCATAGTAAAGTCTCGCTGCATTTGCAGCATTCAACACATACTTACCAATTGCTCGAGCAAAGCGTGCATCATAACGAACAAGTGGAACAAGAGCCCCAACATTTTGAAAAGTCCCCATCGTAAATGCATAACCACCTCCATCAGTGATACTTCCATGTAATCCATGACAATCGTAACCTCCCCATGTTTCTGTTATGACTCCCCATCCATATCGTGCATTTGCAGGTCCAAAACACCAATTAATTATTTTCTGGACATCATATGTGGTTCCTTGTTCTGCATTCATTCGAGCTGCAATATAAGCTCCATAAGGTAGTAAGATTTCATACAGAGGATTAAATGCTATTTCTTCAAGATAATCTAAACACCATTTTGCTCCAGAGAGATATTTTGAATTTTGCCATTTAATGTATGCTATATATTCTAACCAAGCAACAGCTGCAGCTGCATCAGGTTCACGCCAAAAACCGTTGTATATTGGATTCATAATGCTAAAATCAAACGCAGTATAATAGAAATTCGGAATTGTCCAAGGATTTAGTTTAGCTCCCATATTTTTACATGCTTCATACCACAGATCTGCAATACCTCGAGCTTCAGTTTGAAATTCCCCAGTTTCTGGATATAAATCTGCTAACTGGTAAAATAGAAGAGATGGAAGAAGCTCATACCAAAAACTTCCACCTGTAGATGCATATCGGTTATTTAAATAAAGATATTCCCCTGATTCAATATTGTACCAATTTTCACACATTAATACCCAATTATGTCCATTTTGATAACTTTTGTTTATTCCAACGAGAGTAGCTCCAACAACAGCAGCTAACCCATTTATGGCTTCATCTGAAATTGACACACCTACATAAGAAGGAAGGTAAAAAGAATCTCGATCGAAATTCAACCATCGTTTATCCCAACTTATTAAAGGTAAATATTCCCCAGATATTGAGAAATTAAAAAGAAATGAATCATAATCCATTGCAACTTGTCGCCAGTCTCTCATTTTAAATGGTGTAGGGAGATTTGGCATCAATTCGACTTTATCGATGTTTATATGCCCTTCTTGTAATAATATTCTATCCGTTTGATCTCCATGAACTTCAAATAAATGGAAATTTAGAAAAAAAATGAATAAGATAATTGAAAAAGTTGATGAGTACTTTACCAATTTGATTTTCATGAAATTATGGTTATTAATCGAAATTTTTAAATTAATTGCTTAAAAATGATTTAGGGTTATGTTTACTATTTTAACAAAGGGTAAGAAAAAAGAAATTAATTTAAGATAGGGGTCACCTAAGTAGATCAGTTACAAGATAAGGTAATATACCTCCATGTAAATAATATTCTATTTCAATAAGTGCATCAAGCCGTGCTGTAACAAAAAATTCGACAGTAGAACTATCTTTTTTTCTTGCTATAACTTTTAATTGTTTTTTTATTGTAATCCCGTTGTCTAATCCTTCGATATCATAGATTTCAGTCCCATCTAAATCCAGCTCTCTCCAACCTTCTCCTTTTTCAAATTCTAGTGGTAGAATCCCCATTCCAATTAGATTTGAACGATGGATTCTCTCGAAACTCTTCGCAATTACTGCTTTTACTCCTAGTAATGCTGGTCCTTTTGCAGCCCAATCACGACTTGAACCCACCCCATAGAGGGAACTCCCTAAGATTATTGTAGGTATATTATTCTTCATATATTTCTCTGCTGCCTCATAGATACTAGTTAATTCGTTCTTTGGGTGATAAATAGTCCAATATCCTTCTTTATTGGGTGTCAATTGATTTCTAACCCTAACATTAGCAAATGTTCCTCTCATCATTATTTCGTGGTTTCCACGACGAGCGCCATAGGTGTTAAAGTCTGATTTATTCACCCCTTTTGAAATAAGGTATTTACCTGCAGGGCTTTCGTTTGGAATTGAACCTGCTGGAGAAATATGATCAGTTGATACTTTATCATCTAGAGTTAATAGTACTCTTGCCCCCTTTACGTTACTAGGTTTAATTTTACCAGGTTTGAATTGATTAAAAAAGGGAGGTGCTCGTATATATGTTGAATCAGGATCCCATTGGAATAAAGTTGTATTAGGAGCTTCTAAAGCCTGCCAATTAGCATCACCTTTTGCAATAACGGAATATTCTTTCTTATACATTTCAGGACTGATTCCATTTTTGACTGCTTGTTTGATCTCCTCATTTGTAGGCCATATGTCCTTTAGATACACTGGTTTTCCTTCTTTAGACTGACCAAGTGGATCCTTTGTTAGATTGATGTTCATCGTCCCAGCGAGTGCATATGCAACAACTAGTATAGGTGACGCTAGGAAGTTACCTCGTGTTAATTGATGTACCCGTCCTCCATAATTTCGATTCCCACTCAAGATTGAACATACATACATATCTTTCTCAGTGATTGCTTTTTCTATAGGTTCTAATAAAGGCCCACTGTTTCCAATACAAGTTGTACACCCGTAACCAACTAAATTAAATCCCAATATGTCTAAATATCTTGTTAAGTCCAAATCATTCAAATAATCAGTAACTACTTTTGATCCTGGGGCAAGGCTTGTTTTAATCAAAGGATTTACAGTTAATCCATGTTCAACAGCTTTTTTAGCTAATAATCCTGCCCCGATCATCACAGAGGGATTTGAGGTGTTAGTACAAGAGGTAATTGCTGCAATTACTAAATCTCCTTCGTTTAAGGTCAACTTTTTGTCTTTAATCATCACAGAGGTAGAAATCTTTTCACGATTAAGTGATAATGCATGATCTTTCAAATATTTATTTAATCGTTCTTTCGAATGTTCTAAAGTAACCTGTTCTTCTGGATTAAGTGGGCCCGCAATCGAAGGTTTAATGGTACTTAAATCGAGGTTTAAAACGTGATTGAATTCAGGATCAGGTGTCTTATCTGTTCTGAATAGTTTTTGTTGCCGTGCATATTTCTCAATGAAATTAACATGTTTTTCATCTCTTCCACTTAGGATTAAATACTTTAATGTTTGGTCATCAATTGGAAAAAATCCGATTGTTATCGCCATTTCTGGGCTCATATTACTAATAGTTGCTCTATCAGGGACTGTGAGATTAGATAACCCTTGACCAAAATATTCTACAAATCTTCCTACCAAATTTCTTTTTCTTAACATTTCTGTGATTGTAAGTACTAGATCAGTTGCTGTAGCTCCCTCTGGTAATGATCCTGTTAGTTTAATGCCCACAACTTCAGGAAGAGGTATGTAGTATGGTTGACCAAGCATCACAGCTTCTGCTTCAATTCCACCGACTCCCCATCCAATCACTGAAACTCCATTCACCATTGGAGTATGAGAATCTGTTCCCACACATGTATCAGGAAAAGCTGTTAATTCACCTTTAAAGTCTCTTTGAATGACTGTAGAGGCAAGATATTCTAAATTTACTTGATGGCAAATACCCGAGCCCGTAGGAACTATTCTAGTGTTGCCAAAAGATTGTTGTGCCCATTTAATAAGGTAATATCTTTCTTTATTACGTTCATATTCTTTTTCGAGATTTAAATGACACGCATGAGGTGAACCATAATAATCAACCTGGACAGAGTGATCAATTACCAAATCTACTGGATTAATGGGATTGATCATATCTGGATCTCCTCCATTTATTGCAACTGCTTCACGAATTGCGGCCATATCAACAATTAAAGGTACTCCTGTAAGGTCTTGGAGCAGAACTCGTGCTGGCATATACGGGATAGAAGCTTCATTCACTCCTGTAGGCCAGTTAGCGATTGTATTTACATCGTCAAGGGTTATTATATTATCATCAAAATTCCTTAAAATATTTTCTAGCAGTACACGAATTGAAAACGGGAGTTTATCCAGATTTAAACCTGCTTCTTCTAGTGTTATTAAATTATAAATAAT
>JAEOUE010000068.1 GCA_016839515.1 Candidatus Hodarchaeum mangrovi
ATAGATACAAGTGAAAATCCTGCGATTTCAACAAAATATGGCGTACGTAATGTCCCACATGTTTTATATAACGATGAAATTGTTTTGACAGCTCAACAGGCTGCATCTATGTTCTCAAGTTTTACAGTGGAAACAACTGAACCTGCAGGGATGTTTTCCCCTGATCAATATGATCTGTTCAATTATTTGTTTAATAAGCTTATTGAAGCAGGAATAAAGGCGAGTGAAGCAGATCGTGATCGTTGGAGAAAACTATCCATAATAACGGTTTCGGAGCGCCTTCTAAATATTGAAGAGTTAGAGATGGTAACTAGGCCTACTGTAGGTGATTATGTTCACATTGGACATCTCCAATCCATTGTTACCTCGCTTCTAGCTATTAACCCAACAGCCAAGGGGTATTTATTCCGATCTGGTGAACTTGCAGGTAAATTTGGTGCTGCACAATCATGGATCCATCGATATAATCCTAAAATAATGGGTACTCTCCGAATGAAAGAACGATTCAAAGAAATATTAAAGGGTTTGAAGATTCTCTATGGACCTAATCAATTAGCATCAAATGTAGCCTCAGATATTACCTTTGAACAATTTTCTGATTATCATGCCAAACTACATGTCTATGGTTCTGCTCATGCTGTTATGAATACTGATATTGGACAAGATGTGTGTGGATTCCTTGCTGGAGAAGTTGCTGGACTCATGGAAGTGACTCTTGGTGAAAAGGCAGCTGTAGTTGAAACAAAGTGTTGTGGATTAGGTCATGACCATTGTGAATTTGAGATACGCTTAGGTGAGGAAACCGATCATTACTCACCTAGAAAGATAGAAACAAAAGAATTCTTCAGTGAAACTGATCGATTAAGATTTGAATTGTCCTTAGCGAATATATCTCGTCACATGTTTGACTCAATCCTATATCGCCGAATTATGAGACCTGGAACTGGTGATTATATTCATATCTCTGTTCTTCAGCACATTTTGACTTCATTAAAGTTTTCTGATCCATTTAATTCCACACTATTAGCATATGCGGGTCAGCATTATGGTCAAATGTTAGAAGATGTAGGAAGTATCAGCAGAATAATGCAGCGTCGGAATCTAGGTTATTCATTCCCAATGGAGTTTACACAGGCGTGTGAAGTATTAGAATACTATTTAAATTCCCTTATTCAAAGTAAAATACATGCTGATGTTACAATTGAAGTTATCAATGATGAATCAGCTAAATTTAAAATTTGGGAAAGTGCTGCTACATCAGGTATAGATTTATCCACAGTAGACCTTTCAGCATTATTTCCAGGAGTAGAAAAACCTCCAAAAGTGACCGCATTAGATGATTTTCTCTCTGGGTTTATAAATGGACGTTTGGATCTTTTAGTGGAGGATGATGTTAGTGTTCGTGAAATCAATTGTCAAGCTAGTGGGCATCCCTATTGTGAATTCCTAGCAGAATTAGATTAATATCAATAAATTCCAATCAAATTTTATTTCTTTAAAATTCTGGATAGAAGAATAGAAGAACAAATACCACCCAGAAATCCAAAAAAATGTGCTATAACATTTGTATCATTACCAATGGTTATTAAGAAAAAAATTATCAGAAGATAAATAATTTTTCTCCGTTCATATTTTGATTTTTTTGGAATTGAGTAAAAAATAGCCCCTAAAAGGGCAAATACGGCTCCTGATGCTCCTAAGGAGATAAAGTTAATAGAAAAAAAGAGCCAGAAAATAGATGCACAATTACCAATTAATCCCCCAATTATGAATGTAATTATAACTTCCCAGCTGGATTTTATCTCCTCAAGCCTTATTCCAAAAATTATTAGAAAAAGAATATTCGATAATAAGTGAACTATATTTGCATGGATTAACATAGCAGTTATCAATCGAAAGAGCTCCCCTTGAAATATTAAGTTATTATCTTGTCCATACTTGGAAATAAAGCTAGGAGACTGAATAAATAAATTAAAAGGAAAGAAAATCATCCCTATTAAATATATAGATATTAAAACAAAGACTAATAGTAATGTTCCTATAAATGAAGGAACTTTATAGGAAAATCTATCAAAATAGGAGTATTTCTTCATATTATCACTCTATCCTTGGTTAATTGTCCTTTATATAAGGTTATTAAAGATAATACAGTTATGATAAACAGCCCAAGTAAAGCTGTCCCCGCTGAAATATAGATTAAGGGATTAAGAGGATCGGTTTTCCAAAACTTATTCATCCATAATAAGGTCCATACTATTTCCCCAATATAAAATAATATTAGGCCAAAAGAGATTCCCAGTATTGGATATAGATTTTTGCGGAATTCTATTAATACAAAAAGATTGATAGACAAGAAGGGGAATAAGAATGGTAGATAATGAGGATACAAAATCCTATTAGTTAATAAAAATAATGCAACAAATGGAAATACTGCATAAATCACTTTTGAATAATCTGTAAAGGTAATGGTTCGATAAAGTAACACGAAACATATTCCAAGGGCTAATAATTGAATGATAAAAGGGATTACAGTTTTTGAAAGTTCTTGGAAAAACAGATTGTAGAAAGACATGTTATTATCTAGTCGTGTGGTATGAACAAGAAATACATCGTAAATGTATTCTTTTGGTGTGAGTATAAGAAAGGGTAAAGACCCCAAAAGAAAAGTTGAGGCTGAAGTAAATCCTATTTTAACAACTCCTTTATCTTTTTCATGAAACATATATAAAATCAGAGGTATAATGTAAATTATTGTAGTTGGTTTTACTAAGAGACTTAATCCAAAGAAAAACCCACTTTTGAGATACTTTTTACTTTTAAAAAATAAAAATCCTAAAATGACCCAAAATAACATAAAATGTTCATGATATCCACCAAATATTACTCCCAAGGTTGATGGATTAAGTAGAAACCAATTCATTCCCCAAAGGGCAATTTTCTGCCTATTTGGAGAATCTCTAAGTATGTCCTTTAAAGTATAATAAACAAAAATCCCAATACTAATGCTAAAAGGAAGTAAAAATAGCTTAATAAGTTGCCATGAGACATTGTTTACTCCGATTAATACAATATAAAATGCAAGTGTATAAAGATAAAGAGGAGGATATTGAGGATTGGGGAGTAATCTATCATTAAATATTAGATATTCTATATCTCTGTATAAAAGTCTCCCTTGAGCAATTAACTTAGCTGCTTCAAATTGTAAAACAAAATCAACTGGATTATAATAAATTAATCCTATAAAAAGATGAATAAAAATATTTACAACTATAGAGATATAGAAGTATTTATTTTCCCGTCTTAATAACTCTTTTACAAGATACCTATTACGCATAAAGGGAAATATTCCTTTCATTGCTAGATAAAATCTCCCAATTTGATGTTCAAGAGAGAAATATTGTATTTCTAAAATTTTTTCAAGAATTAATTCCAATGAAATTTAAAGATGTCATAAATTAAACTAATAAATTGAAGAAACTATAGCTAGTGAAAGAAATTTGTAATTCGCTGTAATTGTAATCCTAAGCTTTAAATGAATAAATTTGAATGCATAATTTGCTGAGGAAATCCCATTGCCAAAGAAAAAGCCCTCCTGCCCTCAAATGGCCTTTTTTATTGTCAATCATGGAATTCCTACAGTGAGCTTAGGTTTTCCTAGTGAACAGTCATCTTTGTTATTTGGAGGAATCTTAACTGCTATTACCCAATTAACGGAATCAGAGACAGGAATGGGCCAATTGGATGATATTCAAGCCCAAAATGGTCGGATATATCTCCAAAACATGGGACAAGATTCATTAGTAGGTTTTTTCGTTTGGAGTAAAACTGGTTTTCCACAGCAGATTAATCGTCAAATGAAAGTACTTGCCGGTGTTTTAGGTTCACGTTATCTATCTGAGTACTTATTCAATCCTGTTTTTCAAGAGATATTATTAATTGGTGCTTTACCTGAAAAATTTCAAGTATACTTAAGCTTTCAATCTATTTTTACTTGGCGTAAACAAATGAAAGAATCACCATTCAGATTAACAAATACACTTGAAGAGGAACTAGCCAAAATTGACGGAAGGCTATTTAATGATTTAGGATTGACCTTATCAGATTTAACATTTCCTGAAAAAATAGAAAATTCCATAGATCGTGCTGTTTGGTGGGCATTAGGATCTGCATTGAAGACTGACGTCTCTCCTCTAATAACAGCGAAAAATATAGACCAAATAATTCAGAATTTGAGATTCCGCATTAAAAAATTAATGGCACACGAAATAAAAGCTAGAGGGCCTGCTCGTTTACTCAAAGATAGTCTTCGTGAGGTTAAATTTGAATGGCCACGATAGAAAGTATTACTGCGGGTAAATTACTTCTTGAGTTTTTAAGAAATTATAACGATGAACCATTTGGTGAGCAAGCACTTGTTATTACTAAACAGTTACTTGACATCGCATTTCCAGAAAAGTCACAACACGATAAGTTGGATTTAACTGAATTGGAATCCTTATTAGCTGAAGCTGAAATTGAATCAAAAGTTCGAAAAACACCATTTTTCAATTCTTTAATAAAATTTGTCCAATCCAATCCTCCATCTACTATTCGGAATAAACAACCTAGTCTTCTTCAGAAAGAATTAATCCAACTTATTGAGTCTGATAAAGAATTTCCAAGTTTTGAAATTTCTAGAGCAACTTATGATCTTTCAGGTAATCCAGAATCAGCTTCTTTTGCTAGAACTCAACTTGAAGGTGCTCTAATAAGCACAACAGCATCATTATTCTGTTTTTTATTAATTGAAGAAGAAGGAAAGTCTGGAAAATTCTTTCATGATTTGGATCACAACATCCACGTAATTGCAAAACAAATGCATCGTGTTACTACATTAATTCGCTTTCTCAAAGAATTGAATCAATACTCTTGGAATTACACCCCTATTATTGGATGTTTACCATCCTTGGAAGAATTGAAGACTAAAGATATATGTAAATACCTTGGAGATAATTTTCAAACCTATCTTGAAAAATTTCAAGAAAAAATTTTGAATAATTTTCAAAAAAATTACAAAGAACATATTTTAATGATGATTGACTCTTCCTATGAAGAAATGACAAAAAATAGAGACAAATTACCAATTGATACTGATGAAGAGACTCTTCCTAATCTCCAGAAATTGAAATTAAAAACAATTAATGAATTGCAAAAAATTGAACAGAAATTAAAAAATGGAAAAAATATCAGTTCTAAGGAATTTGAATCAATCAAAAATTCTTTTTTGAAAAATTGTGAAAAAATTGAAAGATCAATTGAAAAAGAACTATCAAATTTTAATAGTCTAGTTGTGAGTAAGATAAATGAAGAACCTAAATGGCTTAAATATCACAAAAAAGGTGAAAATTGGGAATTACATTCTTCAGAAGAAATTATTAAGCTTCTTGACTCAAAACTAAAGATTTTAAATGCCTTTTCGATTGAAAAAAAAACTAAAGAAATAAAACAGGCAATTTCAATATTTGAGCAACTGGGTGGTATTCATTTTGCCATGGAAAATATAATTGCTCATGATTTTTATGAACGTTTACCATCTAGACTCCAAAAAACAATTGAATCACCAGCTAAACTAGTCAAGAACAAAGAAGTTAAGTATTTACAGGAAATCCGATATAATGAAGGATTGGAGGCTGTTCAAGCATATTTAATTCCTTATTCAGAAAAGATAATATCAAATCTCTTAACTATTGGATTAGAACACATCAAAAGTTTTTATATACTAGAATCTCCTCAAATTTCTATTGATGAAGAAAATATAAGATATCCTAAATATTTAGATTTATTAGACCTTCCTCGAGACTTTTTGGGAAATAAACCTCCGGAAACTTTCTTTGAAAGCGAAGATTTCACATTTCGTGTCCGTGAATCATCTTTTAACATTGGACTTAACTTAAACACCTTTGTTGGCAAAGGAAATGACTTATTTAGCTTATTAGTTTCCTCTGCTTCATTTGAAAATGCAGAAATTTATAAAAAAGCCACTAAGATTCTCGGAAAATTTACAGGATATGTTTATTCCACTGCATTAGGAAATATGAGGGTTTGTCCACCATCATTAAAAGCAGTGGATGATTTGTTCTTATGAATCAGTTTTCTCCATAAAGGTTTTTTATTGTAGCCCTCCAAATCATAAAGTCATCTGGAGATTCTGGAAAACTATTATATAAATCTCTGGCTTGACTCATCTTATTTAATACGGTTCTAAATTTCAATAATGTACCAAGAATTCTTCTTCCGCGCCATGCTCGTTGTAATAGTTTTAAAATCCCTTCTGATACTTGACCTGATGCATTTCCGTAGAGAAGTTCATCTCCTTCTACTATCTTTTTATGGAAGATATGATTGATAACCGAACTTGGTAAAGGAATGACAAAATCTTTCATTAATGCTAGGGGAGCGTTGACAGATGCAATTTTTGCCATAAATTCGACATTATATGGCCATAGACTTTTTATTGAAACGTCATCATACTCTAAAGCATTAGTAATTGCTTTCCCGGCCATAGCTCCTGCTTGGATAGAAATTCCGATACCTCCACCATCTGTAGGCTTAACCTGAGTTCCAGCATCTCCAACAAGGACAAATCCATTCCAAACAAGATTATCTTGAGGTCGTCTAAGAGGAACTCGCCAAGCTCCTCCATGAATGACTTTTGAATTTCTATAGAGCTTTTCTTTTCGTTTTAAATATAAATTAAATTGTTGATGGGGATTTAATTGATTGATACGCATTACTCCTAGACCTGCATTCATAGAATTTGGACCTCGTGGAAACTCCCATAAATACCCTCCAGGACATAATTCCTGGTCAAATTTAATACGAATAAATCCAGGTGATTCGATCTCTGTTTCTAGATCACGAACTTCACGATAGCAATTACACACATCTTTGTCCTGTAGATTAATGTCCATAAAAGTCTTTTCGGGGTCTAATTTAGTACGTAAAACCGCTCCTATTCCAGATGCGTCTACAATAACCCTTGCTGTCATTTCATGTAGATTATTATCACTTCCTCTATATTTTACCCCAATAACTTGATCTTTTTGGATAATTGGTTCTTTAACCATAGAATTTTCATGAAATTCCGCCCCATAATTTATAGCGTCTTCAAGCATCCTCATGCCTAATTTAAATCGGTCGATCAAAACACCTGTTGTGTTTTCTTCGATTAATTCAAATTTTACTTTTTGATCTGGAGAAATTAACCATGCTCCTTTAACATATTGTCGTATTTCATCTCCATGTGGTGGTTTAATATTAATTACATCTTTAATTCGTCTAAAATGGTCTGTTGAAGTAGCATCCCCACACACCTTTATTCCAATTTTTTCTTTAGGTTTTCTATCCATGAGAGCAACTTTAAATCCTTTATTCGCTAATGCAGCACTTGTTACAGTCCCACCTGTTCCTGCTCCAACAACTATTATGTCATAATTAGTCATAAGGATCACCGATATTGTTTTTAATAATTATGAGAAGAATTTATTATAATGCTATAATTGTTTATTATAAGTAAATCCGAAATAATTTCTTAAAATTAGTCTGACTATTAAGTTATTTTGTCTAAGTTTCTAAATACACTAGATTGTGTCTGTTTACGTAGTTCCAATTCATGCTTAAGATAATCGATACTTTGTACGGTGTTAGGATCAACGTTATTCAGAATTGAAAGATAAATCGAGATATAATCTCCCATATAAGTTGCATAAATCAATTGATTAAGTAATTCTGATCCTTTAACATTCATTTCAACAATTTCTACTTTATTGCGAATCATTTCCTTAGATATTTCAAATCTGAGAGAGACATTAGGGTGTTCAGAGGGGAATCGTAGGATGAATATAATGAAAGGATTCTCTTCACTATAAGATTCCCATCCAACAATATGATTATGGTTAAACTCAGGAATCTCTTCAGAAAATGCCTGCATTTTCGAATTTTCATTAATTTGGCATTTTATTCTATTTCCAACGCATTTATAGGGAGACCAGATGACTGGAATTTTTTTATAGAGAGATTTAGCAATCGTTTTGGCAGGGTTATCAGAGGATGGAATATCTAGCTTACATTCTTCTCTAATTACCTTAATATTGTTCAGAATTTCTTTAATTACATTATTATCCAAATTATAAATATCAAAATCCCCTAAAATCTTTAAAAGCGGGAATAATAGAAGAGGAAAAGACGCACGCGGTTGCATACCTCCTGGAATTTTGAAATATGGAAGGTTATTCTTTGAAAAGAATTCAAGCAGCTTTCCTCCTGATGCTATACCAACAATCATAGTATTTTTTTGTAGGGCTTCAATCAAACAGGAAATTGTTTCCTCAGTATTACCTGAGTATGAAATAAGAATAGTTAAAGTTTGTTTATCAACAAATTCTGGAATTGAGTAATTTCTTCGTACTAAAATTGGGATATCAATTTTATTTTCTAAAAATGTCGTTAAATAGTCACCACTAACAGCAGATCCTCCCATTCCACAGATGAGAATATTTCTGACCTTATTTTGATAGTTGATAAGTTGATTTTGCATTTGGATTTGTTGAGGAATTTTAATATTCGTATTTAAAGCATCTTCAATGAAATCTGGCCATTTATACACAATATCTAACATTCCTTGGGGATCAAGACGTTTTATTAGCTTTATATTGTTCAGATCCATTATCCAAAACCTACGAAGGATTGTTTTGATAGAATAATACCTTGACTTTACATAATAGAATTATTTTATTTAGTTTAGATATTTTGTGAAGGATCTTGCGAGTGAAATAATAAACAAGTAAACTTCAGTTTTTCTTAATTTCTAGTAATCTTTTAGGATAATATCAAGATATTATTTACCTTATTTTTCTAGGTTTTTATTCATTGATTACATAATATGTTTATATTAGAAGATAGTCAATGGAATATTTTTTACATTATTTGATCTTTGTCAAAAATTATTGTTCAGAGGATCATTTTATGGAACAAAATTACCTTCAAGTCATTCAGTTTTTAGGTGAAAAAGGATATTTTGCTCGAACTGATGCTGAGAAGATTATACTGGAAGAATTAATTGAAAAAGGTTTTATTCAACGGAAAAAAGGAACAAAGAGTGTATATCAAATCACTACAGAGGGCCAAAATTATTTATCTCGAGAATTGAACCCTAATACCAAGATTACAGATGGTGAATTTCTAGAACTTATAAAAGCTGCTTATCATAGTTTACGAACTCCTATGAAACCCTTGGTTCGCATTCCTGAAGTTAAAAAAAAGTTAAATAATTTAAGAATACCAGATTCATATTTTAACTCTAGATTATTAAATTTACATGATAAGGGAGTTCTTACGCTCCATACTGCGTTATCTAAGAATTATGCAAAACAGGGAGGTATTGAATCTAACTCTGGGACTGGGATATATTATTATCTTATGTTTGAGGCGTAATAAAAATGACTCACGTTGCAAATCTAATGGTAGAAAATCCTTTTCATAATTTTACTGCTCGTGCAGACATCCCCGAGCTTTTTAACCTAAATAGACCCAATAAAGAAGCTCTTAATCAAGTCATCAGATTCCTTGATATTATTAGAAAGAAAAAAAGAGAGTCCGTAATTCTTCCAATAATTGCGGAGGCTGGTTTTGGTAAAACTCATTTTTATTGGGTTCTTCGTGAAACCATTAATGATGCATACGTAGTATATATTCCTGTTCCCAGTAATCCTAAGCGAATTTATTCCCATTTTTATTTTGAAACAGTAAAAGCTGGTGGAGCACCTCTTCTTGAATATATTGCAGATTTTTTGACAGGTAAATATTCAAAAGTAGAACATGCAGCAGTTGATTATTCTGGATTGGGAAATATTGTACTTGACGCTTTTTTCGCTTTAAAAAATCAAAAACAGTCTAAAATAGCATTGAAATGGTTAACTGGATTTGATTTAGATGAGGAAACAACCCAATTTAAACGTACAATTATGGATGATGAAGAACTTGCATTTGCTGCCCTTAAAATAATTTTAAAGATTATAGATAAGCCAATAATTTTCTTTGTTGATGAGCTTGAATCTTTATTTATTTCATTAGGACCAGAGGCCGAATTGCAATTTCTTGAGAATCTAAAAAAGATGTTCAATGAAGCCTCAAATTTTCTAATGTGTCTTTCGTGTTTAGCAACACTATGGGATAAGCTTCTAGATTTATCATCAAGTGCAGTTCAAGGCCGAATTGAACCTCCAGTTGTTTTAAAAAGGTTTACGAAAAAGGATATTGAACATTATTGTATTCATATGCTAGAAGAGTTCCATCATAAATTTGAAGTTCACATCTCTGAACCTAACATTTTATGGCCCCTTAAAGATTCAGACATTGAGTCAGCATATGCGTATTCACATGGAAATCCGCGTGAAGCTATTAAATGGTTGAATGGAATTATCGAAGAAAGAAAAGAACCGATATTAGATAGTATAAGAAAAAATAATGAATATCTATCTGAAACTGGGAAAAAAGTAAAAATAGCAATTGAAAAAGTCAAAAAAATTGGTACAGGAGTTTTTCAAAAGCATAATGGGATTTTTATTTCATTAAATATCCCTGATAAGAAAATTTTGACAATTATTCCCCCATTGAAAGATATTGATGAATTCTTACTACATTCATACTGGTCTGCTCTGAAAAAACTTTTAGAAGAAGAAGAATATAGTGAAATATTCGTAATTGGTGAAGTTTTCAAAGGATTTGAGCTAAATGATGTCAAAATTCAAGCTTTTCATGAAGAAAATTTAGATTCATCTTTTATTGAAACCTTGAAAAAATCAGTTTCTTAATATTTCTCTCCCTTTTCCTCTTAGTAGAAAGAATATAAACAATTCTTATAAGAGAAAATTTGATCATCTTGTCTATTTTTTTTGGAGAAAAATCGATGATTAATTCATTTCAAGATCCAGAGGTTGTAAAAACTTTAAAAGATAAAATCACGAAGATTTCCCATGAGCTCAAGGAAAATATAAAGATCTGTCATGTTTGTGGCACTCATGAATACACAATTAGCCATTGGGGAATCCGGAATTTGCTTCCTTCTAATATTGAAGTTATAGCTGGACCTGGGTGCCCTGTTTGTATTTGTCCTAGCAAGGATATTGAACATTGTATATGGTTAGCAAAACAAGGTTATATTTTGGCTACATTTGGTGATATGGCTCGAGTACCCTGTGAGAAAGGATCTTTATTATCTGCTCGTGCGGAAGGTGCCGATATTCGGGTTGTTTATAGCTTTTTAGATGCAATGAAGCTGGCAAAACAAAACCCAGAACGTGAATTGGTTTTTTTTTCTATTGGATTTGAAACAACTGCTCCTATGGTTGCGATCGAATTAATTAATAAATCGATTCCGAGAAATTTGTCTATTCTCAGTTCGCATCGTTTAGTTCCTCCAGCAATGGAATTGCTACTTAATGCACCAGAAATTCCTTTACATGGATTTATAGCCCCAGGACATGTATCAGCAATAACAGGATCAAAAGTCTATGAGCCATTAAGTAATAAATACAAAAAATCTATAGTCATTGCAGGATTTGAACCAGTAGATGTGTTATTTGGAATTCTTAGCATCCTGTATCAAATTAAAGAAAAGAATTTCAAAACTGAAAATCTATATCCACGGGTTGTAACCCGTGAAGGGAATAAAACAGCTCTGGAAGCTATTAAAATAGCTTATTCGGTGATTGATGCCAATTGGAGGGGAATCGGCGAAGTACAAAAATCTGGATTAGAAATCTCTGAAAAATTTGAAGAATTCAACATTCGTCTGAAAGAAAAGCTTCCACCAGTTTCTAGTGTGGAAATGCCATCTGGATGTCGTTGTGCTGAAGTTATCTTAGGAAAGATTTATCCTGATGAATGTCCATTATTTAATCGAAAATGCACCCCAGAAAATCCAGTTGGACCTTGTATGGTAGGGATAGAGGGAACTTGTGCCATACATGCAAAATATGGGAGTAATTTTCCTCTAGTTTAGATAGAAGCTAGAAGATCTTCAAAAAATACTTGATTCTGTTTGAATCTATAGAAATATCAATAAATATTTCTTTCTAGACTCAAAAAGTTCAAAATTAGTTATCCTCTCTAATTATGTGATTTTAATGACTGTGCTAGCAAGTCACAAACGAAGATCAGCTTATCGTTTTCAAAGAGATATTAGATTAGAAATTATAGCAATATTCATCGGATTCCTTGGTGGTATTGCAGGTATTGTCTTCCGTAAAGCTATTGAGATTCTAGATGAATTATTATTTCAGGAACATGGATTAATCCATTTTTTTCGCAATAATTACGGTGATATTTTTGCCACTGTTTTAATTATAATAATCCCTGCCATAGGTGGTTTTATCGTTGGATATGCAATTTATAGAGCTTTTCCTCTTTCTAAAGGACATGGAATTCCGAATGTTTTGGAAGCTATGCATACTCATACACCTATCAAACCAAGAACTCCAATTGGGAAATTTATTTTATCTATACTCACAATTGGATCTGGACTAAGTGCTGGATCAGAAGGACCCATTGCACAAATTGGGGCTGGGGCTGGGTCTTACATAGCAACAAGATTTCGTTATAGTTCTGCTGAATCTAACATTCTGATTGCTGCTGGGGCTGGAGCTGGTATTGCTGCTGTTTTCAACGCACCTTTGGGAGGAACTATTTTCGCCTTAGAAGTATTATTGGCAACTATCACATTACATACCGCAGTTCCAATTGCCATAGCGTGTATAGTTGCAGTAACCGTAAATTTTGTAATTTTAGGAAATATTGGAAGCGTATTCTTGGTTCCAGCTTATGAATTAGGATCACTTGCTGAAATTCCATTAATTTTACTTATGGGAATTTTTCTAGGTTTAATTGGAATATTCTGGCAAAAAGCTTTATATTTTGCTGAGAATTTTTTTGATAAAAATCGATTTTCTTTACCCATAGATACTGCAATTGGTGGTACTATAGTAGGGATAATCCTTGTAATTTTTTCGCTTGATCTTCGCGGTGCGGGTTATCCAATTATTCATATAGCATTGGATGGAGAATTTCAGTCTCTTACTTCCTTAACAGGTTTAGCTTTAGGGCTTTTTCTAATACTGTTTTGCTTTCTTAAAATTGTTGCAACATCTCTATCGTTAGGTAGTGGAGTTTCGGGAGGGATTTTTGCTCCATCATTATTCATGGGAGCAACTTTTGGAGCGGGATTTGCTGTTTTATTTAATGCTATATTCGGATTAAGTCTGAATATTGGATTTTATTCTCTTCTTGGGTTAGCTTCCTTATTTGCAGCTTCAGCTCGTGCACCTATTACAATGATCGTCATCACGCTTGAAATGAGTGGAGACCTTAAGATTTTACCCTCAATGATGCTTGTAGTTTTAGTAGCATTCCTTGTTCACTTGCTACTTGTTGAGGAGAGTATTTATACAGAAAAGATTGTTCATAAAGGTATATCAAGTACTGCAAGGACAACTGATGAATTAATGAACTTCATTACTTTAGAAGAGGTCATGAGTAAAGAAGTAATAGCTATTTTAGAAGACACATTAACTACTGATTTGTTAGATATCTTTATGTGTTATAAACATTTAGGTTATCCTATAGTTGATAAGGAGGGAAATCTTAAGGGACTTGTAACCATGTTTGATCTCCGAAGAATCCGAGCTCAACGATTAGCGATTCAAGATATGAAAGTAAGTGAAATTATGACAAAAGATTTAATTGTTGGTTCACCGTCAATGACTGTTCGGGAGGCAACTGACTTGATGCATCGGTACATTATAGGTAGACTTCCTGTGGTGTACAGAAACGGAAACTTGATGAAGCTCATTGGAATATTTACTCGTTCTGATATTATTAAAACAATTGAATCATTCCAAGGTTTTATTGAAGGTGAACGAGATCAAATAAGACGAAATTATGATCGGATTGTTGAAAACCCAATGATTGAGGTAATCCCTACAACCTATCATC
>JAEOUE010000295.1 GCA_016839515.1 Candidatus Hodarchaeum mangrovi
CTGTAGTTACAGATAATTTTCCTGAAATATACAACGGAACAGGCGTTAAATCAGTAACAGTTAGATTGACTGTACAAGATGCTCAAGGCCCTTCTAGAAATGCTCATTTATTGACCCTTATTGAAAGCACTGATTTGTATGATGTATATTATGGAATTATAACAACTGCTACTGATCCTATTGCTTTTCCAAGAGACTATTTCTCATTTAACCAAACAATTAAATATACAATCAATGTTACAGATAATTTAGGTAACTGGCAAATTAAAGACGGGTTATCACTCCTTAATAAAGATTCAGAAGGGCCTTTTATTAATCGAACAGAAATACTTTATTCCCCAGAGATGGATGGTTTATTAAGTATAGTCATTAATGCTACTGATCAATGGTCAGGAGTGAAAAATGCCTCTATCCGAGTTTATTACCCATTAAATAATCAATGGTCTTCTACTTATTTAATGACAAAATCTGATCTTTTTGTAGGTTATGGATCGCAATATTACTTCATTAATGAAAGTTTCAATGTGGGTGAAATAATCACATATGAAATTATATTATTTGATAATGGGGGAAATTCTTATCGTGAAATTGCTGATATTGGTGTTGAGGATAAATCAGGACCTCAATTATTATCTGGATCTAAGATTAAATACAGTGAAAATGGACTTGGAGAGTTTTCCCTTATAATTAACACTGGGGACAATGGTTCAGAAATTACTAGAGCTATTCTTCATTATTCCTATACGATTGGTACTTCTATATTAAGTAGGTCTATCAATCTCACAGAATTGGTTTCCGGAGGTGGGTCAGGGGCCAATATCGAAAATTACAAGTTTCGGAAGACTTTTTCCCAGAAATTCAACATCCCACTTGATTTTACTAGATCAGGATATATAAAATTTAGTCTAGAACTCTTTGATACCGAGGGTAATTCTCGTTTATATTCGCATGTAGATCTAGAGGACAAAGAGATATTTGATGATAGTTTTACTCAGTTATTGGATTCTGTTGCGATTGATCTTCTTGGGAATCCAATTTTCTTATTTTTCCTATTCATTTTTGTTGTATCTCTTGCTTATGTTACAATTAAACGGTTACGAACTATAAGTGGTTTTGACAAGGAAAAGGTATTAGCAGAGATGACTCGAATTAGTGATAATGAGGTTTGGGAAGAAAATGATAAAATCTCTATTGGATTATATGCTAATTTCTTTGACCAAATAAGAGGTCCAGTTCCAATTATTTGGCACCCCGAAAAAGTAGGGGTATCGGAAAGAGTCCGATTTGCATTAGCTGACCGATCTTTCTCAACTTTAGGCTTTGTCTCAAAATATACTGAAACTAAGGATGCAACATTCAAATTTACTTATACAGGAGAAAATTGCACAGTATTTGGATTTGCTTTTGCTATTGTAAAAGCAGAAGCTCGTGGTGGCCAAGAGAATTTATCAATCTGTTTTATGATTCGTCCTCCCTATGGAAATCTTGAAAACCTTAATAAATTCCGAGGTGAACTGATAGAACACCTTGAAAAAATCTCTCTGTTGATAAAAAGAGATGAAGATATCAAAATAATTCAAAGAGAAATGCAGAAGACTCGTGAATTCTTTACTAGAGCTATGATCACCTTTCGAAAGAAATATGGGAGGGAATTTTTAGAGTGACGAATATTGGTAGAGGAATAATGACGTATAGATTTAATGACATGAATATGGTGTTGCTTATACTTATTTTCATTTCTATTGTTCCAACTCTTAATTTACAATCAAGGACGACGCATACAATCGATTATTATCTCAATTCTGAAAACGAATCTATCGTTGTTGATCGTTTGATGAGATCTAATTCCTCAGTTCCTGAATCTTTAGAATATGGACATTTGAAACCAATTGGATTTATCCCGACATCTCATCAATATTTTACTTCATCTAATCAGTCTACAATTTTTGAGTCCTCCAATTTTAGTGATGATGATCTTATTATTCCTCAAACCAAGATAATGGCTCAATTTGATGTAGTTATTGACGAGATTTATCCTAAAGCTATTGAAATTAATTCATCTCAAACAGAGTATCGATTGAATTTCTCAATAGTAGATGGCCAAGGACTTGATTCAAGCATTATTATAAATTTAACCTTAAGGCGCTCAGATAATCCCCTAGAAAATTATTTAATTACTACTTGGTACAATTTCTGGTACAAGGGAGAACCCAGTTTTGATTATTCCTTGTTTTTCACTCTTAACAATTCGATTATTTCATCTCTCTCTTTCGCTTTATATTATTTCGAAATTCACACTTTAGTTTTAACTGAAGAAAGTGTTTCATCAATTAATTTACCAGTAAAAGATCTCCAAGTTTCTATTTTAAGCTTGGTTCCAATAGAGTTTAATAACAAATTTGATTATAACCAGACATTTGAGATCCAAATTGAGGTTAAGGAGTTTAATGGGATTTCATATAATCCTGTAACTTTTCTACCAAGGCTTCTTGATTCTAATTCAAGATTGATAAATCCCAATGTTACAATTTTATCTTCGACAGACCAAACAAGGGTGGAATTGTACTTTTTCTCCTTTATTACAAATTCTTCGGCTGAAGGGACATATACTTTTAATACTACACTTCTTCCTGATGATGCTCGCCAATTTGAAGAAGCAAATCATCAATTGTCAGTCGTTGTAACTTCAAATGATGGGATTCAAGC
Source organism: Candidatus Hodarchaeum mangrovi (assembly GCA_016839515.1). Lineage (GTDB taxonomy): Archaea > Asgardarchaeota > Heimdallarchaeia > Hodarchaeales > Hodarchaeaceae > Hodarchaeum > Hodarchaeum mangrovi. The sequence continues at coordinate 2,707 of JAEOUE010000295.1, forward strand.
ATTTAATTTGGAACTAATACAAGCCAAAAGTACTGTACTATTAGTTCGATTAAAGAAAATTTATATTGAATCAGAATCTTTTGATTGGGATATATTAACTAATAATGGAAAGGAACATAAAATTTTCAGGATAAATATTAATTCCTCATTTTTAGTGACCTATGAAATATACGAACAAGAATCAGGAATTATAGATGACACTGCTGGAGATATAATTAGTTTTCAAGATCCGAATAAACCTAAAGATCCATTTGCTATTCTTCAGAATGTATCATCAGCAGATGGATCTGATTCAATAGATCTTACTTCCAACCGAATTTCTCTTCCTGAAGGGTATCCTTTGTTTTTATATGTAAGAGGTCACCGCACTTCACAAGAAGATGAATTATCCAATATTACGATCTATTGGGATTCAATTGATTATAATCTTAACTATTATGATGATAAAGGTGAATCAGGATCAAAGGGATTAGGGTTAGATATTGGAGCGACTTGGGCTTTAAATTTATCACTTATTTATGTTTCTGACTCATCTCCTGCATATAGTTCGTATATCCAATATAGATATCCTAGTGAAAGTCCTACTTGGGTTGACTTGATTGATGGGATAGGGAATGACGAATTAGATGGTCAATTTTCACTAAATAGAACAGAAAATAATCCTATTGTTCTTTTATTGGAAATTCGAGTTGTTAATGGATCGTTAAGAAGTGTAAGAGAAACATATTTTGTTGATGCATCTTATAATACTGATTTATTTTCATTGGTTGTGACTTGGACTTATTTGAAGATAGACCTCTCCTCTACAGAGGAAGATGGTCGATTAGGTATAGGTAAATCTGCTAACATAAACATTACAGTTAAATGGGCACATAATGAATCTTTACCCTTTAGTGGATATATAAGTGCAAGAGACTGGAAAAATTCTTTTTCCTTAAAACAAATAGTAAATGGATTTGGTATTTGGATTGGTGTTACTAATAATAATCCAGGGTTATATCAGTACCGAATCGATACAATAGTAGATGACCCATTATTTGGGGTTACCAAATTTTTTAATATATCCAACGGTGAGGATGTATCTATTAGTCTTATTTGGGATTCTATCGAGTTTACATTTTCTAATACCTATAATAGTTCTTTAGATCCCTCCTTACAGATATGGGAAGCCTCTCTAGAGTATACTTGGAGTTTTTTTGCCAATATTAATACTAATGCTACTTTATATATTTATGGTTTTCATACTTATGATAATACTCCATTCCAAGGAGTTGCTGAATTAGCTTCAACTTCTCCTGATGGAGATATTATTGTTCTTTATTTTAATTCTAAGGGAATAGCAATTTGGACGGGTGATTATACAGAATTTAATATACCTATTGAGTTTTTCATAAATTCAATAATTAATTCAGCCGAAAATGATTGGGAAATATACGAACCAGGAAATCCCCATTTTGTAGAAATCGTTTGGGATAGACTGGTGGTTACATTATCTGCAAATCGGGCGTATTCTCATGGTACATGGGCTGATATTTACATTAGCTATTCTTATGCTATAAGTCCTAAATCTGTAAATCCTTCAGACGTAACATATGATTTTACCTTATATAATGGAACACTGACAAATGTTTCTCTAACTCATTTTCGTGACTTTAGTTTAAGCCCTATAGAGAGAACTTATTATCTAACAAATTTCTTTGAGGCAACTACAGGACTGTTAGGTGCAGATATTCAATATCGATGGACAGGATATGAACCAAGGCTAGGGAATCTAACTATTTATTGGATTGATGATCGTCAATCACGAATTATTGACCGTTATATTCGAGATTTAGGAAATGGAACTATTCTCATTATAATTCATCTCACTGATAATTCAGAAGATTGGATTGGAACTGGTATTCAATCCGTTTATTTACGTGATGAAAGAGAAAATGTCCTCGACCAATTTCCCACCCCAGCAGAAATAACTGAATTTTCTCCTGGAATATATCAATGTATTTTTCGGTATATTTTCAATCAATCTGATCAATCTAATGGGTTTAGATTTTCATTTAATGAAACTTTAAGATTTTCTTTAAATATAACAGAAAATGAAATCCCTAGTTTTCCTGAAGACTTGGGTAAATCTCGTACTTATCTATCACGAGTTTTTACTGTTCAAGCCAAGTATGATTTCATTCTTCCCAAATTCATTGACCAAGGTGGGATGATTATTAATATTACTTATCTTACAAATGGAACTGATGGGTATATTCTTGTAAAGACAATGGTTCAAGATGAATTTTGGTCTGGATTGGGAGATAATTCCGTCATGTTATTAATTACTACCTTAGATGATGATTTAGTTTTTGAAGGAGTTATGAATCCAGCACAATTAATTCAACCGAACTTAAGGAGGTCTATCCTTAAATTCCAAACACTTGTGTATTTGGATGTTCTCAAGACTTATATTTTTACGGTCGTCGCTACCGATATTTCAGGTAATAAGAATAGCTATCAGATTGAATTAGTAGTTGAAGATCGTGTGGCTCCCCGTGTAATTGAATTTAATAGTGAAAAAACGGACGATCGGCAATTACGTGTGAACGTCACACTTGAGGAAAATGGTCTTGGAATTGACTTTATTCGTATCAGGATTCGTGGATATAGTATTTGGTACGATTTACTACCCGTTGGAGGAAGCGGGGCTGACGAAACAGCCCAACGTTTTATCTATTCAGGCTTAATTCCTCTTATTCTTGATCTCAATAATATTATCGGATTTAAAGTGGAATTCGATGTCTGGACCATGGATCGTTTAGGCAATCAAAAAGAATTTTTGCTAGAAAATTACCAATTTCTGCTTGAAACGATATTCCTTGAGCCTTTTGTGTTAGGTTCTCTTGTATTTCTATTAGTAATCGGCATTATAATTGGGATCAGAGTAACTTCTCGCCATGAAGGCTATGATATGCAACGAATCTTCAAGGAAGGTGAACAAATCTCAAGAGAGGATATTTTGATTCAGATGGATGAATTTGCTTTGGGAGTTACAATTAATTTCTTTGATCAAATTCAAGGTCCTGTTCCTGTTATCTGGGAGCCTCCACTTCTAGAGGATCAACAACAAGTCATGCTTGATCTTTCGGACAAATCATTCTCAACTCTTGAGTTTGTAGGCACTGATGAATATGAACGAAGTGGAACATTTGATTTCTCAACGGGAAGTTATGAATGTACGGCTCTTGGTTATTCATTTGCAATTGAAAACCCAGAGGCTAGAGGAGGCAAAGAAAATCTCACGATCGTTTTATTACTTCGTAGAGAATGGGGAGAAAACCTACTAGTATTTCAAGACGAGCTAGTTGAAAAACTAAGACAAATCCGTATTTTGGTTGAAAATAGGAAACCAGCGTCTGAAATCGAGAGGACATCGCGCGAATTACGTGAAATGGTTTCTCGGTTAATGATTGCATTTAATAATTTGTATTTAAAACAAGAAAAAAGTAATGAAAAAAGATAGAGGTTGAAGAAAAATGAAAAAATATGTAAGTAAAATGACCAAGATATTGTTAATTCTTTTTATTTTACAATATGCCTTAATTTATGATTTATTTCCAGATTTAAGTAAGTCTTCCTCCTCTATTTTTGCAGATCCTCTTAGATCACAAGGATTTCCTGTTTACGAGTCTAGTTCTTCTTGTTCTGACTTTCCTGATGTGATTGAAATTGATACAACAAAATCTCTTCAACAGACTACTTATGATATCTTTAATCTTACAGGAGTAAAAAATCCATCTCTAGTTCAATTTACTGAAAACATTTGGACTGATGTCTTAGGTACTGATAGTTTAGCTCTTCAAAATAGCGAGATTTTCCAAACTGGACTGATAGTAACGAATTCATCAGTTGGAAGTCAATTAGAGGAGGAAGTCAATAATTCATTATTTGTAAGAATTGGAAATACTGGTTATGGGTTACCTGTTCCTGAGTCAGGATTCAATCCTGATTTAAATGAGAACGAAGGTTGGAGTATTTCTTCAGGTCTCTCTGCTGGTTGGAAAATACCTTTCACAATTAGTAGCGAATATGAAGTGGTTAATATAAGTTTTAATTGGCGTTTTGACGCTATAGACGGAGCTTTTGATTATGATCGTTACGAATATTCCCCAGGAGTCTTTCTCGATGAGAATCCAGATTTTCAGGAGGTAAGAGCACGTATTTCCCATATCAATCCAGTAAATTCGTTCTGGTTGGAAAATGATCGATCTCCTTCTAATCCTAATGGCACAATTTATTATCGTCGTGGGCCTGTTGTAGATGGAGATGAAGTGTGGTATCAATTTAATTACTTATTTCAGGTGTCTCCTGATGATTATACATTAGAGCTAGGGGCTTATCTTAATACGAGAGAGTTTGAACTTGAATATTTCGATGTTTGGTTTGATGAAATCTATATTCAAGGGATAGATAATCTCACTGATAATCTAGCTCCTGTACCAAAGGAGTCGGGATTGAATAGAACAGCAGATATTACTCAATATGAATTTTTTGCTACTTTTAGAGAAGGATTATGGGAAACACCAGTAAAGAATGTCACAGTTTTTTACAACACATCATCTGGTCTGAATACTACCGCCTATAATTCGACTTTAAGTCTTGTTCAGACCTCCTATATAGATAATGCAGGTTATAATAACTCCTATTGGAATTTTTCAACTATTTTTCAATTCAATGATTCTATTAGTTATTATTATCTTACATACGATTATCAAGGAAATAATTATGTAAGTCAGAATTATTACTCGGTTATTAATGATACAGTTGCTCCAAAGATTACAAGCTCACTTAGTATTACAAATCCCTCATTTATTCGGCAATTAGGGAATGGAAGTTCATTAATCTGTGTCACAGTCTATGATTGGGGAAATAATACTGAAGAGGTTAAACTCTGGTATCGGATTGGCACAGGAGACCTTCAGTCGCAGTTATTCCTATTTAATGGTACTCATTATATTACAAAAGTCACCTTCGGATTTCTCCAAACAATCTATTTTAATATAACTTTGAAAGATGGTGCTGGTAATTCTAACACCTATTCCGGGTACTCCACGAAGAACACTATTGATTCCATCGCACCCACTATAATTTCTAATAGCTTAGTGATATATCCCAGCAAAATTACAGAGAACAAAAACCATGTAAATATATCTGCTTTTGATCCGTTTGGAGAAATAAGAAGAGTGTTTGTCGAATTTTGGGATCTTCAGGGAGTTCTAAAATTCAATGTAACATTAACTTCCCGTGGAGTATTAAATCAGTATTTCTTAAGTCAACCATTAGATTTACCCTATAATCAGTCGTATATTGCTCGTGCTGTAGTTCGTGATCAAAGTGGCTTGAATGCTACTGCAAATATCACCTATACAGCATTGGATAGCGTGGTACCCCAGTTAGATATTCAAGAAAGTGAATATTTCGAACCTGGAAAGCTAAAGGTGTTCCTTATATCAAGTGATACTGGTAGTGGCTTAAAATCTTTAGAATATGCTATTTACACACCTACTGGTTGGTCTTCAAGTAAAAGCATTGAATTAACAGGAGCTCGTTATTCATTTACCATTCATTCGGAGTTTATAGGGAATGAACGAATCGAGATTCGAATTAGTGCTATTGATAATGCAGGTAATGAAAAAATACTTACGAAAGTTTATACAACCAGTTTATTCTTTTTGACCCCCTTTGGATTATTGTTTACTGATGGTTTCATAACCTTTGTGTTTGTTTTTGGCTTTACCATGGTTAAAATTATTCAAGCCCGACGAGTTCGTGTTGTACGCCGTAAACGGTTTGATGTAGCCCTCAGTCGGAGTGAACGCTTAGCCTATCTCGGAGAAGAAGCTATCTTTGGATTTATTGCTGCTTATGGTCAGAGAGAAGGGAGTTCTAGTGTTTTACTTTGGGAACCCCGTTTAATAGGTGGTTTCTATCAATATCTGAAGGAACTTGTAGAGAAAGCACACTCACGAGTTGATTTTATCATGCGAATGAAACCAAAGGAAATGGTATCGTATATTGATTTTAATATTGAGGATGTAGCTTGTACTGCTATTCTTTTTGCCTATCCTGCTCCTACGTTACCACAACAATGGTTATCAACAATTAGTTTAGACCAAGTGCCTTCTGGACCTGGACAGGGGATTTTACTTATAATGTTACTAATGAGAGAACAATGGAACACTGTATCTCAAAGTTTTCAAGAGGAAATTACTGAAGGAGTTCTAGATGTTAAAAATCGGATTCTTGCAGGAGAAACTAAAGAATCAATACTTGAACAAGCTAGAAACTTTCGTAGATTTATTTCGGAGACCATTGAAGTCCTTGACGAGATAGAAGTTGAATCAGAGGATTTTGCTGATTCGATTATGGATGGTTTTGAGAATACGTTATTAGAGCAGGATTCGGAGAAGAAAGAAGATAGAAGATGATTTTATTTCTTCTTTTCTATTTATTAATTCATTAGTGGATCACTTAACAAGTATAAAAATGCGTTTGATCAAGCAAGAAGAGAGGTACTAGTCATGACTAAATATATGCGATTAAGAACGGAACCATGTACTATTTGTAATAAAAAATATGCTCTTGGAATCCCAAGTGGGCAACTAGAACCAGATATTACTGGATTAGATGTCTTTCTTGATCTTCATGGTTTGGATGAAGAACTTCCACATGCTAGAATTCTCTATATTGATGGTAAGGGCTTCATTAGAACTATTTCAACAATTAAGAAGTTTACAAAAATTCTACGTGAAGAATAATTAAATAAAGCTTGGTTATCCTTTGTTCTACATAATGTCTAAATGGATACGTTGCGCTGTTCCTCGTGTTCCTTTGCGTGAACAGGTGACACTAAAAAGTGGAATATTGAAATCCACGGCTAATAAAGTAGCATCGTCAAGATTTTTCGCTACAAGAATGTCCAGTATCGCTCCATCGGTATGACGAAATATTCTTAAATATACATCCTCAATTTGATAAGACCCTGTCTGATCCCATCCCTTTTCTACGAGTAGTAAAGTTGGCCACAATTCTCCTTTTTTAAACCATTCCTTACGCTTTTCTACTGGAGTTTTTATATCTTTATCGGCAAGATTGGGAAAGAAATAGCGTTTATCATCCTCAATGGTATCTTCTAGCATTCTTATATGGGGATTTTGTCGCGCTATCCAACCAAAAGTTCTAAACTGCAAGATAATCCAGTCCGTAATTCTACATTCAAGTTTAGGCAAAATGCTAAAGGAGCTATAAGACCTTTCGCTGAATTTGTATAGTTTTACTTCTAACGCATGACGATTAAAAAAAACTTTTGCTTGAGAACTACTAAAATTCTAGTAAAAATTATTTAGCTATTGATATTTCAGGCTTTATCAAAACTCACATTTCTGGATTTAGAGCTGTTTCAGAGGGTTCGTGAAGATCTTTTCTTTTCTGAGGTATTTCTGAGATAATTTTTACAATATTACGACCCCATACCATGAAAAAAGCTAGTTCGAGTAAGAACATTATTCCTTGCAGGATTATGCTCTCAGAGAAGACCTCAAGTATATATGTAAGGGCAAAAAGTCCAAAAACATAAACCAAATCAGTAGAAGCTAATTTTCCAGGTGTAAAGGTAATTTCATTTGAGATCCATCTCCAAATTTCCCAATAAGCAATAATTCCTCCTAATAGGGATCCAAGGACTGCACCGACATAGATTAATGCTGGCCAAATCACAGGTAAGCTAGAAAAACTTGGTTCTTGTCTTGCTAAGTAATCAAATATACCAATTATGAAGAATACTATTATAAAACTCGAAATACATGTAAAAATAATTGCCAATATAGGACTTATTGGAAGGGAATTTTTCTGGGGATTTTTTTCCTTTGGAGAGTCAGATTTATCTAAAGACATTGGGATTTCACCAAATACTACTTTTTTACCGTTTGCAATCGATTTATAACCCATTCACGATCAAGAGCAACAATAAATGGGGCAAATCGTGGGCCTTGGGGAGTACCAAGGAAGATTTGATATAGTGCTTGGAAAAAAAGGTTCATTTTCTTTTTGCTTAATCCAGTTTCTTCGCGTAGAGAAATCATACAGTTCTTAATTTCTTCTTCATTCCAAGGTATTGTCTCAAGTTTTTCAGCCATCTGAAGAATTATTTTCTGGATTTCATTATCTAGACCTATAATTACTTCATTTGGAATATCTTTCGGGATATTGATTCTTAAATAGGTTGGAGCATATTGAGAATTAACCCATGATCGTGTATGATTTAATCTTTCTTGAATATGTTCTATAACATCTTTTGAAGGGTTATTTACAAGCATTCCAGTTCCCTGTAGTTTATTGATAGCGATTTCTAACCCAGAATTGTCTGATGGTATTAATTGGGTCAATATTAATGCATGGGAATAATCTAACTGAAATCCACGATATGGTGGTACTTGATTATAAAAAACAATCTCATAACTACGCTTAATAGCAGCTAGTTCCGCATTATCATCAAATGGCTCTAAATCGAAATATATTCGCTGTGCACGATCGTATTCTGCTACATAATTAGGTACTTTATCTAAACCCAGTATTATTCGGCGTTTTGGCGGTGTTTTTAGATATAAATATTTGAGCACTTCTGGTTCTGTATATTTTAACCAGGTTGTGGGAGTAAAACCTATAAATCCTGAGCTTGTCATATCGCCAAAGTCTTTTTTATCTTCTGAATAGCCCACCCATTCGTTCCAAAAGCCAAAAGGCCCACGTCGCTTGAGAACAGTTTCTAAAACCTCTATGCAGCTGTCTCGTGATCCACCTGGTGTAGCATGATCTTTTCCATATGGTTCAAAATGAACATTGAGGGTATACCAGATTGCTAGCCATTCTAGTCTCCATGTAAGTTTTCCTAGACTAATATCAGACCAGTCTTCTGTATTACATTCTTCGCAATGATACTTGACCTTGTAGGTTTTAAGATCGACATCAAGTGCTTTTGTTGTTCCAATTCGGTTACAACGAGTACATAAAGGATTAATAGGTATCCAATCTTCGGGAAAGGGGTTTTCTTGCCGATATTTGTTTAATATTTTTCTAACCTGATTTTTCTTTTTAATAAGCGAGATAACCGTTTTCTTCATATCTTCTCGTTGATACAATTCATGTGTTCTAATAATTTGGATATCTTTTCCGAATTTTGGCATGGGAATTCCGAATTCTTTCCAAAAAAAGTCCACCCAAGACTTTTTTGATTCTGATGGATCTGGAACATCAATAAGTCGCCAATTAATATATTCCTTCGCTTTTTCAGGATCTTTAAAGGCATTAAGCTGTGCTTCTTTTCCTTTCCATGGATCTGAAGTATAAAGAATTAAATAATGAGTTGCTTTATAACCACGTGCCTGAAGTTCAGTTGTCACAGCATTTGTTAAAACGATTTCACCCCTTAGACGACCGACGTGTTGTTTCCCTGAGATAGATATACCACAATTGCAATTAAATTTGGTGACATCAGGCCAATTATTAATTAAATCTGTTGTTAGTTGATCTATCCAATGTTGGGAATATTCTTTTGGACTTTCGGTCATTTTCTCTCGCCAGAATGTTTCTTATCTAATAACAGTCTCAATGAAAAAGGGTTAAAAAAACCATTTTTTCCTATCTGATAGAGCTATTTCAAAAAAGAGGAAATATTAATTGAATAATAGCTTTAAGTGTTAAGAAGGAATTATTTCTATATAAATTTATTAGACTTAAGTACGAGACTAAATTGTATATTTAGATTACTGTTCATTTCAAGATAGGTGAAAAATAAGAAATGAAGGCATTAATTCTGGCAGGGGGTAGTGGAAAGGAAATGTTACCAATTTCAAAGTACTGTCCCAAGACTTTTTTGTCTTTACATGGCAAATTTCTTGTGGAATATGTGATTGATGGTCTAAGGGAAGCTGGGTTTGAAGAATTCGTGGTTGTAGTGGGGCATCTAGGAGAAAAAGTCGATATATTATTGGAAAAATATCAAGGAAAGAATATTATTCTTGATATTGTCAATCAAGAGGAAAAAAAGGGTATTGAAGGGGCAATCTTAGCTGGAAGCGACCATTTTTCCAAAACTGAACCATTTATATTGGCTTATGGGGATATCATTGCTCCTTCTAAATTTTATCAACATTTAATGAATTCCTACATCAATACAGCTGCTGATGGTGCAATTGCAGTCACCTTAGTAGGCAAATCCTTTGAATTCGGAATAGCTAGTCTTGATGACAGAGGTTTTATTACCAAGATTCTTCCTGAGACTTCAACGAATGGTGATGAGGCGAATTATATTTTTGCTGGAGCTTCCATTCTTCCAGGTGAATTCTTTCATGTTCTACAAGACGAAAAGAAATTAACTTCAGCTTTAGGACGATTACTCAAAGAGCAGCGGCGTATTTGTGCTTCTGTTTGGTTGAATGAATGGATAGATGTTGGGTATGGATGGGATCTTCTAGAAGCAAATAAAGACGTTTTCAAAAACATTGAATACTCACGTATTCATAAATCAGCTAAGATTTCTCCTTCTGCACATATTTCAGGATTAATATTCATTGAAAAGAATGTTACAATTGATCACAATGCCGAGATTGTTGGACCCTGTTTTATTGGAGAAAATGCATATATTGGTACCAATAGTTTAATAAGAAGTTTTTCTTGTATTGAAAAGAACTGTACAATAGGATTCTCAGTCGAGGTAAAAAATTCCGTTATTCAACCAAATGTAAAGATTGGTCGTTTATCTTATATTGGTGATAGTGTAATCGGAGAAGGAGCTAACATTGGAGCTGGAGTTACTACAATAAACTACATAAAAGGTCTTTCTCCCGATATACACCCAATGATTATCAAAGGACGCGAGTATGACAAACTAGGGGCCATAATAGGTCCTAGAGTAGATCTTGGATCGAATACTGTTATTCTTCCCACTATTAAAATTAATCATGACGAAATTATCCCTCCAGGTTCTGTAGTCAAATCCGATAAAATGAAAAAAAGAGAAGATTAGAATTCCAGACGTTTATCTGGGACATAGGAAAGAATTCTTCTGATCTGATCTTCTTTTTTGTTTATTCGGAAAACATTTGAGATTCGATAAATACGATCGCCTGTTTCTGGTTTAATAAAGAGATCACCACTTAAGAAAAGCATTTTCTCAAAGATATCTGGGTTGGCTTTTTCGATGTGAGCATGTTGTGCGTTTCCAAATCGTTCTTCGTCTCCTAGAATTCCTCTGTGATGATAAATTTCTGTAGGGGAAATCAACCAATAGTCTATGCGACTATAGATATACATTATAATTAAATGAGCAGCTATTAGCAAAAAGAAGAATAAATAAAATTCTTGAGATACTGTGATATTAGGCCAGCTAAGACCAAACTTCAATTCAGGAAATTGAGTTATTAAGAGAATATAAACCAATACAAAGATTATAACACCAAAAGCTATAAGAGCTGTCTTTCCCACTCCGAAATCAAAAGCTACTATGATAAAATTAAATGCAAATACTGCAAAAAAGAACGTCCCAAGAATTACTTTTGTGTCTGTACCAAAAAGGTCTGGTAAAAAAGCTTGGATAATGAACGAAAGTAAGGCAATTATCATACTAGGATAGAAAAAGAGCGTTTCAGGATAAGAACGAACAATAGTATATTCCTTTTCTGGTTTTTTTATTTCTTGTGTTTTAATCGCATTCATTGACATTTTTTTCTTGACTCCAAAGAGATATATGTATTTAAATGATCAACTAAATTATATATATTTTTGTATATTCTTGAATTAAAAAAGGTTCTTTCTAAAATAATCAGACCTAACTTGTTCCTCAGAAGACATCTTTCAAGCCATTTGTAGTAATAGCAAATACAACTTCATTTTCAGGTAACATTGGACTATCGATAATTCGTGCAATACGACGTTCCCCTTTGGATTTTCGAAGGTAGATTCTAGTATGAGTTGAATGAGCTAAGATATGTCCTCCCACAGGTGTAGTAGGATCTCCAAAAAAAGTATCAGGAGCAGTTTGTACCTGATTAGTCAAGATAATGGCAAGATTATATATTTCAGCAAGTCTTAAAAGAGAATGAAGATGCTGATTTAGCTTTTGTTGGCGTGATGCTAAGGTTTCTCGTCCCACGTATTCTGCACGAAAATGTGTGATTAATGAGTCAATTATCAATAATTTTACATTTCTAAGAGGGGCTTCTCTCATGATTCGTTCTGTTAAAATCATTTGATGGTCTGAGTTATATGCTCTGCCATGTAGTATGTGTTTTAAGATTGATTTAATGTTTAGATCATCTGAATATTGATTTGCCATCGAAACTATTCGCTCTGGACGAAAAGAGCCTTCTGTATCAATATATATACATGTAATAGCTTCTTTTCCATCCTTAGTGATACCCCCCCTTTCACATGGAAGATGGCTAGTTACACACAACTGGTGCGCAATCTGTGTTTTACCCGTTCCATATTCCCCATAAACTTCTGTAACACTTCCAGTTTCAATTCCTCCTCCTAAAAGATCATCTAGGGCATCAACACCAGTAGAAAGACGCATCATACTTCTTCTTGATTCAAGAACTTTATCTGCAGATTTAAAATCAATACCAAGAGATTTTTGAGCCATCTCAATCAGTTTGAGTGCCATATTCTCTTGGAAGTTACCACAAGATGTTAATTCTCGGATACTTGCACTAGCTACTGCTTCTATAGTTGTAAATCCTCCGTCAAAGAGCTTTTTAGAAAGTAAGGGATTAATATTTGATAGGAGAGGAAGACGATCGGGATCACTATATGATAGATCTTTTTCTAATTGAGAAGGAATAATATCGGGTTTGTGCAATCGAAGATCTTTCCAAGAGTTCTTTAATAATAACTCGAATATCCAATAATAAAGACCTGTTCAAGACAGTTCATTATTAAACTTATAAGATATTAGATTTTGAATTACTATTTCATTAGGGAACAGTATTACAACAAGGATCTAAAATTAGGAAGAGAGAATAAACAGGTATCACACTACCCTATAATGCCTTTTTTAGAATAAAAATAGTACCTGATTTTATAAAAATGAATATAGTCGTTTATTACTCTAAGTTAGGTTAAATGGGAATGACTCAGCCTATGTGTAATTTCACTTTCAGAGATCTCTTCTATTACAATAAAATTGTTTTAAACGGATTTTTAGTTCTTAATTTTTTAATTTTGGGAAAAAAATTAACTATTA
>JAEOUE010000069.1 GCA_016839515.1 Candidatus Hodarchaeum mangrovi
GAAGATGTATTGGAGGTTGTGAGGCTTGTTTTGGCGGTGAAATAACAGCTTATACCCAAAGTGCGATTGAGGCACGTAATGATGCCATCAACCGTTTATGTTATCAAGTTCAACAAGTGGGAGGTAACGCAGTACTTGGGGTTAAATTTGATAGCTCACGATCTGGACAAGACTCCTCAATGACAGATATAGTGGCATATGGTACTGCGGTACGTGTTCGATCTAAATAAGGAATAGTTGAAGCAATTTGTTGGGTAATAGGAGTGCTAACTAGGAACAGATTTATTAGATCTCTCCCTCTAAGGAAAAGAATCTCATTCTTTCATCGCTACTTGGAACTGATGCTTCCAATCCAGTTTGCTCATCATCCTTTATGCGACAAATTTGAACAAGAAACATTATTATTCAAGATTTTCCAGAAAAATTTTTACATTTGTCGAGGCTGTTTTTGGGTATTTCTCTCAACTTTTCTTAGCCTTTTGTTTGTAATCCTTTTTAATCCTTTAAAAGATTTATCGGTAATTGAAAAAATTATAGTGATAATTTTAATCTCATCTCCGACTTGGATTGGATTTTTATATTCATTTCAACATCGAATTGTGAAAGATCTCCTTAGAATATCGCTTGGTACTGGTTTGGGTATTGCCATGGGGGAATTAATCCTTACACCAAATTTATTTTATAAAATCTTCACCTTTGGATTTATTATTGCCTTCATCTGGACTTTTTCTTATCTTAGAAGACGATTTTCGAGAAAAGAAAATCATAAATTATGTCTTAGTTGTAAAAAATTGAATAATGACATTTGTGAAGGATTTAAACAACAATTAGAAGCTCAGCGACAATATAGCCAAGAATTAAGTGATTATATACAAGAGAATTCTTCTTGGAGAGATATTATGCAAAAGTTAAATTAATTATTTTCTTTATATTAGAAAATTATAGCTCTGTGTAATTATGAACTTAAAGAAAAAGATTTTGAATAATAATTCTTCGGCCTGAGATTATAAATACCTAAAAGAAAATAGTTTAGAGAGTTAAATATTATTCCTTATAACTAGTAAAGCTCATAAGGCTAAAAAATAATTTTCACCTTGTTTTATAATCTTTTCTAGGTCGATTAATCGATCAAAGTGTTGTTTAATCATGATTTGTTCTGCAATGAATAAGTAATCTTTAATATAACCATATTTTTTATAAATAATGTTTTTTCCAACTAGATCAATGGGACGAGTAGGTTTTGAGGGAGATAAATAGTTTAAAATTTTTTCATCACGTTTTGAGATAACTTCAAGATATTTTTTTAATTCCTCGCTTATTCTCTTCTCTCCTTGGTAAATTCCCTTGTGACTTGAAACAGCTAGGACAATATTCAATTGAAGTAGTTTTTGAATTGATTTCTCAAAGTCTATTAAGTTGGAATCTAAACAACCATACCAAGGACCCAACCCTGTTAGATCTATATCACCTAAGAATATAAATTGATGTTTAGAATCATAAAAACAGCAATGTCCTGCAGAATGACCCGGAGTATGAATTATTTGTAGCTTAACAGAATTATTACACAGTATAAATTCATCAGGTATTAAAGGACTTATTTGTGGAAGATCAACAAGCTTTAATGACTGAATAAGTTCTTTAAAGATTCCTTCAACTACTGTTCCTTTAGTATTGTATAATTCTTGAATTTGATTAAGATTTTGAAGAATTTGGGAGTCTTTTGGATGACAAAAAAATCCAGATCCATGTTTTTGGAGCAAATAATTTCCTGAAATATGATCTTCATGCCAATGTGACAGAAAAGTTTTGGAAATATTGAAATCCTTTAATATTCTCTTAATGGTTGTATGACCGATTCCTGAATCAATCATAAAAGCTAAATTAGATTCTGGATTAGGTTTGATGAGGATTGAATGAGAAAAAGGATAGCTAGCATTCTGAAGTGCTGGAATAAAAAAATATTCAGGAATTGATTCATCTATTGATATAAGATAATCAGGGAGTGAAGAACGCAATTTTAGCAACTTCTTAGAGCTCAGTTATACAAGAAAATTCAAATCTTTTCAAGGCTAAAAATACACCATTAGCCTTTTCAAAAAGCTTTCTAATAAGAAGTGGGTATTAAAAATTATTTATTATTTTTATCATTTCAGCAATTATACATTATTTGATTATTGCGTTTCTTTAATCGTTTTTGATTCGTTATTAAGTTTGTTGGAGTTTGTATTAGTTGTATTGGTCTTAAAATATCTTTTTAATGTGTAGTCAAATGTGACCCTTGACTATATTAAGGAAGAATCAATTGAGGCAAACGCTTCATATAGGAATTGGACCCAATTTCTTTGGTTTTTTCATGTTCTCTAAATCCGAATTGACAATAAAAAGTCTTACAATTTAAAATGTCTTCATTTGAAGGTTTACAATTAGGATTAATAAAGGGTAAGGCATGAAGAGTTAAGATCACTCCTAAATCATCTGCAAAGTGGATTAACTCATTCATAATATAAGTAGCAAGTCCATTGTTACGAAATGTAGGTTCTGTCCAGAGAAGGCCTATATAGCAATTATTCCTCTTCGGATTCCAACTAAAAGAAACACTCCCCGCAACAATAAAATCATTGTTGTGTCGTTCGCCAATGTCAATAAAACATCGTAATGTCTTTTTATGATCTATAGCCTTCTTTAATGAGAAGTTTTCGTCCAGAAAGATCTTATCCATACTACTAGCCATGAAACGATGGACCTGTTTGCTTAAACGTAGTTCAATGTTTAAGTCCCAAGATTTCAAAAACGAGTGATTTTCATCAATTTCTATAATAGAAAGCATAAATATTCTCCGAAGTCAAATAATTATTCTAGTTTCCCCTATTTAAGATTTGGGGAATTAACAAAAAGGTAAAAAAGAGACCGTTGAAATTAATGAATAATTAAATTTAATATTTCAAAAAAACTTAAAACTTTCTAGATTTAGTCTAAATTACCTTTGAATTGATAACAGTTCAATTGGGTCTTTTTATTTACACTAGTTAAATCAGATAATTGTAAACAACTTAAAATTAATATTTCTGTTCAGTTTATTTTTATTATACTTAAAAGAAGAAACTTTAACCTCTCAATATTTATTTAAAAGACATAAACAATGAAATACGTTATATTTTCACTTAAAAAACATCATTTGTTGTTTAAAATGAATGATAATATAAGATTTGGACATCATTTTGAAATCTGCTTTTCTGTTAAATACCTTCAAGAGAGTATAGACTATTACATAAACCTAGGATTCAAAATTTATACAGGAGGAAAAAATAAAGGGTGGTGTATTGTAACAGATGACATGATTTACCTTGCTATGTTTCCAGACAATTTTATTGAAAAAGAATTTGGAATACCTGTGCTTTTTAATTATCGGGGAGGAAATATTCAAAAAATCGTTGCATTCCTCAAGAAAAGAGGAATAAAATTTTCAAAAGAAAGAATTTTAGAAAAAAGAACAGGAGAGGCAATCTTTACAGATATTAATGGACAGGTTTTTTATTTAGATACAAGTCCTAAAGAAGAAAGAATAGATCATTAATAGCAGAGAGAAATATTAATCATAATTTGAACTAGCTGCGAAGGGAAAAAAATGAGTATCCTACAAATATTTGAACCAAGAATGGAAAGAGCAGGTCTGTTTGCAGAGGAAGATAGTTTAATGAAAGCGTTAAAGGAATTAAAAGATCCTAAATTATCATATAAGCGATCTACTCGTGGATATACTTTATTATACAATTCAAAACCAGCTAATCCAATAATTGCGGGAAAATTACGTGATGAGGTAGAAAAAGCACTCCATCACGTTCATGCATATTATATTAAGTACATGGCTACTCGTGATTTAGCGAAAAATGGATTTAAACTTTTAACTACCATAAATTCAGATAAAAGTTTTGATATAGTCTTTCAACACGATAAAGATTCAAATAAGTCAATAAAGATTAGTACTCATTACGATTCATGGCTAGTTAATTTAGAATTAAACGGTTATAAGTCAGAAGAAACAGATTTTCTTTCTGAATTACAAGCTAGAATTGGAAAACAATTATCCTGAAAACGCTCTTGAAGAAAAAATCAGAATCTATACTTTTTCAAAGGAAATACTTCTATTATTTACAATGATAATTATTAAAAACTATTCATTTTAATATTTTTAGAATATTGATTCACAATGAAATTTGTACAGTAAACTGAAATCCTTTAAATTATGAAAAATTCATAATGAATAATGTATAATAGACGAATTTAGTATAATTTATTGCTATTAAATTTCTTTAAGTTGGAATTAAAAAAATGCCAAAAGATATTACGCGTAGCTTACAGCTCACAGGGGCTAGAACATACTTGGTAAGTTTACCAAGAGAATGGATTGAACAGAATGGGTTAGAAGCAAAAGATGAAATAGGAATAAGGATGGAAAATGAAATTTATTTACTACTATACCCAAGAAATCCGCGAAAATTTCCCCGAAAGACAACTACAATTTTTGAAGATGATACTGTTGAACTAGAATTGCTAGCTAGGTATGTAACAGGCTTTGACACAATGCTAGTATACCCAATGGATTCTAAAAAAATTAAAGATCCTGATAAGATCCGAGAAGAAATCAGACATCAAATCGGTCTTGAAATTATCCGTGAATCTCCGGGACAACTCGAAATTCAATTTATCGCTTCTTCAGCTTTAGATTTACAGACTCTTGTTAGAAAAATTTATGCTCTTTCATTTAGTATGCTTGATGATTCTATTAATGCTATCTTCAATTCAGATCAAGAGATTAAAGAACGGATCATAAGACGCTATTCTGAGGTGGATCGTGTTTATTATTTTATTGTAAGACTTCTCCAACAAGCTTTAACTGATCCTTTAGAGGAGATAAATTTATACCCTTATGAATGTTTAAATTATCAAATTGTAGCTTATCAAGGGGAAGTTTTAGGCAAATCCTGTCGAGAGTTAGCAAATAGAATTGGAAGATTTCAAAATTCTTTTTTAACTTCTGAAACTGAATCTATGGTAAAGGAAATAACTGATAAGTTGATAGAACTCCTAGATGATTCAATTGAAGCGTTCTTGAACAAAGATATGGAACGAGCTAAAATCACTTTTAATGAAGTAAAAAATAAAAAATATCAAGTCCAACCTATGCTAGCCATTATATCGGAAGAGGCAGCAGACGAACCTACTTGGTTTTTAGCAACATTGTTATCAAGTTTACTTGAACGAGCCGATCAAGTATGCTATTTAACAAATTTAGTTACTCGTGGATTCAAAGCATTGGAAGAATATCATTCAAAAAGTTATTTAGATTCAGAAATAGCTTGATTTAGTTATCTAGTTTATTTATTGAATCGGTTAACCCTTGAAACAGAAATATCATATATTCTGTTGCACTAATTACAAAAATAAATCTATTCAAGAAAAAGTCTAATTCTTAATTGAGGACTGAGGTAGTTGAAATGGATAAATTAGCTGTTCTTGGAGGAGAACCTGTAAGAAAAACACCTCTCTCATTCTTCAAAGTAAATTTAGGTGAGGAAGAAACTTCAAACGTTGTAGAAGTTTTGAAATCTGGAAATCTGGTTCAAACCCATGGAAAGTGGGCAAATCTATTTGGAGAATTGGCAAAAGAGTATTTGGGTTCAAAATACTCTGTGATTGCAAATAATGGTACTAGTACAATGCATTTGGCGTTAATCGCCTTAGAAATAGGCCCTGGTGATGAGGTAATATGTTCTCCCTTGGGATGGATATCAAGTGGAACAGTTTGTTTATATCAGAATGCAGTTCCGATTTATGCAGATGTCGATCCGATTTTTGGATTCATTGATCCAGAAGATGTCGTGAAAAAAATAACCCCACGAACCAAAGCTGTCTCGGTTGTGCATACTTGGGGACTTCCCGCTGATTTAGATCCTCTCGTTGAAATTTGTGAGGAAAGAGATATCCTAATTATTGAAGACGCGGCAGAGGCTTTAGGTGCCACTTATAAAAATAGAAAGGTTGGAACAATAGGAACATTTGGTAGTTTTTCTACAGTATGGAACAAAATTATAACAACAGGGGAAGGGGGATTTCTTGTTACAGATGAGGAGGATCTAGCTAAAAGAGCAAAACATTTTGGGAATTTTGCAAAGGTTCCTAATAAAGGGGATTATTTTGATGGTTTAGGATATAATTATAGAATGACAGAATTAATGGGAGCTTTAGGGGTTGCTCAGATAAAAATGATCGATCATCTGATTGAAAAGAGACAAAACAATGCAGATTATTTGACCAAACAAATAGATTCATTAGGAATTAATGGAGTTCATCCTGCTTATCAGCCAAGCTATGGAAAAGGAGTTTTTTGGAAGTACACCATTCGTCTTGATTTAGTTAACTATAAAGTCTCACGCAATGAAATCGTACGTGCTCTTAAGGCTGAGGGAATTCAATGTGATGCTCCTGTTTTACCTGATAATATGCAACCTCTTTATGAAAATCAAACAGTTTATGGTACTACACATTGTCCTTGGGACTGTAAATATTATAAAGGGCCTAAAGAAATTGATTATACCAATATGACTCCAATTGCAAAAGAATATTCAGATCGTGCAATCTGGTTAACAGGTTGTGGACCACACTTAACAAAGGTTGACCTTGATTCAATTGTGCTTGCTCTTGAAAAAGTCTTGAAATGGTATCAACGATAAATGGTGATAATAATTGAAATATTCAAAAAGACAATTTGCTAAATTTTTAGATCATTCAGCGTTAAAACCTTTTTTTGGAGAACAAGATATCATACGAATGGCTACAGAAGCAAAGAAATGGGAATTTGCAGCTCTTTCGATAAATCCTCATTATACAGCACTAGCAGCTCGTGAGTTAAAAGGAACAGATATTCGTGTAAATCCGTGTATTGCTTTTCCATTTGGAGCTATTTCTCCCGAATGGAAAGCATGGGAAGCTGAAATGTGTATTCGACAGGGAGCAACTGAAATCGATATGGTAACTAATATTGGAGCTATAAAAGAGGGAAAATGGAATTTAGTTCGAAAGGATATTGAGTCGGTTGTAAATGTTGCTAAAGATATAGAAGTTAAAGTCATAATTGAAACTGCTTATTTAACTGATGATTTAAAAATCAAAGCAGCATTAGTGGTAGCTGAGGCAGGAGCTGCCTATGTAAAAACAAGTACAGGTTATGCTCCTACTGGAGCGACTATTCATGACGTAAAATTACTTTATAATACGGTTGGGGATCGAATTAAAGTGAAAGCAGCAGGAGGAATCCGTCATTACGAGGATGCTGTTGTAATGATTCAATCTGGGGCGAGTCGAGTTGCATCAAGTTCAACAATTCAAATTATGACAGAAGGAGGATTTCACGACTCAGCCTAAAAAGATAAATAATAGTAAATTTTTTAATACATAGAAAATTTTTTCGTACGTATGAGGCCCTTCAGATCGGATAAGATCTATTAGTTTCTCTTCTGTATCTTTTAAAATTCATTATTTCAAAGACTAGATTCTTTATCCCTATTGATTTTAATTTTGAAAGGATAGATTTATATATTAATAGGATATTATTCATTACTCTGATTTTGAGATGATTAATACTCTCAAAATAAAATATCAGTAAAAACATCATTCGTTGGTGTTTAAAAATGACTATAATGCAAGATACATTTTTTGATGCAATAAATGAAATACTACGACCCCCAATTGACTTTTTGTTTGCCGGTGGTCCAGTTATTTTCATGCCAGTTATTATTATCATTTTGGGATTGATTTTCAGACAAGGGCTTTCCAAGTCTATCCGAAGTGGTATATTAATTGGTATAGGGTTCATTGGTATATTCACATTTGCTTTTGATGTCTTTGGTGGAACGATTGGTCCTGCAGCTGCAGCATTCGTACAGAACACAGGCATAAACCTTACTGCAATTGACGCGGGTTGGGGTTTGGCCAGTAGTATCACTTGGGCAATGCCAACAGCATTTGGAGTTATTATATTATGTTTCATTGTAAACTTAATAATGTTGGCTCTTGGGACCAAAGCATTCAACTTCCAAGGAAAGACATTTCGAATTGGAACCCTTACATTAGATATAGACCTCTGGAACTATTGGGCTTTTGGATTTACTGCAGCATTGACTTACATTATGACCCGTGACTACATTGGTGAACTGGGTGCATATGTCTTGGCCATGATTTTTGCTATAATCCATGCAATTATGGCCTTCAAAATATCAGATTGGATTGCACCTTGTATGGCTGATCCAGAAAACTTCAATTTACCTGGTATTTCATTACCTCACGGTAATGCAATGATGGCTCCCTATGCTTTTGCCATTGATAAAGTTTTACGAAAAATCCCTGTTATTGGAAAGGCAAAAGCAGATCCTGAATCAGTACAAGAACGATTTGGTCTCATTGGAGAACCAATTTTCCTCGGATTAGTCATTGGTGCCATTATCGGTTTTCTTGGATATTTTGAAGGATTATTAGACCTTAGTACTTTCTGGGACACATTAGGGACGATCGCTAATGTCGCAATGGTTTCTGCAGCTGTGATGTATTTAATACCCAAGATGATCGCAGTTCTTATGGAAGGACTTATTCCACTATCCGAAGGTATTCGGGATGTTATTACCAAAAGATATCCTGGTCGTGAATTTATAATCGGAATGGATATGGCGATAATTATTGGGTACCCTGCAGTCATTGCTGTAGCTTTACTTATGATCCCAATCTCCATCCTACTCTCTGTCTTTCTCAGCTTTCTTCCTGCACCATTTGGGATAATTGTATTACCCTATGTGGACTTAGCGGGTATGGTCTTTTATTCTGTCTTAGCTATTATGCCATCAAAAGGGAACATCGTACGTGGTGTTATTTCAGGAACGATCCAACTTGTCTTCATCCTATATACAGCAGGTGTCATGGCTCCGCTAATGACAGCTGCAGGAGCAGAAGCAATAGCTCAGGGATTCGAATTTGGTTTAGCAGATGTTGAAGAAGTCTTTGGATCAGGTTTGACAATTACATCGCTAGATGCAGGAAGCAATGCAGTACATTGGATGTTGATATTATTAGTATTCCCATTGTTCACGTTAGAAGCATGGACCGACATCTTCACTTCTGGAGGTTATCTGATTTGGTTTGTTATTGATATCGCATGGTGGATTGGTTATATCCTACTATGGTTCTATTTACGAGACGAACCAACTAAGATTTCTGAAGAAAAAATCCATACAATGGAATGATAAGGATCCTATTTGTAACTCCAAATCCCTCCTTTCTTTTTTTTCTTTAACACTAAGAAAATTTTCATTTTTATCAAAAATAAGCGCATTTAATCCATTAAACAAAACTTTTTACATTTCACCTTTCTTTCCCTTGCTTAAAATTTATAAATAGAGAGATGAGTAATATTAAAAAAGATCTGTTGGTTTATAGAAATGTCAAAAAAAATATTAGTAGCATGTGGTACTGCTATTGCTACTGCAACTGTTGTTGCAACGAAAATTAAAGATTTATTAAGGGAAAACAAGATAAAAGCAGAGATTTCTCAATGTAAATCATTTGAAGTAAAAGGAAAAGTGAATTATCAGAAATATGATTTGATTGTATCAACTACTAAAGTGTCTGGTGAAGTAACTGAGGGAGAGACAAGAACAATCAATGGTGTTCCTATTCTGAACGGAATTCCCTATCTTACTGGTATGAAAAAAGATATTTTAGATCAAGATATTCTAAAGATTCTAAAAGGTATTTAAGTTGTCAAGCTAAATTCATGTGTTTTTTGTTGCGAGTTGAATTTTTTAATACTTGTTAGTTCTGTTGTTTTAATTACTGATGATTCAAATATTGTTTTTTCTTTAATTTTTTTGATAAAATCCATTATAAACACATAAGGAAGAGTTATTACATGAAAAAATCACAAGCTTTAACCCAGATCAAACGTGAAATGGCTACTGTTTGCCGAAAAATTTATGAAAAAGGTTTGACTTATAGTACGGGAGGCAATATTAGTGTACGTATAGGGGAAGACTCTTTTTTAATCAAACCTGCTGACTATTGTTTTGGGGATTTAAAAGGTAGGGATTTTATAGTAGTTAATAGTAGAGGAGAAAAAATGATTGGTCCTAAGGGTAACAGACCCTCCAGTGAAACACCAATGCATGTAACTATCTATCGAGACTTAAAGGATATTAATGCCGTTATCCATGCCCATTCTCCTTATACTCTTGTTTTTGCTACTATGGGAGTTCCCATTGAACCAGCAACAACATTTGCTGAAGAAGAGCTTGGCTTAGTCCCTTTAGCTCCTTATCGTGATCCAGGAACTCAAGATCTGGCAGAAATCGCTGCTCAAACATTGAAAAAAGTAGAAAAAAACCTCTATCCACCTGCTAAAACACCTGCAATTGCTTGTCTTTTAGAAAGGCATGGTGTTCTAGTTGCCGGAAAAAATCTACGTCAAACATTCTATGCATTAGAATCACTAGAAACGACAGCAAGAACAATATTATGGATGAAAACAATTCAAAACTAAAAAATTCTTTTATCGTGGAGATAATTATGTATCCAGATGAAATGAAAGTTGCTTTAATGTATGGGGCTAAAGATATACGAATTGAAACGGTCCCAATCCCGAAAATTGAAGAAAATGAGGTTTTAGTCAAAGTTGAGTCTGTAGGTATTTGCGCTACGGACGTAAAAAAATATATTGGTGTTTCGTCATGTAAATTTCCAATTATATTAGGACACGAATTGGCTGGATCAATTGTCAATCTTGGTTCCAATGTAACGGGATATAAAAATGGAGATCGCGTTAGTGCTAATCCTGATATGCCTTGTTTTAAGTGTAAATACTGCCGTCAATCGAAATTCAATCTGTGTAATAATTTAGCTGTTATTGGATATGGAACAGAGGAGATTGAACCTATTAATGGAGCCTTTGCCCAATATGTTAAGATTCCAGCTTGGAATCTCATAAAACTTGAAGATACGATTACTTATGATCAAGGAACATATATTGAACCCTTCGCTTGTGTAATCCGAAGCTTCAACCTTGCTAAAATCAGTCCAACAGATTCTATTTTGATTCTTGGTGATGGAAGAATAGGACTATTGCATACACAACTTGGAAAGGAATCAGGAGCAGATAGAATAATTGTTACAGGACTTTCAAAGGATCGATTAGTATTAGCAAAGAAATTAGGTGCACATGAGGTAATTAATGTCCAAAACATCGATCTTTTGAAATATATTAAAGAACACATTTCAGATGGGGTGGATGTAGTTTTTGATACTACTGGGGTAGTATCTGCAGCAGAACAGGGAGTTCAGTTATTAGCACCCCATGGACGATTTATTGCTTTTGCAGGTTTTCCTAAAGGACAAAATATGATGATTAATCCACGAGATTTGCATTATAAAGAAATTATTTTAACAGGTTCCTTTGGGTATGGATCACCTATGGATTATTATCATGCAGGTCATTTAATTGCAGCAAAACGCATTAAAGTTGACGAACTTACATCTCGGGTACGTCCATTAAATGGGATTGAAGAAGGTTTTATAGAAATCAGTGAATTGAAAAGTATAAGAACTATAATTCATCCTCAAGAATAATCACTAATTATTCAATCCTCAAATTTCATTAACTAATTAGATAGTAAAATTTTAGCTGGATATAGAATGGCAGAATTAAATAACAAACATGAAAATATAATCAAGTACATACTACTTTTAGATAAATGGAGATCCCGACAAGCCATTGAAGAAGAAATTAGTGCTTTATCACTCGTTGGGGAGAAATTTTTCCCAAACCAAACAAAAGATGCATTAAAACTCGTCAATTCTCTTACATGTGATCAAAATTTTCCCCTTTTATATAAGATATATCAACCAATTCAAAAATTTACCATTGCTTTAACTCTAGTTTTTGTTTTTTTTATTTTCTCATATACAACGAAGTCTTTTGCTTATGAACTGGCAGGGTCTCTTATTTTTAATCCGTTATTTATTTTAACTGTTTTATCTTCCTTTATAATTGCTGGTATAGTAATGTATACATATAGAAAGAAATCTTGGGAATTTAGAAGTGCCAATATCGATAAATTACAGAATTTTAAACCAATTATTGAGGAATTAATCAAAGATCTTGTTCCACTAGCAATCGAAAGGAAATTTATTCCAAAAAAATATCCTATTCAATTAAATCATAATGATTACATAGGATTACGACTCGTAGGCTCATCTGGATCCACTTTTCACATGGTTTTTTCATTATCTCATGCCCTGCTTCTTAATTCCCGTGAAGCTCACATTATGACGTATATGGGACGACTTTCGTTCTTTGATGGACTTCCAGGTTTTAGAGGGGGAAAACCTTCTATTAAACTAATAGTAAGTCAAATAGCTGGAGATATCAAACCTTATCTAAAAAAATGTGCGGATTGGAGAATGCAAGGTGTTGATGTTCTTGTAAGAAGAAGTAATCCAGATCAAATCAAAAAGAGCTATATCATATTGGATGAAGAAACGGTATGGATTTCAAGTCAGCACCTAGAGGAATTAGATTTCCAAGATATAGTCCTTATAGATAAAATGAATAAACCTGAAGAAAAAAAGAAAATAATTTCTCGTTTTGAAAAACTTTGGGAAACGTCTCAGATTTCTGATGAACTAGAAGCAATATCTTGGAGGACGTATTTCAAGGAACAGAGAAAAGAAGAGAAATTAAAAGGAAAAAGCGAATGAAACAAAATTATTCAGGATCTTTTACATATTTTAGCTAAAAAATTAAATTTTTGTTGTCGGGTCAATAGATAAGAATTTTCGTACTTCGGGAGCTCCAGATAAATTTAATACTGTCTTTACAATATTCTTACATTCATCTAATGAAAGACTAGAAATTTTTCTCTTTACTCTTGGAATCGAACTTGGATTCATGCTCAATTCATCTATTCCTAATCCAAGTAATATTGGTGTAGCCAAAGTTTCACTAGCCAACTCTCCACAAATTCCTACCCATTTTCCATATTTTTTAGCTACTTCTACTACTTTTTGAATTAGAAAGAAGATAGAAGGATGATAATGATCATAGATGGCAGCCATTTGTTCATTAGTTCTGTCTGCAGCTAATAAATATTGAGTTAAATCATTTGTTCCTATACTAAAAAAATCTATATATGGTGCAATATTTTCCGCACAAATAGCGGCAGCAGGAACTTCTACCATTATCCCAATTTCAACTGATTTAGCAATTTCATATCCCTCTTCTTCTAATTCTTTTTTACATTGCTTCACCATTGTTGATAATTCATCTATTTCCTCAAAGATTGAAACCATAGGAAACATTATTTTTAAATGCCCATCAAAGGAAGCTCTTAAAGCAGCTCTTATTTGTGATCTTAAAACATCTTTTAAGTTCTCATTCAAGAGAAATCTTGATCCACGAAGGCCTAAAAATGGATTATTCTCTTTTCTAAGGTTTAAAAATGGTATATTCTTATCTCCACCAACATCGAGAGTTCTTAAGACAACGGGTCTACCTTTCATTGCTTTTAGGACTTTTTTATAGGTAGAATACTGTATGTCCTCCTCTGGCAATTTTTCATTCTTTAAATAGAGAAATTCTGTTCTGAATAAACCAATTCCATCAGCCCCATTCTCTAAAGCTTGGTTGACTTCCTCTACAGATCCAATATTCGCAAATACTTTGAATTCATAGCCATCCTTAGTCTTCGCTTTTCTAGTAGAAAATCTCTTATTCTCATGCTCTTCCTCATAAAAAGTAGTTTGTATTGCTTTAAATTTATTGAGAGTCTTTTCATCTGGATTGATTATAATTTTTCCATTATTTCCATCAATTATAGCAAAATTATTTTCTTTCGCCGTTTTAATGAGTTCTTTAGCCCCAACTACAGCTGGTACATTTAAGGCTCTAGCAATGATTGCAACATGTGATGTTGATCCTCCTAATTCTGTGGCAAATCCAAGAATTTTATCTTTATCCATTTCTGCGGTATCAGAAGGTGTCAGTTCCTTAGCAATGATAATTACTTCATTTTTGAGATTCGAAAGCAATGAAGGACGCTTTCCTGATAGTGTTTTCAAAATTTGTTTTCCAACATCCTTGATGTCGCTGGACCTTTCCTTGAAATATTGATTTTTCATATGATTGAATTTCTCTACATAATCATTAGTGACGTTTAGAATGGCTTGATCAAGACTTATATTTTCCCGTAATTTTTGAATGATTGATTCTTGAAAATCATTATCTTCTAACATTAGTATTTGAGCATCAAAAATAGCTGCTTCCTTGAAACCAATCTCTTTTTCAGTTTTCTTTGTTAGTTCCTCAAGATATGAAATTGTATTCAAAATTGCTTCCTTGAAAATTTGTATTGAATTCTCGATTGGTAATAATTTGAATTTTGATAAATCAAAATTTGATACCTGATCATAAAATAAAATATTTCCTATTGCAATTCCGTTTGAGGCAGGTATACCATAGACTAGATTCATTACCCAACATCACTCCCTATTCTTCACCAAATTTATTTTCAATAAGGGATACCAACTTCTCTTTTGCTTCAAGTGCATCTTCTCCCTCAATGTATACCGTTATTGTATCACCCTTTTCAACCCCTAAACCAAGCACACCTAAAATCATTTTAGCATCAGCTTTGTTCCCATCTTTAATTACAGTTATTTCTGAAGAAAATTTTTTTGCAGTTCTTACAAATAGTGCTGCTGGTCTGGCATGTAATCCTACTCGATTTTGTAAAGTTGCAGTAAATTGAGTTTTTGTCATTATTAGTAGTTCCTTTTATTTTATTGAATATCAATTAACCTTCTTAAAATTTGAGCACTTGCGATAAGATCAGAGGTATTTCTAAGTTGTGCTACTACTTCTGGATTACTAAAAACATTATCCGTTAAAGCTTTTAAATTTGGAACTACCATCTGAGGTTCACTAATAGCAAGTAAAAATACTAAATGAATCTTAATTTTTTGTTCTGGGTCCTCCATATTTTCCCAAAAAATAGGAGTTTGTAGAATTCCAACTGCTATAGCAGGTTTGATTACATGTTCAGTTTCAGCATGTGGAATAGCAACATTATATTCCCCTTGAAGCTCTAATCCTGTCGGAAAATTTTGTTCACGGACATGAATCGCTGTTTCGTAAGATTCTTTTACATATCCTTTGACTAAGAGAAAGGAGAACAATTCATGTACAACTTCTTCCTTATTCCTAGCATTTGAATTAATGATAAATATCTCCAAATTTTTTTTCCTTCCAACGCTAATATAGGATTAAGGATAGTTGGATTTTCAAATTGACCCCAACTATATCATATTGAAAAAGGACAAATTATTGAAAGTTATTAATAATTAGTAATCGACATTTTGTATAATTTGTTATTTATTTTTTTCTTCTTTATTCCCAATAATGGAAACAAAAACCTTCCTCTTCCTTGCCTCAATGTATTCTATGAAATAGACTCTTTGCCAAGTCCCTAAAACAAGTTTCATTTTATCTATACCTATAAAAATTGAATTCCCTATCATTTGAGCCTTTACATGTGCTGCAGAATCTAATGGACTTTCTTCAATATGATTCCAGGCTCTATTTTCAGGTACAAGGTTCCATAGTATCTCTGATACATCTTTTCCAACACCTGGATCCGATCCTTCGTTTACAACAAGACCTGTTGTGGTATGCATACTATAAGCTAGTAAAATGCCAGATATTATTTTTTTATCTGTAATTATTTGTTGAAGATCCTCTGTTATGTCATGATATGTACCAGCATTTTCAGTATTTATAACAACATAATCAGTGAATATTTTTAATTGTGACATTTATTGCAACCTTCATTAAAATTCTTTCATGGTATTTTCCAAAGAGTTATTAATATTAGTTTTGAAATCAATTTTACTTTCTGTTTGTTGGAGAAATCTTTTTTTCCATCTCAGGGTTAAAGGAATTACTCAATTTTAAAACATTTATCACATGATATTGATTAAATTATGGTATGGGACAAAATATGACTTGCTTAGATGAAATATTTGGGATTAATAAACCCGTAATCGGGATGATTCATTTTCCTCCTCTTCCTAGTACTCCAGAATATAATGATAAGGAAGGATTACAGCAGATTTGGACAAGTACAAAACAAGATTTACTAGCATTACAGGAAGGAGGAATTGATGGGGTATTATTCTGTAATGAGGGTGACCGCCCCTATGCAAAGAGTGTCAATCCAGTTATTGTGGCTACAATGGCAGCTATTATCGGCCAATTAAAAAATGACATTTCTGTTCCCTTTGGTGTTGATATTATGTGGGATCCAGTTTCTGCTTTTGCACTTGCAAAAGGTACAGGTGCCAAGTTTATCAGGGGAGTCTTTACTGGAGCATTCGCAGGTGATATGGGATTTTTTGATGCAAACGGTGCAGAAGCACTTAGATTTCGAAAATCAATTGATGGTTCTGATATTAAAATTTTTAGTATTGTAAATGCGGAATTTGCGTATCCTCTTGATCAACGATCTCTAGCTCTTATTGCTAAAGGAGCAGTATTTGTTGGAATAGCTGATGCACTCTGCGTTTCAGGTCCTATGACTGGAATGGAAGCTAAATTGAATGAACTCAAAATTGTTAAGGAAAACTCATTAGGGGCCGCAGTAATAGTAAATACAGGTGCTAGAATGGACAATATTGAAAAACAATTAGAAATTGCTGATGCTGTTATAGTGGGAACAAGCTTGAAGTTTGGAGGGGATACATGGAACAATGTAGATGTATCACGAGTAAAAGAGTTTATGCAGGTCGTTAGAAAAATTCGTTAAATAAAACTAAATCGTAAGACTTATTTTTTATGTGGTTATCATGATAGAACTTCCTTTAACTACTAGATTTTTGAAAGCTTCCTTATTTGATCTAGATGGAGTTTTTATCGATAGCACACAGGGATGGGTGATGGCTCTTAAAGTAATC
>JAEOUE010000347.1 GCA_016839515.1 Candidatus Hodarchaeum mangrovi
AATAATAATATTAAGAGAAAAAAGAGAATCAAAACTCTTCTTTTTCAAAGCGCCAAAAAGCGATAACGAGGAATAAGATTGTTAAAATTCCAGTAATTATTACTGGCAGAATCGAAGTAATTTGCTCTTCAAGAATTATTGATACAATTAATGGATTTCCTGGTTGATTAAGATAAATTGATATAGGAAGGAAAAACCCTACAAAAGGGATATTCAGTAAAAATTGTTGACTAAAATTAAAAATCATTGGTATTGCTGCAACAGCTCCAGGACTACTTTTAAATGTTCCAAGCATTAATGTGAAGGAGATAAAGAATATCAAGTTCAATCCAAGTAAGGAAATCGCAGCAAGAAATGAAAGAAATGAGAATTGTATGCCAGTAAATAATGAAATCTCAAAGAATGCAATAATTCCTGGGAAGAATGCCATTGTAATAAAGATATTCAAAGAATTACCAACCCATTTAGCAAAAATAAATGATTTACGAGATACTGGTTTAGAAAGAACCCATTCTGCTGTACCTGATCTTTTTTCACCAACTATGGAATCTTGTAATATTAAAATGACGGCAATTGGGGGGAATAATCCATTAAAAAGCCCGTAAAGAAATAGTAATGCCGGAGGATCTAGATCTTCTGCTCCCAGAAAAGTTAATGCGGGTACTCCATTAACTATTCCAACCCATAATAGAGTCATCCAAATCCAAGTTTTACTTTTCCACCATCCTCCTAATTCTACACTTAATAAGTTTAGAAAGCTTCTTTTCCAATTCTTTTCAATTACTAATTCAAGGTTTTCATTTAACGACATTTTCGTCTTCCTCCAATACTTGTAAAAATATCTCTTCTAATTCATATTGTTTTAATCTATAATCAATAACTTTCACTTTTTTATCTGCAAGAATTAAACGCAGCAGTTCTTCTTCAGCCAGATCATCATCTGTGACATTAATTTGCCACTTTACTTTATTATCCTTTTTCTCAACATTAATATTAGAAACCCAAGGTTGAGTAGAGAGATTTTTAAAAGCACTTTCTGTATCACCTTTTAATGTTATTAAATAAATAGTCCCCTCGCTTCCTGCTAATAATTTTTCAATATTGCCTTTTGCAACTAAAGTTCCACGATTTAAAATACCTACAGTATCGCTTACTCGTTGAACATCATCCAATATATGAGTTGAGTAAAATATTGTTGAGAATTCTCGTAATTTTTCCATTAATTCAAGGATCATGTGGCGCCCTACTGGATCTAAGGAAGCTGTTGGCTCATCTAATATAAGCAAATCAGGATAATTTATCATTGCCTGGGCAATTCCCAAACGCTGCCTTTCCCCTCCAGAGAATCCTTTAATAGGACGATCTGCTTTTTTTTCAATCCCTACTAGATCTAACATCTCCGAAACTCTGTTTTCAATTTCATTTTTCGGTCCATAGAAGAAAAAACGAGCAGTAAATCTAAGAACTTCTTTAGCTGTCATGTACTCGTAAAAACGGGGTTCTTGAGGTAAATACCCTGTACGAGCACGAATTTTTATATTTTCTCTCGTTACATCATAATTCAAAACACTTCCGTTGCCGCTTGTAGGTTTAATTAAACCTAATAAAAGTTTTATAGTCGTTGTTTTACCGGCTCCGTTTGGCCCTAAAAAACCATAAATAGAATTTTTCCTTACCTGTAAGTTAAGATTTTTAAGTGCTTGTATTCCATTATAATTCTTACATAAATCATGAGTATCTATTATAATGGGATCATGTTTTAGCATTTATGAATCCCTTTTTGTTATAGTGTTATTTAGAATGAATACTTGAGTTTTTATTTTTAAATTTTTCACTTATATTTTATATAAACAAATAACTGAGAGAAGAGAATCTTTAAAATTATACGCTTAATTATTCTGATTTATTTTTATGATTTTTTTGATCATTTTTTCAATATTTTCATCAATAATTTTAAGAACGTTTATGTAAGTCGCTGTACTTGTATAGTATGGATCAATTATATCAAAATCATTACTTTCTCCGTTAAACTCTTTCAAAGTAATTATTTTACTCCTAATATTTTCAAGTTCACCATAGCTTCTTATAATTTTTTCAACATGAGATCTCTCCATTGTAATAATTAAATCTTGTTTTTCGAGTAATTTACGAGTAATTAACTGAGGTCTAAAATCAGAGGAATTAATTCCTTTGGAATCAAGATATTCTCTTGATTCTCTTTGCATATAAGAAAATGCATTTATAAAACCAGCACTTTCAAATTTCAACTCAAGATCATATTTCTGAGCGTAGTAACGAGCAAGATACTCCGCAGCTGGTGATCTCGCGGTGTTTCCGAGACATACAAAGAGAATATTTCTTATTTTATTCATTCCGCTTTCAATTCTCCTCTATTAATCCTAATTATCTTTTCAATAGATTTTATAACTCCTCTTTCCACTGATTGAATAACTTCATTATATACTTCAGATCCAAAATTGACAGGATCATTAATATCCAAGTTCCCGTTTTCACCAGCAAAATCTAATAATACATATGATTTACTCTCAAGATCTTTAATATTTCTAAATTTCCTAATCAATCGTTTTAAATGATAAGATTCCATAACAAGAATTAAATCTTGTTTTTCTAAGAGTTCCTTATCCATAATTTTACCTCGAAAATTACTGAAGTCAATATTTTTGGTTTTTAAATATTCTATTGTTTCAGGCTGGGCCGTTTTAAAAACATTTACAAATCCCGCAGAATCAAAATTGATACTGTTTAATTCTTCTTTATATTTTGTGTTTTTCAACCAAAGAGACAATCCTAATGCTAACGGACTACGTGATGTATTCCCAAAACATACCCAGAGGACATTTTCAATAGATTTTTTCATCATCCTTTAATAAAATGCAATATACCAAAAAAAAATTATTATTCAAGACAAAAAGATATAAAACTTTAATTTAATTTTGGTTTGTTAATAGAATTTGAAAATAACATTAGGACAAAACCTTAAGATTTAGTTGAAAATTAAAACTGATATTTTAATAATTGGAGGAGGAATCTCCGGATTATCATTAGCTATTAAATTAACTAATTTAGCTCCAGAAACCCAAATTTTGTTGATCACTAAAGAAAGTTTAACAGAATGTAATACCTACTATGCTCAAGGTGGTATCGCCTGTGTTTGGAATGAAAATGATAGTTTTGAAAAACACATACAAGATACTTTAATTGCTGGTGATGGGTTATGTGATGAGCAGATTGTGCGATCTATTATTGGTAAAGCACCAGAAAGAATTCAAGAATTAATAGATATGGGAGTGTCATTTACACGGGATAAAGATGGACATTATGATCTTGGTAAGGAGGGTGGTCATTCTGAACGGAGGATTTTGCATGTTAATGACTTAACTGGTCAAAATATTGAGCAGAAATTAATTGAAGCAGTTAGAAGATTAGAAAATGTTGAAATTAAAGAATTTTGGTGCGCAATCAATCTATATGCCAAGAATTTTGAATGTTATGGAGCATATGTATTAGATCAGAAATCCGCAGAAATTCATAATATCGCCGCTAAATCGACTATTTTAGCAACAGGTGGTGCAGGAAAGATATATCTATATACTACTAACCCAGATGTTGCATCGGGAGATGGTATTGCTATGGCATATAGAGCAGGTGCAATTATTGCTAATATGGAATTCTATCAGTTTCACCCAACATGCCTTTATCATCCTTATGCTAAATCTCTTTTAATAACTGAGGCAATGCGTGGAGAAGGTGCCATACTTAAAGATATTCGAGGAAATAAGTTTATGCAGAAATATCATCCCTTAAAAGATTTAGCACCTCGTGATACTGTTTCCAGAGCGATCGATGCCGAACTCAAAAGAACTGGAGATGATTATGTTTATTTAGATATTGCATCATATCGCGATTCTGGTTTTATTAAGTCTCACTTTCCAGGAGTCTATGATACCTGTTTGAAATTTAATATAGATATTACAAAGGATCCTATTCCAGTAGTACCAGCAGCTCATTATTGTTGTGGAGGAGTGTTAACTAAAATTGATGGCTCTACCAAAGTAAAAAATCTTTATGTAATAGGCGAATCTTCTTGTACAGGTCTACATGGAGCTAATAGGTTGGCGAGCAATTCATTATTAGAAGGGTTAGTATGTGCTCATGAGTGTGCTAATAAAATAATAAGCGCGAGAAATTCCCTAAAATTTAATGAATTTGAAGAATGGGAACCTGGTAATGCCGTACCCTCTACTGAAGCCGTTATTCTTACTCAGAATTGGGATGAGATTCGAAGATTTATGTGGAATTATGTAGGAATAGTTCGAACAGATCTAAGACTTCAAAGAGCGAAGAAAAGAATCAATTTGTTATTAGACGAGATAGACCAATATTATTGGGATTTCCAAATAGAGAAAAATTTAATTGAGTTAAGAAATTTAGCTACCGTAGCAAAACTTATTATAGTAAGTGCTATTTCAAGAAAGGAAAGTCGTGGGATTCATTATAATCTGGATTATCCTGAAAAGTCAGATATGAGTAGACCAACCACACTTCGACGACCATGGTAAATATGTTTTTTATTATATTAGTATAATTTTATATTTTTCCTCTCATTAATATTGAATAATTCAAGTTCAGAAAATAGAGAATAAAATATGCAATTAGGAAAGAGCATAAGAATAGAGCGAATAATTGATCGTAAAAGTAAAAGAACGATAATTATTCCTATGGATCACGGTCTAACTATGGGTACCATCAAGGGATTAGAAGATATTGCTGCGATGGTTGATAAAGTATCTCTGGGGGGTGCGAATGCGGTTTTGATGCACTCAGGAAATGTGGGTGCAGGACATCGTCAATATGGAAAGGATATTGGTTTAATTATTCATCTTTCAGGGGCTACCAATTTAACTCCAGATCCGAACAGAAAAGTGCTTGTATGCTCTGTAGAAAGAGCTCTCAAAATGGGAGCTGATGCAGTTTCTATCCATATAAATATTGGTGCAGATGAAGAACCTGAAATGCTTCAAGATGCACATAAAGTTGTTGAATCCGCTAGAGAATGGGGCATGCCATTAATCGCGATGATGTACCCAAGAGGAAAAAAGATAGAGGATGAAAACAATCCAGACGTAGTGAATATTGCTGTGAGAGCTGGGACGGAGTTAGGAGCAGATATTGTGAAAACTAATTACACAGGAGATATTGATTCGTTTAAATATATTGTGAAGAGTGTACATATTCCCGTAATTATTGCTGGAGGACCTAAAATGGACACTATACCTGAATTACTTCAAGTGGTTTACGATTCTCTTCAAGCAGGAGGGGCTGGAGTTGCTTTTGGTCGAAATGTATTCCAATCAGAAGACCCTACTAAATTAGTGAGTGCTCTATCTAAAATTGTGCATCAAAATTATACTGTTGAGGAAATTCTAAAAGAATTCAAGTTTGATTAATCACTATGGATGAATTAGAATATAAAGAAGAAATTATGACCTATGGTCATCTAATAAAGCGAGCCCTCCAAATTTCAATAGAATTTGTTATATTATTGATAATACTTTTTTATTTGCCTGAAATTATTGCAGTTATTCGGTTTATATATAGAATTTAGTTGAGGGATGTTTTTATTTTTCCAATATTTCACATAGCAATTCCCTTACTTCTGTTCGAAATTCCACAAATAAAGAAAAAGTATGATTTTAATCGTATATCTTTAGTTGTTGGTTCCTTACTAGCTGATATTGTTGATAAGTCTCTTCTGTTTATGGGTATTGGATCTGGAAGGGGTATATCGCATACTTTGTTGTTTGTTTTAATAAGTTTTATTATTGTACATTTAGCTGTACGAGGGAAGAAATCTATATCAATTCCCTTTCTTATTGGCTTACTGTTCCATTTAGTTTTAGATCTACCTGAAGTGCCTTTATTTTATCCTTTTATTGATTACGATTTTATCTATATTGATGATCCTTTTGGATTATGGCTCTATGTGTTATTTAACGAGCCAATTGTTTCAATTTCTGAAGGGATAGGTTTAGTAATACTGATATTCATAATAATTCAAAATCGATTATTTAATATTAAAAATATAATTACATATCTTAAATTCAACCAATATAAACAATTAGGACTAAATCAAGTTGAATGAAAGTAGAAAAAAAGGCTTAAATGAACTCATCTTATTTTTTAGTATTACATTCTTGTGGTCGTGGTTACTCTGGTTATCCCCTATCCTAAATTCAATAGGTTTCGTAGTTCCTGAGTTTTTCTTGTTTTTGAGTATGTTTGCTAATTTTGGTCCAACAATTGCAGCACTTATATTAACTGCTATTAAGGGAGGAAAAGTAGAGTTAAAAGCATTATTAAAGAGAGGATGGAATTTTAAATTTAAAAAACTATGGTTAATACCAATTTTAGGATTGATTCCTTTTATCGCACTTCTATCACTTCTACTAGTAATTTTTATTGATGGTACATGGGTTCTGA
>JAEOUE010000296.1 GCA_016839515.1 Candidatus Hodarchaeum mangrovi
ATCTTTTCAGTCGTTGACATTTTTTATACCTCGACTCCTCCGGCTAAAATTTTTGCTAAAGATAATAAAACTTTCATATTTTTAATTTTAACTTTCTTTTCTCTTATTCCCTTCATGATCGCCCCCACACCACCGTAAAGGATTTCCAATGGTGCTGCTACATAACCATCACATTCCAGATCTTCTAATTCCTTAGGATCTTTAATATTCTCTAAAGGGATTATTTCAAATTGTCCCCCATCAATCTTAATTTGCGTTGCTGGAGGGAAATCAGTAATATACACGATAATGTTTATTTTTTTACCCTGAAATGTTTGTTCCAGTTTTCCATAAACATCTAGAACATACAATCCGGAATATAAAACGGCAGGAATGCCTTCAAATAACGGACTCATAATGTTTTCTCTAATTATACATGTTAATTAAAAATTGCTATAAATTATATATATCAAAAGACAATAATGCATAACCACAAATAGAACAATCAAGAATAAAAAAGATTAAGAAAGATATTGATTAGAACAATTTATTTCTTCTTACGTTCTCGAAGGAGCTCTATAAAGCTTTCTATTTTATTTGTTACCTGGGTTGAATTCATCTTTCTTGGGTCATTCATGTCGCTATCTATAATTAAACAAGGGATGTCGTAATCGTCAACCAAATGTTTCTTCAAATCGTACTGCCCACAAGAATTCGGTCGACACGACATATTATTATGCAGTATGACGCCATCAATGCTATACTCTTCAACCGTTTCCTCAAATTTTTGAATTCGTGTTTTTAGATCGTAAATGTACCAAAAGCTCAACATCAATTCAGCCATGCATTCAACGGGATTGTTAACTAACATGTCCTTTGTAATATCAGGATTCATGAATTTTGAGAAACTATATGTATATGGTTCATATACAATTATAGCTCCCCATTGCTCTAAGAAATTGAAGAATTTAAGATTGTACCAGAACGGGATGCCTTCAAACATTAAACGATAATTTTCTTGTTCAAGAGCACCAACACCATTATCAACCCGTTGCTTTGCTTCTTTATACATTCTCTTGTACAATTTAATGGGCGTTTTCAGTCCAGGCATGGTAAATAAGGGAAAAAGCCCCCCAAAGGTATCTTTGGTTGATACAGGGCTTGGTATGTTTTTACGCAACTTGTAAATGTCTTGCCAGACCATGCTTAAGTCCCATGAGTTATTTGCCACTTCTCTAGCTTTTTCCATATCCATTTCATGTCCTAGAATATCAGACATGAAGTCTAAGAATTCCCAAAGCTGTTCTATAACATATTTTTTATAATATTCTTTTTGCTTATTAGTTGTATTACTTACAACGTGAGGCACGTCAATCGTGAAATGAGGAACTTTAAATCTTTCCGCTTGTACTTGAAACCAATCAACGTGAGTATCGCATATGACGTCGCTTGATAGCATGAATGTGGGCTTTCGAATGCCCCCTTTTCCTAAATCAGTAGTCTCAGTTAAAGTAACTCCCATGTTTGTCTTGAAATATGAACATAAATCGTAAGAATACCCTGCGTCTTCCGCAACTTCTATAAAATTCTGAGAATATTTCTGAGCAGCGGAAATAGTAGCGCTGTTTTCTGGGAGCGATGGTTGCACGTCCATTGCATATAATAGCTCTACGGGTGT
Organism: Candidatus Hodarchaeum mangrovi; assembly: GCA_016839515.1. Lineage (GTDB taxonomy): Archaea > Asgardarchaeota > Heimdallarchaeia > Hodarchaeales > Hodarchaeaceae > Hodarchaeum > Hodarchaeum mangrovi. The sequence continues at coordinate 1,658 of JAEOUE010000296.1, forward strand.
TCCTGAAGTTGCCCATGCAATGGGTTTACCTTCACGGTACGCTTGTTCTATTGCTAAATAATGCCTACCCATCTCATTTTTTAATTTCTGAGTGGCGCCCAACATCTGACTTTTAATTACTTTTCCCTTTGACATTAGAGATACCTATTAATTTTATTCTCTCTCTATATTATTTATAGTATAATTTTAGACTTCCTAAAAATCATTATATATTATAATTAAAGTAAATATATTTGATTTATTAAATTATAAGTAAATTAAAAAGAAGTAAATCAACTTAAAAGCTGAAATTTGAACAACTTCAAGAGGCTCTTTTTTTAAAATCGTTCACGCGAGTCCTTAAAGTTACTTCGGTTATTTTTGCTACATGGGATACTTCTGCCTGTGTTTTTCGATTATTTGTTTCCTTCGCCGCTAAATAAAGTGCTGAAGCTGCGAATCC
>JAEOUE010000314.1 GCA_016839515.1 Candidatus Hodarchaeum mangrovi
CACCAATTCTGGGAGGTTGCCCATTCACAAAAATTTCAGGTGGTAATGTTTTTTCTGTTATTAACGTCCCTTTTTTATCGTATAATAATTGATTGACACAACCTGCAGCGGCACTTGCTTGAGTTACGGTATCGGGAATATCCTTAGGTGATGAAAACGCTCCACATGCAAAAATACCTGACTTCGTAGTTTGCACAGGGTTAAACGTATTCGTTTTGGCGAAATCATATTCATTTAATTCGATATTAAATTTTTCAGCGAGATATTTAGCATCATTAGGAGGATTTAATCCGACCGCAAGAACGACCATGTGGTAATCCTCCTCGATAACTTTCCCATCTTCAGTTTCATATTTAATTCTTAAATCCTTGGTCTCGGGAACTTCTTTAATGGAAGATACACGACTTCTTATATATCTAACACCATATTCTTCCTGAGCCCTAATAATATATTTATCAAAATCTTTTCCATAAGCTCTAACATCCATGCTAAAAATAGTAGGTTGTATCTGATGCATATGCTCATGTGCGATTACTGCCTCTTTAGCAGTATACATACAACAAACGGAAGAACAATAAGGTTTTCCAACGCCAGAATAATCTCGGGACCCAACACATTGCAAAAAAGCCACTTTTTCGGGAACGTCTCCATCTGATGGTCTTAACACTCTACCTGCATATGGGCCGCTCGCACTTAAAATCCGTTCAAATTCAATACTGGTTACTACGTTTTTATATTTTCCATATCCATATAAGTTAGCAGCTTCTGGAATATATTCATCGAAACCCGGAGCTAACACAATTGCCCCTACCTTTATTTCATTGATCTCATCTTTACGATCATATTCTACAGCTTTGGCTTTACATACTCCTTGACATATGCCACATCCAATGCAATATTCTCTATTAATTGCATATAGTAAAGGAACTGCTTGAGGATATTTAACCGAGGTTGCCGCATACTTCGCTAACTTCTCATTAAAGATGTCTATCGCCTCAACCGGACATTCACGGCCACAAACGCCACATCCAGTGCACTTTTCGGGGTTGATGTATAAAGTTTTCTTTCTCACCTTTATAGTAAAATTACCAGCCTCACCACTCACATTTTCAATAACGCAATTGATATTAAGATTAATATTTTGATGACGCCCTGTTTCTACTAATTTCGGTGATACAATACACATAGCACAATCATTTGTTGGGAATGTTTTATCAAGTTGTGCCATAACCCCTCCAATGCTAGTGCTTGACTCAATTAAATATACTTTATATCCCGAATCAGCTAAATCAAGTGCTGCCTGAGACCCTCCAATTCCGGCCCCTACAACCATAACCGCTCCAATTTTTTCCATATTTAAATCCCCTACAACCTCATGAAAATTGGTGTATTTTTAATAATTTGTTGAAAATCAACTTCACTTCGACTTTTTAAAACAAGCATATGTTCTAATACAATACTAGGATCAATTCTTAATTCACCAGCCAAATCTTTTATCGATTTTGATTCATCCTCAAGAGAAAGTAAGATTCTATGCCGCTCATACTCTTCTTTTATTGCTTGCAACATCAGTTCTTTAAATCGCTCAACAGGATACTTTTCACCATATACATTTTCTTCTTCTGTGATTTTTCTTTCTCTTCCCACCAGAGCTCTCATTCTATTACTACTTACTGCCATTTTGATTGCCCGTACTTTTTCAAGTAACTCATTATCTGGATGATCACCACTGAGAGGAGATGGACCTAACTCCTTAATATCAGTAACAAATTTTGATACTACTTCCCCATATCTTACTCCTTCAGAAGCCGACACCCAATCTAACCTAATTCTCTCTTCTAATCCTACAAGCTTCAGAAATTCTTTAGTCATATCAAATTTTTTAACAGCTTCATAATTACCTTCTAAATAATGGCAATCTCCAATGTGACATCCCATCACATAGACTCCATCTATTCCTAACTCAAGGGCTTCGATTACAAATCTGGGATCTACTCGACCACTACACATTACCCTTATTACTCTCATATTTGGAGGATATTGAATACGACTAA
>JAEOUE010000297.1 GCA_016839515.1 Candidatus Hodarchaeum mangrovi
GGAATTGTAGATGTTCCTCCTGCTTAACCATAATAATTTCAGAGTTTTCTAAAATATCACTTCCATGCATTGCATAACCGTGAGTCTCATGACTTAATATCTTTTGTTTATCTTCAATTGGGTTAAAGATCACTAAATTTTTAAAATCAAAATTCTTCATTATTCGAGCTATTGAACCAATATTACCTGCATGTTCCGGTTGTACGAGGACAATAAAGAATTCAATGTTTTTATACTCATTAAGTATTTCTGTTTCTCGAAATGATTCTATTTCTTGTTTTAATTTCTTTTTATTCATTTTTAATTTATTGAGAATTCAATAAATAAGAAAAGGGAAAAATTCAAAAAAAAAATTTTGATTTATTTATATTTTCTTGTTGTTCTTATTAAATTCGTCTACATTCATTTTGTTCTGATTGATTTCTTTTTTTCTTCATGGAGTTTTTCTATGTCTTGTTTTATTTGCTCATATCGATCCTTGGTTATGGGAAATCGGTATATTGATATAATTCCGATTAATAATGCAACAGCGGGAAAGATTACCATCAAACTTCTCAAGCCAAAAATAACTAGATCGGTTGAACCCAAGACAGGATCAAAAACATACCACCCTGTGCTATTAAAAACGAGATTTATTGATAGTATTACAAAAATAGTTGATAATTTTGTAATTAGAGCATTAATCCCATAAAATCCTCCTTCTCTTCTTGTTTTATTCGGATTTGTAAGTTCATCCTCATCAATAACAGCTGCAAGTAAGATATCAGCGAACAATAAAGCTCCTCCTAAACCAATCCCTACTAAAAAGAAACTAATAAACGCGAAAATCCTGTTGTCGATAAACATGAAGGGAATTAGTGTAATAATAAAAATTACATTTGAATACATGTAACCCTTTCTCATTCCTATTTTTATGGCTATGAAACGCCACATAATTAAGAAGATTGCTGCCGAAATGAACGTGGTTGCTAATAGCAATCCTAATAATATGGATTCACCTTCACCAATCTGAAGTACAAAACTACCATAAAGAGGAACTATGGTTGGAAGCATTCCAATTACATACCAATAACATAAGTTCGCTACGATAAATGTACGAAAGCCCTTATTTTTTATGGAGAGCTTTAGGGATTCTAATAAAGAAGGAGCGGTCTTAAAATCTTCAGAAAATTCTTCTCGTTCTTTTACACCTACAAGAAGGAGTATTAGAATTCCGACAGCGACAATGATGGCTAAAACAATTCCAGCAGTGCTATAATTTGGTAGATAATTCGGATCATCGAGTCTTGGAATGAAGAAAGTAGGAAGAATGAATGCAAATATCAAACCAATAACAGTAAAGGCTTGCTTAATGGCATTTGCTTTGGCTCTTTCATCAAGATCTTGAAACATTTCTGGGAATAAAGATGCATAATTCAAATCAAATGTTGTATAGGCTAAATCAAAGACTATTGCCGTGATAAGAAAGTAGAAAAACTTAGTAATATCATTTATTAGCACTGGTGTCCACAAAAGCACTAAAATTATGCAGAGAGGAATGAGTGCAATTATAATGAATGGTTTTCTTCTTCCCCACCGAGTATTCACACGATCAGATAACGCTCCCATGAGAGGATCGTTAATAGAATTCCACACGCTCCATAAAATATAAACTAAAGTTATAAGATTTACATCTAAACCAACTACAGCGTAGTAAAATGTAAAAATATAAAACACAAATAATTGAATCGCAATCGTATCAGAGAATTGTCCAATACCATAAGCAAGGGCTTTTTTTACAGAAAATTTTTGTTCACTCACATTTTCCACTTTTGTATATATTGAAAAGATTGATTATAATTATGGATCTGCTAATTATATATTTATAGATTTATTAAGAACTTCAATTAAATTACATTTGAATTCAAAATTTTAATAATAGAAAGTGTGATAAAATATGGAACAACAATATCTTGAACAAATAACAGAAGCTACCTCGAAAGGGGATTATAAAAATGTTGGACGCTTAGTACGTAAAGCCAAACGGCAAGGATATAGCATTGATGATATAACTAAAGCTCTATCTGCCGGACTGACTGATGTTAGTAATAAATATAAAACTAAAGGTATGTATTTAGATGATATAATTAAAGCAGCTGGATCTTTTGAGGTTGGAATTCAATCACTTGGAATTCCTGAAGAAGAAAAAGAACCAGAGAAAAAAGTTGTATTAGCTGTACTAGGAGGGCCTTGGACAATTGGTACGAATATAGTCTCAGCTAATTTAAAAGCTCACGGTTTTGAGGTGATAAATGCAGGATCAGATATTTCTCCAGAACAAGTCGTAAAAACTGTTTTGGAATCTAAAGCACGTATTGTAGCTTCAGCGATCTATTTAGTTCAAACTACTCCTGAAATAGAAAAACTTGAAAATGAATTATGGAATAAAGGAGTACGTCATAATTTAAGAACAATATTAAGTGGACCAGCGGGAACTACGAATATAGCAAGTAAATATAATGTCGATGCTTATGTAAAAGATGTTCAAGAACTAATCGAGAAAGTTCGAGAGTTTTCAGAAGAATTAAAGTCCGAAATGTCTCATTATGATAGAGTAATGACTTCAGTATCCCATAAAGA
>JAEOUE010000298.1 GCA_016839515.1 Candidatus Hodarchaeum mangrovi
ATTATTCTTCAAATTAAATTTTGTTCTATAATATGCACATTAAATGTATTATTAATAGATTAACTTTTTATTCCCCGAAAACAGAAAGTTATAATTGAAGTACAAAAAACATACAAACAGGTGTAGAACTAAATCAAAAAGAAAAACTGGTTAACAACAATGGGAACGCCTTTCTGTGATTCTTGTGGTACTCTTCTATCTCCTAAAAAAATAGAAGCAACAAAAGAAACAATTCTTTGGTGCTCAAAATGCCAAAAAGAGATGAAAGTAGAAAAATCAAATCTATTTACAGAACATTCTCCCATTTCACATAAGCCACACGAGTTGACCCGAATACTTGAGAACGAACCTCCACCTATCCCTAAAATATTCACTCAGACGTATGTTCAAAGAAAGAAAAAACGATGTAAACACCCCAACGCAGTTTTTCAAGGATTTTATCAATTCTCAAAAGGAGATGAAGCAAGTCGAAAATATTGGTATTGTCCAGATTGTGGACAAGTTTTTCGGTTCTCTGGTAAAGTTGAAGTTAAATTAAATCGAAAAATTATTTCAGAAAAAGCAGATTGACTTTTTGAATTATTTTTCTGCTATAAAATCATCATCCTTGTTATTTTTTTACTATACTATGAAAAAGTTCCATCCAGAGAAAACAAGAATGAGAGTTTTAAAAGACTTTTAACCTTTTCCCCAGCTCTTCAAACGCCCTCAATCCAGTATCTAGTTGTTCTTTGGTTAATGCTGCATTTGCTTGTACTCTAATTCGATCTAATCCTGATGGTACCATAGGGAAAACAATTGGAAGAGCAAATATTCCGTAATCCCTGTATAGTAAATCAGATGCCTCTTTTGCCTTTTTAGGATCACCAAATATTATGGGAATAATTGCTGTTGTTGATGCAGCCGTAATTTCATGATTGTATCCCATATCAAGTATTCGACTTTTGAAATACTTGATATTTTCCCAGAGGCGTTTTACCAGATCAGGTTCTTCATATTCTATTATATCTAATGCTTTTATTGAAGCTGCAGCTGTTGCAGGAGGATGACTTGCAGACAACAGATAAGATCTGGTTTTATTTCGACACCAAGTAATCAATTCTGTTGATCCAACAATTGAACCTCCCATCGTACCAAAAGCTTTAGAAAAAGTACCCATCTCAATGTGTACTTTCCCTTGCAAATTATAATGATCCACAAGTCCCTTACCAGAATAATTTCTACCTAAAACTCCATCACCATGTGCATCATCGACATAAATTATTACATTACTATACGGTTCACAGACTTTATAGATCTGATCAAGAGGAGCATGATCTCCATCCATTGAAAAGACTCCGTCAGTAATAACAAGAATTCGACGAGGATTCTTCTTAGCTAGTTTTTTCATTTCATTTTCTAGTGAATTCATGTCACAATGTTTGTATACTGCTCGTTGGGCTTTTGTTATTCGTACTCCATCGATAATTGACCCATGGTTCAATTCCTCTGATAAAATCACATCCTCAGTTGATGGTGCTAATTGTTGGATGACTCCTTGATTAGCAGTAAATCCAGCTGATGTAATAAAGGCGGCTTCTTGTTCCTTAAATTTAGCAAGACGTTTTTCCCATTGTTCATGTAAATCCATGTTTCCAGCAATCGCACGAACCGAACCTGATCCAACACCATGAGTTTGAATAGCTTTAATAGCAGCTTCTTTCATTTTAGGATGGTTAGATAATCCTAGATAGTTATTGGAACATAACATAATTACTTCTTTCCCCTCTACTCTACAAACAGTATCACTGGGTCCTTCAAGGATACGATGTACCCATTCTCTTCCTGCTTTTCGGATCTCTTGCATTTCATCTTTTAAAAATTTCGTGGAATCATTTGCCATTAGAACATCACCCAAATATCATGCAAAAAATAATTTCTCTGTTTTTTTATATTTTCTTGCTCTAAAATGAATTCTTACTCTCTCTTAAGCGAAGAGTGCCGCTAAATAGATGAAAATTTATACGTATTTTTTATGTTTTAATTTTCACAATGTAAAAAAAAAGAAAGTGGTTTTACTAAATGTCCAGAAATTAAAAAATAAGACTGTTTACTAATCTATTGATATTAATGAACCTAATCCCTCAATCAATAATTTGGTCATTATAAATGCTGTAATCTCTGAATGGTCATATAGAGGATTGTACTCAACAATATCCCAACCAATAAGATGAGATCTTCCAAGTCCCTTGAACAATCCTTGAATCATCCAAAATAGTTGTCTTGATGAAATACCCCCAGCTACAGGATTTCCTACACCAGGAGCAACTCCAGGATCAAGTAAATCTAAATCTATCGATACATAAATATGTGGATATTTTGAAATTAATGCTTTAGCCTTTTGAAATCCAAAATTGTATAAATTTGGGACGTTCATTAAATTGTCTGTAGAAAAAATTTCTAATCCGACTTTTTTGGCATATTTAATTTGATCTAATGAAAAATCACGGTAACCTAAAACTGTTGCTCCCTGAAACGTCGTTTTCTCTGTAATCCTACGTAAGGTACAAGCATGTGATTTGGGATTTTCCATTATATTGTCATATAAATCAAGATGAGCATCTAGATATATTAGATAAAAAGAGTGAGAGTTTTCTTCCAATGCTTCAGCTACTCCAATAGAAGTACTATGATCCCCTCCAATTACTAAAAAGGGTAAAGATAACTTTAAGAAATCTAAAATACCCTCAGAAATAAATTGAAGACTTTTAGAAAGATTATGAGGTATTATTCCTATATTTCCATAATCTTTGATCCGATAATGTTTTTTAAGATCTACTCCTGATTCTGTTACACATTCAAAGTTATCAGAATATAAAATATTGCGAAAAGAATTTGGCCCCATTCTTGATCCTGACCTATAGGTTGAAGTAATATCAAGTGGTGTTCCAATCAAGTTAAAATTTGCTTCTTCTTCTGAGAAATCTTTGCTTATTATTCCACAGAGCATTTCAGAATCGTGAATTACAAAATCTAAGCTTTTCACATTTATCCCTGCTTAATTCTTTTAGAATTAGGAGAATTATTACAAATAAAGATAGATTAATAGATTATGTAAAAATTCTTCTGTAAATAAATAAAAAAAGTTAGGTGAATTATGTCAACTGCTCTATTAAATCCACAAGATTATTCAGATTCTTTAAAAAGGAAAAATGGTCGTTTATACCTGAATGAAGTTGATTTAGATCAATTTCTTGAAAAAAAAGAGACTCCTATTTTCCTATTTTCAAAAAAACAGCTTAATGTTCAATATCAGAAAATACTCAAACCTTTTTTAAAAATTGGAGCTAATTCGATAAATATCGCTTTTTCTGTGAAGTCTAATCCTGAAGTTCAAATAATTAGACAATTTCTAGCCAATGGAAGTTTTTTTGAAGTTACCTCATTAGGTGAGATGAATCGTGTTTTAGAGACTGGTGGAGATCCAAAGAAAATTATTTATACAAACATTGTAAAGTTAGATCTCACAATAGAACAAGCTATTCGATCAAATATCGGATATTATGCTATTGATTCCTATCACGACATGCAAAGACTTGAAAAAATAGCTAAAAAAGTAGATAGAAAAATAAAAGTTCTAATAAGAGTAAATCCATTAGTTGAATTAAATAGTACTTTATTTAGTTGCACAGGTTCACGGAGTAAGATTGGGATTCCAATTGATCTTAATGAACAGTCTAAATTCTTAGAAATCATTAATTATTGCAAAAACTCTTCTTTCTTCAGTTTAGTTGGAATACACGTTCACCTAGGAAGCCAGATTATAAACATTGAATCATATCGAAGAGCTATGAAAGTGATTTCAGAATTATTAATTTTTCTTCAAAAGAGGGATATAAAACTCTCTATTCTAGATATTGGAGGGGGTATTCCAGTTAATTATGGAAACCCTACCCCAGGACCAGAATTATTTGCTTTAATAATAAAAGAAGAATTTAATACTATTTTAAACCAATTAAATATTATAATTGAATCAGGAAGGTTTCTCACAGCTTCTGCTGGGATTTTAATATTTTCCATAGGTAATATTAAACAAGATTCTATTGGAAACGAGATTATATGCCTTGATGGGAGCTTTTTTAATACTATCCCCGACGTTATCGTTGCAAATTGGTCTTTTCCGATTATTAATCTCATAACTGGAGATAATGTTCCTTTAATAAAATATCGTCTAGTAGGGGCAACGAATGACACTTTAGATTCCTATCAAGATAGAAAAACATTAGATTTAACATTTGTTACTCTTCAAAAGTTATCAATAAATGATAAAATTGTATTCCTGCAAGCAGGAGCATATTCTTTGTCTTTTAATTCTTCCTATTGCCTTGAAAAAAGACCAAAAGTTTATTTTCTAGAGTGAGAGTCCTTTAAGAAGCAAATGTATCTTTTTCAATATTAATAACGAATTATTTTTATTTAGGATTAAAAGAAAAATTTACGATCTTACTTTAAATGGGGATAATTTAGAATAATTAGGGAGATTCTGTAATAAATGAAATTAAAAAAAATGAAACAGGTTACTCTTAAGCCACATATGACAGTTAATGAGTTGTTAGAATCAATGAAAGAGGGAGGATTTAATTGCCATAGAGTGGCAAAAGCTACTGATCTATTCACACTTATGATAAAAGAAAGTGAAACTACTACATTTTTAGGTCTTGCAGGAGCGTTAATTCCTGGAGGAATGAGAAATATTATTCGTATGATGATTGAAAAGCATTTTGTTGATTGTGTAATTACCACAGGAGCCAATTTAAGTCATGATATTTTGGAAACATTGGGACCATCACATTATCACGGAATGGAGAATATAAATGATGAGGAATTAAAGAAAATGGAAATAAGCAGGATTTTTAGTACTTTAATTCCACAGAAAGCATTTATTAAATTTGAAGATATGATTCAGAAAATTCTTGATTTTATCCCAAATGAAAAATTGAGTAGTAGACAGTTTATTTATGAATTGGGACGACAGATTAAAGATCCTAATTCGTTTATTAGGGCAGCTTTTAAGGAACAAATACCTATTTTTTCCCCTTCATTTGCAGATAGTATATTAGGAGTTCAAGCGTGGCTTTTCGCACAAAATCACCCTCTTCAGATTGATGTTTTAAAGGATCATTCAGAATTTTCTCAAATTGTATATGAATCAAAAAAAATGGGTGCAATCTTCCTTGGGGGTGGAGTACCAAAGCACTTCATAATGAATGGTTCACAACTGAATAATGGTTTGAGTTATGCAATACAAATTACTATGGATCGCCCTGAACATGGAGGGGTAAGTGGAGCGAGTGTAAAAGAAGCTATTTCGTGGGGAAAAGTAGCTCCAGACGCTCAGTGGATTGATATCTTAGGTGATGTCACCCTTGTCTTACCTTTAATAATAGCAGGAGTTATTTCACGAACATGAAGTGAAAAGTTTGAGTCATACACAGTTTGAGGATCTATTTCAAAAAGCATGGGAAAATTGGATTCATGGGTATGAAAAAGAAGCTGCAGAAATTTGGAAGCAAATCTTAAAGTCAGCCATCAATGAAAATGATAGATTAGTGGAAATAGATGCAATAAATTACCTTGCAATGTATCAAAGAGTTTGGGAAGAAAAAATTGAACAAGTGATAGACTTAGAAAAGTATTTAAATATTGCTAATGATCTTAAATATACTAAAGGGATTGCAAATATAAAAATTGAACTCGCACTTCGTTCCAAGATATTTGAAAGAACTCAAGGACTTTTCATAGAAGCTAGAAGACTTTATGAATCCATAGAAGATAAAAATGGTATAATGAGAGCTTTATTTTTATATAGTACTTATTTAATCGAACGAGGAGTGGAAAAGTTTGGTTTTATCTTCAAGCAACTTCAAACAGCTCTTGAACTTGCCATTAGTGAGAATAATAAATATTTCATTGCTCAAATTCAATCTGCAATAGGGGAAGCATTTCTTCGTCTGGGTAATCTAAATGAAGCGCGGCATCACTTTGAGATTTCTTTACAGAATTTTTCTCATCTAGGTCATGAGAGAAGATCAATTAGTTTATTAGTATCAATTGCAGATGTTGAGATTCAATCAAATTTAGAAAATGCATTAGATGAACTAAAAAATAGCTATACCACATTTACTAAAAAACTAGAAAACATTCAGGATAAAATCCCCGTTTTTGACCTTTTCTACCATCTTTCAAGATTTTCTGACCTTTTTCTAGAATTAGAGGATTTTAAACAGGTTCAAAATCTAATTAATAATTTAGAAAAAATTCTTCGGCAAATAAACATCGAATCAAGTCTTTATTTTCAGGGTAAAATGGCGTTAGCACATATAAAAGGAAATCTAGAACTTGCTAAATTAAATTTATCAAACGCTTCAGAAATGTATAACTATATTCTTAGACGTCGTGATCATGCAAGAATATCGGATCTGTATGGGGCTTTAATAAGTTTAGCGGTGATATCTCTGTATAAATATCGTATAATATTTGATGGAACCTACATTAAAAAAGCTCAAGATTTAGTTCAAGAAGCAATTAAGATATCAGAAGCAACAGATCATATTAAAGGCTATGTTCGTGCTCACATGGTTTTTTCTTTATTAAAATTATCAATTGCAGGAGTAAATGCGGATTTATCTGAAATGGAAGATGTTATCACCCTAGCTCAGGAGAAGGGATTACACTCAGAAGCCAAAAAAGCGTATCAAGAACTTTCTCGTTTTAAAGGAATTTACCAGAACCAAAATCCAGTTTTTCCAGAGGCCGTTTCTGTTGCAGAAGTTTTACAATATGCATTGGAAGCAAAAAAATCAGTGAAAAAGATAAACTAAAGATAATTGATCTTTCTGAAAAATTATATAATAAAATAGTTCTCGTTAGATTGATGATTTTTTGGGCTATTTGATTGAAAAATTAGTTCAATACTAATAAAAAGGTTAAAATAATGTTCATAATTCAAGATATAGAATTTCTATTATTCAATTTAATAACACAGGGAAATGATTTGCTTCAATCTTTAATTCCTACTACTCCACCATTCTCATCCATTTTTATTCTAATAATTTCTTTCTTTGTTTCATTGTTCTCAACAGGAATATCAAAACTAATGATAGACACTGAAAAATTAACCAGATTGACACGAGAAAGCAAAAAATACAATAAAATGCGAATGCAGATGCTAAAGACTACTGATACAAAATTAAAATTGAAATATGAACGAAGTGCTGATAGAATGAAAAAGGTTCAGTCTGAGCTATCCACCATGCGTCTTAAACCTTTAATGATTACCTTTATTCCCCTAATGATATTTTTCTTTGTTTTTTCTAGCTTTTTCCAGTGGGGTATAGATCCAACAACAGATATAATAACTGGAAACATCCCTGCCATAATACCTTTCCCGTTACCTGAAAATATTCTTTTTGCTATTGGAAAAAATGGGATTGTTGAGGGTTGGGGTAATGTATTTGTTCCACAATATATATGGTGGTATTTTGGTGGATCGATTACTTTTGGTTCAATTTTGCAAAAATTAGCTGGATTACAACCAGATTAAATTCTTAAATAGGTGAAAAAAAAATGACTAAAGGTATTAGAAAGAAAAAAAATCCAAAGGGATACATAACAGAGTTTAAACTCAAAAAAAGGGCAAAAATTAAATCCTGTCAATTATGTGGTTCCCAAATACGTAAATTTCATAAAAAGGTGTCAAAAAGTCAAAAAATTCCCGCAAGACCATACGGAGGAGAAATTTGCCACGCTTGCCTTAAATCATCAATTCAATTGAGAATATTTGAGAATTATAGCTAGAAGGATGATGCCTATGAGTCCAGCACGAAAAACAAAGAAGCAAATATCCTGTAAAAAATGTGGTTGCATAATAAATCCAATTCAACATCCACCTGACAAAACTTGGCAATTAATAAGCCCCATGCCTGATAAAGAAGGAAGGGTTACATTAACAATTATGGGAGCATTTCGTTGCCCAGAATGCGGTGCTTCAGTCCGAACTGCGATGAAAAAGATACGTGGAGACGAAATCGGATCTGGACAATCAAAAAAGGAGATGTTAATCCAAGCTGTAAGCTTAATCAAGGAACCAACCAATATAGAAAATATCGAGATCGAAGGAATTTCCACAGCTTCAGTAGAGAAAGCAATAGGACTATTGATCGAACAAGGGCAACTTAAGGGGAAAATTCAAAATGCAAAATATTATCCTGGAACCTAATTATCCACTTTAGTTATCTCTCTTGTTAATATCGTTGCATAAACTCCCCTAGGAAGACTAAAAGAGACATTTATTTCATTTGTACCATTGATCGTATTAATTTTTAAATCAGTTATCAAGATTTTTGCTTTTCTCATTGACCCCTTAGATCGTAATTTTTTATCTAAGGATTTAAAATCAGCTAATGCTATAGAATCTGTTTCTAGAATTGTAATTAAATTATTCCATATAACATTAGGGAAACTACTAGAAGAAGTACCATAACCAGGAAGAGGTAGCTCTGTTCTAGTGGTAATTTCATGATTAACATCTAGGAGAGAATTCAAGACTAAATTAAAAACATAAGATTGGTAAGCAGAAATTGATAAACGAAGAAATGAAGAAGGAAGTTTACTTACAATTTGTTTAGAAGACCTATTCTTTACTAATCCTGTTAATAAAGTCTTTTCGATACGATATTTTGCAGGAAAAGAAAAGAGAATCTCCTTTGGATCAGATCCATTTAGGAAATTTTGACGAAGTTGGGAAATAAACGAGGATTCAAGAGGGCTTGTCTTACCAATGTATTCATAAATTAGTTCTTCATAATCTCTTTGTATTAGATATTTCCCAATATTATGAAGAACTGGCCTAACACTACCAAAGCGTTGTTTCCCAAAATAATTCAATAATCCAGAAGTATTTAGAGTTTTGATTAAAAAATTCCATTCAAATTTACTGGGATTTCGGTTTATATCTTTAATTTGAATGTCAAAGAGATTTCCAGAGAGATCTCCGATCTTTACCCCAAATTTTTGGCGAATGGGATTAATTAATTGTAAATTGGAGATTGAGAGAGAAGAAAATTGGGAAAAATTTGTACCCCAAAGTGAGATCCTTTGGTATGTTTTGGCTTTAGCATCTTTCAAGCCTGCATAACCAATATCTTTCTCTGGTATCTTTAAAGCCTGTGAAATTCGTTTAATAGCTGTAAAAGTGTCAATTCCTGATTTAACTAAGACACAATGTGTATACATCCCTCCTAAAGAAGGCCCTAATTCTGAACCATCCTTAATAGGAATACCATTAGGAAGAATTTCATAAACAATAAAATCTTCTTCAGTCTGTTTAATTTTTCCTCCTGTACCCTTAAAAAAAGGAACGGAAAAATAAAGAATTCCAACAGAAAGAGATGCGTTAAAATCCTTTAAATCATTTGAAAAAATCGTCATAGGCCCCAGCATCGATGGATTTTAATATTAATTTTGGTTCTTCTCCATCAACGGTTAATCCGATTGAAGTACAGGTACCTACAACTTCTTTGACAGCAGATCGTAAATTAAAAGAAAGCATTGCATCCTGTTTCATCTTAGCAACCTTTATTACTTGTTTAAATTCGAGATTCCCCGCTTTTTCTGTTTTGGGAGAACCACTGCCCTTTGCGATACCTGCTTCACTTATAAGTAAAGAAGAGGTAGGAGGAATACCGACTGAGATTGTAAAGTTTCTGTTATCATCAACTTCAATTGAAACTGGAACTTTCATTCCTTTAAACTGTTGGGTCTGCTTATTAATTTCTTCGATGACTGCTTTAATATTCACGCCTAAAGGACCTAATGCAGGACCTAGAGGGGGTCCTGGAGAAGCTTGTCCTGCATCAACTAATGCTTCGACTATCTTTGCCAATTATAACACCCAATAATAAAATATGTAAATTTTTTAATTCTAAATATAGTTATAAGTCGATTTCATTCGAGTTCAATTAAAAAAATTAAACTTATTTATTTCTAGAAGCTAAATTCCTTTTAGATCAAACCTCAAAACACACAAAAGACTAAGCTAAAAACCCTAGATCCAACAGAAAAATCAAATTTAAATCAATTTTAATTAGTAGAAGGGTATTTTGAATGTCTTATTCACCAAATCAATTGGAGACAGCGATATCTGAAGCGAAATTGAAAAGCACTGAAAGAAAACAAAGAAAATTCGTTGAAACAGTAGAATTGTCAATTGGGCTTCGTGATATTGATCTGAAAAATCCTGCAAATCGAATAAATATAGAAGCACTGGTTCCTAATGATTTGGGAGGTAGCACTTCAAGTGTTGCCGTTTTTGCTGATGGAGATATTGCTATCAAGTCAAAAGAATCAGGCTTACCGACCTTTGGAAAAGATGATATTGAACAACTTTCTAAAGAACCAAAGAGAGTCAAGAATCTGGCAAATGATTATGAATATTTTCTTGCTGAACCTCCTCTAATGGCAATAGTAGCACGTTTCTTGGGGAAAATTCTGGGTCCAAGAGGAAAAATGCCCAAACCTCTCCCACCAAGAGTAGAAATTGACAAATTTGTTGAAAGGTATAATCGAACGGTTAAACTACGAATTAAAGCGACTCCAGTTATTAATGTCAAGGTAGGAAAAGTTACTCAGAGCAATAAAAAACTTGCAGAAAATGCAAATGCTATATTACAAACATTAACAACAAAATTACCTAAAGGGGCTCAACATATAAGAGCTATCCATTTTAAAACCACGATGGGACCATCTGTTAAGGCAGAGAGGAATTGAGAACAATGGCAAGATACAAACCTTTTCCAAAGAAAATTCGTTTAGGAAGAAAAGCAAAATCAAATCAAACAGTTCCAACTTGGGTGATATTAAAAACTTCTAGACAAGTAACAACCCATCCAAAACGGAGACGTTGGCGTTCTTCGAAAATAAAACCATAGGAAGGAAATTTTTATGAGTGAAACATCATCTGATTCTATTATTGAAGAAAGAATTTATACCGTACCTTTCAGCAAAGTTATCTACGGGCGACGAATTCCTCGTTCTAAAAGAACCCCGCGTGCGATGAGACATCTTCGGGAGTTTGTAAAACGACATCTAAGGTGTGAGGATGTTCTTATAGATTCGCAGGTAAATGAACATATGTGGGCTCGTGGGATCCAAAAACCACCTAAAAAAATTCGAATAAGAGTTGTTAAAACTGAAGAAGACATTGTTACCGTCTTCTTAGGATAATATTCGAAATAATATCATCCTTTCTTTTTATATTTGTTTCATTTTGGAGTTATTAGAATGGAAATAGAATATTTAGAGTATTTAGGAAGCATTCACATTGGAGTAGCCATTCTCTGTACAGAAAATTTCTCTTTTGTACCTAATAACTCTACTCACCAAATGAAATCTCTAGTAGAAAATATTACGAAAACGAATGTGATTGAACTCTCTGAATATATTATTGGTTCGTTAATGGTTGGTAATTCCCATGGATTTGTGGTTTCAAATGTTATCACACAAGAAGTTCTTAAAAAAATCCAAACTACCAATCTAACAGTATATCAGGCTCCTGAATTTTTTGCCTTTGGAAATGTTGTTTTAACAAATGACTTTGGAGGTATTATTTCTCCTATTATTCCTCCCAAAATTCGAAAACAGATAAGTGAAACATTAAATATCCCTTTAGAAACACGAACATTAGCAAAATCCGATCTTGTTGGTAGCTTGGCCTACGTTACAAATTATGGAGGTTTAATTACACCCCTAGCTGAAGAAGAAGAGGTAGCCGAGATTAAAGATATCTTACATCTCAAAGAAATAGGAGTTGGGAGTATCAATAGAGGATCAGAATTTGTAGCTAGTGGAATTGTAGGAAATACTAAAGGAATACTTATAGGACGAGAAACAACTGGGATTGAGATAATGGAAATTACTCGATGTTTCATAAAGCCAGAAGGGGGAGAAGTTGGAGCTTAACGAATTATTATAAGGATTCCTGAAAACAGGATAAAACAGAAAGAAATATCGAAAAGAAGGTGAAAGAATTTGAATAATAACCAAAAGGTTCAAATTTTTCGAATATCAGGTTCATTTAAAAAAAAGAAACAACTTTCAAATTTTTCTAAGGAATTTTGTGCTTTAACAGAAGAACAAGCTAGGGAAAAACTTTTTACTGAACTTGGAAGCCGAAATAGGCTAAAAAGACGTCAAATTCGAATTGATTCTATTCTTAAGATTACTCCCCAAGAAGTCACGAATCCCTTTATTCAAAAGCTGATAAGTACTGAATTTAAAATCCCTTATGAGGAATGATAAATGGCTCAAGCTCCATTGACTGAAGAAGTCCTCAACAAAATTAGAACATTACAAGCTGAAATTGACCAAATTCAAGCAAGTCTTGGGACAATTGAGCAGCAACTTGCAATTTTAGGAAATGCTATTGAATCATTACAAGATGCAATAAATATACATGATGTTCTAAAAACAAAGGTTTCAGGAGATGAAATTCTAATTCCAATTGGAGGAGCTTGCTATATTAGATGCAGAATTGAAGACCCTAATGAAATCTTCTTATCCTTAGGTTCAGGAGTTTCAATGGAAACAGATTTACAAATTGCGAAAACCAGAACTTTAAACCAGATGGAAAATATCCAGAAGAGCTCAGTGCAATTACAAAATCAATATTCTCAATTTTCACAGCTGCTAGAAACGAAAAGAGAAAACCTTGTGACCCTAGCTCAACAATATGGAATAATACAATGATTTATTTCAATCAAAAATTTCTTAAACAGGGGGAGAAAACAAAATAATGCTTCTTTTAAAAAAATAGGCGGTTTAAGATGGTATCTTTGAGAAAGGGTCTGAACGGATTATTTGAACGAGTTTCTTCTTATGAATTAAATGAAAACAATATTAGAAAAGCAATTCGTGAATTTGAATTACTTTTAATAGCAAATGACGTATCATTATCAGTAGCTAAACAAATTTCTAAAAAATTAACTGATCAAATGCTTGGTAAAAGGGCAAAACGATTTAGTGATTTATCAAAAAGACTACGTGAGCTTTCAAAACCAATTATTCTGGAAATAATTACTCCTAAAGAATTTATTGACCCTTTAGAATTAATTTTAAATTATAAATCTAATAAAGAGCAATTGGAAAAGAAGAGACCTGTAGTATTTTTGTTTTTAGGAATAAATGGAACAGGAAAAACTACTACAATCGCAAAATTTGCATATCTACTAAAATCGAAAGGATTTAAAGTGATAATTGCAGCTAGTGATACATTTCGTTCAGGAGCACAGGAACAACTAAAAATTCATGCAGACAAGGTTGGTGTAAAAATTATCACAGGCAAGTATGGAAGCGATTCAGCTGCTGTGGCGTTTGATGCTATATCACATGCAACATCGAAATTTGCAGATGGTGTAATAATTGATACTTCAGGGCGAATGGCAGTAAATAAAGATTTAATGGAAGAGATGAAAAAAATTATCAGGGTTACTACTCCAGATTATAACTTTCTTGTTATAGAAGCTCTAGCAGGAAATGATGCGACCGAGCAAGCAAGGATTTTCAGTGAAAATATCCCTTTAAATGGAATAATATTAACAAAATTGGATGCAGATGCTAGAGTTGGAGCACTTCTTTCTGTAACCTATATAACGCAAGGTCTTCCAGTTGTATATCTAGGAACAGGTCAAGAATATAAGGATTTAGAGCGATTTAATCCAGAAAAATATGTAGAATCACTTTTAAAATAATATAAGTTTAAATATTTAAATTAGGATCCTTTTCAGTTAATTTTTTCTTAAGGAGAGTCGCTTGGTTTGTAGTTTTAATAAGGAGCATTCCAATAGTATTTTCCGTGATATAACCAACTTCAACGGATAAAGCCATAGCTTGAGCAAAAGCTTTTCCTAACAATACAGGAACTGTTTCTTTAGAGAGATATGATATTTTAGGATGAATTGCAAGGGAAAATGCCTGAGCATAAGCCTGTTGTAAGTCAGAAATAATTTTACTATCATCAACATCCAGGACACTACCATCAAGTATCTCCCCATTCTCAAATACAAAATTTAATTTTAATCCAACTTTAAAGGGGAGAATACCTAATCGCGCAAGTATAGCTGCGTGAGTTTCAGAAACAGTTTCTCCAATCGATAAAACCTTAGTAGTCTTTATAATTCGAATTTTACCTTTTTCAATACGGGTTTGAATCCCTAATGATCCTAAATCACTTATTATTGGCCCAGGATCGAGATTTGTAGATCCTTCTTGAACGTATACTTCAACAGGAGAAACTTGACCTACTTTCGCAGGAGCAGGAACCTGATTCTGATTTAAAAATTTTTGAAGTGTGAAAGGATTTGAATTTGTAAATATTAAAGCACACGACCCTACAATATGAGGAATAAAATTCTTAATTTCCTTATTAGATTTATTTGCAACATTACCAAATGCCAGTGATTTTAAGGTATTTTTTGCAACTTTTATAACTGCTTGAACATCTCCTGACCTCATTGAAGATCGAATACCTTGAAGTGCTTTGGAACTTATCCCACTTAAATCAGCGAGACCAATAACTGAATATTTGGTTGCAAGATCAACTATTGCATTCACTTGGTCAACTTTTTTATTATTCAATTTTTTTTCTTCTACTATTACAGCTGCCATCACGGCCACCAATAATTTTATCCTTGTTCAGCTAGATCTCGCCAGCCAATATTCCACGAGATAATTATTTGACATCTAGGCGGTTATTTTATAGTATTAATAAGTTAGGCTATGACGTGAGAATTAAACTACTTAATGTTCTAAAGCACATAGAACATTATAAGTCCAAATCTAGGAAGAATAATCAAATTTTGCTATATGAAACTAGAAGAGAGAATCAGAAGCTTCCTCTTCTTCACTCGCTTGGATCAGTTTTACTGAATCTGCATGTAAAACAATAGGAATTGTAACACTGCTTGTTAATAAATCGACTGTAATTTCCTCTCTTGCAGTATAAATAGATGAAATTTTAGCTCTACTTCCTTTGAAGGGGCCATCTACAATTTCAACAATGTCTCCTTTCTTGAGGCCTTCAATAACTGGAGTTGGTGCTAATTGATTTTCTAATTCAGAAACAGGAACTCTCCCCACTTGTTTCCCTATGTAATGAGCGGACTCAACAACACTTGTTATATCTTGAACATCACCTTCAATAAAAATATAGCCATCTATCTCCGTAACTAATACGGCTTTAATATCCAAGTTATTCAACTCTGCACGACTTGCTATTGCTTCAGCCACATTGAACTCCTGTCCTTTCTTAACTTTAAAACAATAAATCCCGATTTTATCAAACAAAATTGTCACCGTTCCAAGTCCCATTGAGTGATTTTTGGTAACTTAGAGCTGTTCTTGGCGACCAAGAACAGTATAAATTACAATTCGAATAATAAAGGCAATTAAACCCAATATAGCCATCCCAGCAACTGTAATTTTTATCACAAGAAAAACTTCTGATCTATCCGGTTTTTTAGCCAGCCTTAGGATTCTCATAGCTTTTTTATAGAAACTAGCTGTTCCCATTCTACTACTATCAATTGACATTTTCATCCCATTATTTAGTGAGTACTATCAGTAAGTACTAGTTGTGGTTTTATTGTTAAAGCCATTAATTCTTGAAGAAGAAGTTTAAAGGCATAAGAAATTGCAATTTTATAAATTCCGGTATCAGTATTCCCACAAATACTACAAAGAGTTTGATCCTTCTTACGATCCCACGTAGCAATTAAACCGCAATGTTCACAAATAAAAATTTCAGTTTTATCAGATTCTTCAAGTAATCTCTCCTTGAGAAGGAGAGCTGCTCCATGTCCGATTAAACAATCCCGTTCCATTTCACCAAAACGTAATCCACCTTCTCTCGCACGGCCCTCTGTTGGTTGACGGGTTAGAATTTGAATGGGACCTCTAGCACGAGCATGAATTTTGTCTGCAACAAGATGATGAAGTTTTTGATAATATGTTGGACCAATGAAGATCCTTGCGGGGAGCTTGTTACCTGTAATCCCATCATACATAACAGATTCTGCATAAGGATGAAATCCAAGTTTTCTTAATTGAGTTGCAATATCTTCAGGGTCTGGAGACTCAAATAATGTCGCATCAATTTGTTTCCCATCATAACATGCCACAATAGCGCTCATACATTCAATAATCTGACCTACTGTCATACGGCTAGGAATTGCATGAGGATTAACAATTAAATCAGGAACAATCCCTTCTTCAGTAAAAGGCATATCAGCTTGAGAAACAATATGACCAATTATACCTTTTTGACCATGACGAGAAGCAAATTTGTCTCCTAACTCAGGAACACGCTGGTCTCTTACTTTAATTTTGACCAAAGTGCTTCCCTCAGATGTTTCAGTTAATATAACTGAATCCACAATTCCTTTTTCACCATGTCTGATAGCAATACTAGTTTCACGACGTTGTGGGGTGGTAGAATCTAAAGAATCAAATTCAATATATTCCTCTAGAAATCTAGGTCTTGATGTTCGACCAACAAGGATGTCACCACCACCAACTTCAATCTCAGGTTCAATAATACCATCAACTTCACTTAGATGTCTATAAACTTCTTTGGCCCTATACCCCCGAACACCTTTCTGAGGAATCTCAAAACGATCTTCTTGACCTCCAAGATACTTTTTTTCCTCTCCTACATATGATCTGAAAAAGTGGCTTCTTGCTAACCCACGTTCTATACTTGCTCTATTTAAGATTAAAGCATCTTCAATATTGTATCCTTGAAAGCTCAAAATAGCTACAATAAAGTTTTGTCCAGCAGGCCGATCATTGAAACCAATAACATCCATGGCTTTACTACCCACAAGAGGTATTTGGGGTGCTTGTAAAATATGTGCTCTTCGGTCAGTTCGAAAGTAAAAATTTGATGCATAAAGCCCTAGGGCCTGTTTAGTCATTCCTGCTTCATATGTATTACGAGGAGATTGATTATGTTCTGCATAGGGAATAATGGAAGCGCAAATGCCTAAAATTGCAGAAGGGGAGATTTCTAAATGTGTATGATTCGGTTTAATTTCCTCAAAGTTCATTGCTATATATGAATTCTCTTCCTCCTCTGCATCCAGGAATTCTATTACCCCTTCTGATAATAAATCAGAGAACTTAATATCTCCTTTTTGAAGCTTTTCAATATGGGCCATTTTTAGTCGAGGAATAGGAAGCTCTTCATTGTCTACTTGATCAAGGATAATTAAAGGACGTCGGACACGTCCTTCATCAGTGTTAATAGATATAATTCGGTTTTCTTCGAAATAAGCAAAATTAATCTCAGAAACAAGCTTTGAAACTCTCCTAGCCTCTCTTAATAAATTAAAAGTCTCACGAGGCTCCCGAGTAGTAGCAATTAAATTGCCATTCAAGAGTATTTGGGTTCCTTGATGATCAATTGATTCAGTCACTGGGATCACACTACAATATTGAAAAATAAAATCGTTTACAGGTTCTTCTGGTGAACCAATCGAAATATATGCTTGCATGGCAAGATTTTTTACTAATCCACAATTTGGTCCTTCAGGTGTTTCATTAGGACAAATTTTTCCCCAGTGAGTTGCATGAAGATCACGAGCTTCAAAATGGGCTTGACTTCGGATTAATGGACTAATTACACGTCGCAGATGACTGTACGTAGACATATAATTTGTTCGATCCAACAGTTGAGAGACTCCAGCTTTTCCTCCAACCCAATTTCCTGTTGCGAGGGCATGTCTTATTCTTTCAGTAATAACATCTGCTCTCATAGCGACGCGAAGGTTTGGAAGTTTACCTCGTCTAGCACCTTTTTCCAATTGATATTTGATATCCCGATATAATGAATGAAACGCAACACGAAAGAGGCTGGTTAGCATTTCACCAGCAAGTTTCAGACGTTTATTTGCATAATGATCTTTATCATCTGGATCAATTCTATTAAGATTCAGCTCTATAACTTTGAGCGCCATTTGAGCTAGATAGAGGGCTTTATGACGTCGGAAATCTTCTGATTTTCCCACGTGTGGTAGTAAATAGTTGTCTAGAACTTGTTTGGCTCTTAAAATTCGATATTGACGAGTTTGACCAACAGCGACACGTTTCCCGATAAAATCTAATGCTTCTTCTTGGTCAACTATTTCTGCGGCTTCACGCAGAGTTGGTAATAATTCCTGGATTAATTCAGGTTCATTTGTTACCAAACTGGCAATATCACGATCGATTGTTACCCCAAGTGCTTTTATTAGAACTGCTAGTGGCAGGGGGCGGGGAACGCTGAAAAAATTAACTAATAATCGTCCATCTTTTCTTCTTTGAACTGAAACTAGAGAACGGAATCCTGCTACTGTACTAAAAACTTTAGCTACAGCTGTTGTAGAGGATCCCTTTCGACCTTCATCAACTAGTACTCTGTTTGAAACTAAATACTCTTGGGTAACAATCACACGTTCAGATCCATTGACAATAAAATATCCACCAGGATCCTCTGGATCTTCTCCTAAACGAGTAAGTTCATCAACCGACATATTTGATAATAAACACGTTTTAGACTTAAGCATAATAGGAAGTCTTCCAATATATGCTGAAACTACTTCTTCTTCTCTTTCAATTCCCGCATCAACGTAGACTGGTCTCATTTTAAGATTTAAGGGGGAGGAATATATTAGATTACGAATTCTGGCTTCCATGGGATAGATGGTTCGTTCTGACCCATCAGCTTCTCTAACTGAGGGTTCTCCAACCTCTATCCCCTCAAGTTTGACATAAAATCCTTCAATGTCGGGTTCTATTTTTGGTCGTTCTTGAACGATTTCATTCAATCTTTTTTCTACAAACTCATTAAATGAATGAAGATGTTGTCTAACTAATCCAAACTCATTGTACATGGATTTCAAAACTTGCCATTTATCATCGTTAGAAATTTTGTCCAATATAAATACCCCTTATATCAATACATCATTAACTGCCAATCAAACGCTAATAGCTGAGTAAAAAACCTAAATCTTTGATCAAATTTAATTAGATATTAATTAATAATCGTAATCATAAATATATGTTGTGAAAGCAATGTAAATTGGAGAGTGATAATTAACCTAAATTATTAATGTCTGGAGGTTCCTAGGAAGGCTATTTTAACGTAATTAGTCAGAATTTAAATCTAATACTACGTGGGATACGCGAACATAGATTCCGTCTATTGAGCTAATATTAATACTTTATCCTTCACGATTTAAAATAAAAGAAATTGTATAAGTTTAAATAGAAATAACTATTTACGAAGATTCTTTCATTTAGCAGGGAAAGAAAAATTTTGTTAAATCTCTTAAAATAATATTAAAATAAAAATTCAATACAAATCAGCAAGAAGAGAATATATATGATCTTTCTAGCCAATTATGTTATTGTAATGGGATTTATCGGATTACTATTAAACATACCACTCCTTATTATTATCCTAAAGAAAAATCTGCTATCCCAATGGGATGGAGTTATAACAGGAGCTTTGATCATAGTTTTAATCTTTTTATTTTCACCAATCTTATGGCTAGGAATGATTTTCTTTTTTTTTACATCATCTTTCTTATCAAAATGGAAAATTAAAGAAAAGGAATCTACTAATGTAGAATTCGCAAAAGGTCCCCAACGAGATGCAATCCAAGTCTTATCTAATAGTCTTCCAGCTATATTATTTGGATCGATGTATTTTATAAACGAAGTAATACCAATATTATCAATTAATATGTCACCATCTACTGCACTTGTTTCTCCATGGATGATTGCATCATTTACGGCAATAGCAACACATAATGCAGATACTTGGATGACAGAAATTGGTATTACAGTGAAAAGATCCCCACGATTAATAACAAATCTTAAAATAAAAGTTCAACATGGTACAAGTGGTGGGATTACTCTCGAAGGTACAATTGCTGGAGTAATAGGAAGCTTTTCATTAGCAGTTATTTATTTCTTAGGAATAATCCTAACCAAAACAAGCTTGATACGTTTCCCTTTTGAGATTCTTATTCTGATTACTATTGGAGGAGTTTTAGGAGGTCTAATCGATTCTTTGGAAGGAGCAACAATTCAAGGAATTTATTATTGTGAAAATTGTCAGAAAGAGACGGAAGCAAAAATCCATAAATGTGGAAATACATCAAAATTTCATCGTGGTTATATACTAGTGAGTAATGATTTTGTGAATTTAAGTTCAGCATTATTATCAGGGATAATTGTTGGCTTAGTGTATTTTTTCCTAAGTACATTTTAATCTAATTTACTCATAAATATCAAAAGGTTTCTTTCGGAGTATATACTGAACTGCTTCTAAACATTTATTTACGCGGTCTTGGATATTAGAAGCTCCAAAAGCCTTTGTTTTAAACATTGTATCAATCATGATCCCCAAGGCTATCTGGAAATCAAATGTAGAACCCTCAGGATAAAAATCTATTAGATTTAGGTTATTTTGATTGATAGCATAATCATAACCTCGACAAAGTGTTTCAAGGTCTGAAATCGTTCGGTCAAAAGACTCAGATAAATAATAATCATTATAAGCAAATTTGGAAAAAAACGTTCCAATATCTTCAGCACGATCAACATTACCCTCTGAATCAACATATGCAGGATCAATTAAAAAAACTTCTGTACAATCGATTTTAATATCTCCTATATTTGAACTTGGTCTGTCAGATTCTTTAAACATGATATTTCCAGGATGAAAATCACCAAAACAATTAGCACCTGCTTCGCTAGTACCTATCCGATTTAAGTCATCTTTAAATAAGGAAAATAGTTCATTCTTATCACCTGGAGGAATATTTAACCCATTAATAACCCCAGTTATTAGATGAAGGTAGCGATCAATCATAACTTTATTTTTTAATACCCCATGAATATATGGAAGAGCGAGACCAGAAAGAAATAATTTCTGAGGTTGGTCTAATTTACTATCTAGATATTCGTGTGTATCAACGAGTCCTTGATAAATAAGAAGAGAATTATGATGAGAGAAGTATAATAGTCGGGGGGTATGGATTTTAAAATTATTCTTTAACATATCAGTAAGCCAAACAGCTCCATTACCTTCTTTTGCCGCGGATTCGGGATTGTTTAAAAATTTAAAAGCTAAAACGACTTCATAATGTTGATTCTTTGCAGATTGAACATTTACGGTCATTAATTGTAACTCTCCTCGTCTACCCAACCTTTTACCAAAGACTAATCCAGTAATTTTGTCAATAGGCTGAAATATGCCTGTTTTTTCCTGCAATATTTCTTCAAGGTGTCGCATAAAAAATTTGGATAAAACATTGATCAATTCAATCTTAAGCTGTTCCTGAGCGAGAATATCAGATGTCAAATAAATTAGTCTCCAGAAATTATGTTAATCAGTGTTATAAGAGAGGATTATTAATGAGATATGACCTTTTTTTTGTCTCACCATTTTATTATCAATTAAATTCCTTTCAGGAAAGCAAATTAATTTTAATCTGAATGTATCAATAATTTGAATTTAAAAAAATGACGTTTTTAAAAAATCTGAACCTTGAAAAGAACTAAAATGAATCTCAAAAGTCCATAAAAAAATTTCTATCTTTTAAATTGAATTATTTTCCTTCAGTTAAATCCTCTAATTACTCAGGGAGAAGATCGAGAGAAAAATTTCTAAATTAC
Source organism: Candidatus Hodarchaeum mangrovi (assembly GCA_016839515.1). Classification (GTDB taxonomy): domain Archaea; phylum Asgardarchaeota; class Heimdallarchaeia; order Hodarchaeales; family Hodarchaeaceae; genus Hodarchaeum; species Hodarchaeum mangrovi. The sequence continues at coordinate 21,757 of JAEOUE010000298.1, forward strand.
TCACTGGAAAACCTTATAAAAAATGATGAATAAATCTGAATTGGTGAGCTAAGATGACCAGCTGGGATCATTTTGTTATTTTCTCCCATTCTACGTACTCAACCAGCTAGTCGAAGAGCACCTATATTCTTACTAAGTTCTTTTCTCTTTTGTTATCTAAAGTTTGACTCACGTAATTGCTCTCAAGATTTTTATAATTTGATCAAATCGGTGACTCAATGCTGGAGTTTAACAAATGAGAATTATTATATCATTGATGCCTATTTAAAGAAAATTAGAGGTCATTTCGATGGGACTTAAGCCAAAGATGACAAAAAAAAGGTGGAAAGGAAGTAACGAGAGACAAATCATTCAATTCTGGATAGATAATGAAACATATAAGTATGTCCAGAACCCTCAACTTTCAAATTATATCTTAGATACTCCTCCTCCCTACGTATCAGGACGAGCGCATTTAGGATTCGCAGTTCATTATGCACAAATAGATATGATAGCTAGATATAGAAGGATGAAAGGTTTTAATGTAATTTTTCCTGCATGTGCAGATCGTAATGGCCTTCCTGTAGAAGTGAAAGTAGAACAAAAATTAGGAAAATCCATGCATGAAATGGATCGTGAGGAATTTCTTAAAATTTGTAAAAAAGAACTCGATAAAGCTGAAGAAAACACCCTCCAAGTAATGAAATGGATGGGTTTATCGTGCAATACATTTTATGGATCTCCAGAGATTTTCTACCAAACAGATTCGTCCAAATATCGCTACAATACTCAAAAAACCTTTATTAAGGCGTGGTATGATGGATTAATAGTTCGGGATACACGCCCGAATAATTGGTGTATTGAATGTGGTACCACTATTGCTGATGCTGAAATTGAATATCGAAATGATGATTCATATCTTCATTACATTCAATTTCAGGTGAATAACTCACCGAAAAGGATAACCATTGCAACCACTCGCCCTGAACTGATAACAACTTGTGAAATGATAATTTTTCATCCTTCAGACGAACGATATACAAATCTTGAAGGAAAAACTGCAAATATTCCTATATTTGGAAAAACAGTCCCTATCCATGCTCATAGGGAAGCGATTCCTGAATTCGGTACAGGTATTATGATGATTTGTGCTTATGGAGACAAATCTGATGTGAAAATTCTCCGTGAGTTTGGTATAACAAATCCAAAAACAGTAATTGATTCAAAAGGCTATTTCAATGAAAATGGAGATAAATACGCTGGATTATCAATTGATGAAGCACAGAAAGCGATATTGAATGACTTAAAAATTTTGAATGTGTTGGAAAAATCAGAACCCACCTCACGAAGAGTACCGATCTGCTGGCGATCAAAAACTCCTATAGAAATTATTACCATGGATGAATATTATCTAAAACAGGTAGAGATAATTCCTGAACTTCAAGAATTAGCTAAAAAAATGGAGTTTTTTCCTTCTAATAGTAAAATAATTTTAGATAATTGGATTAATTCTATATCGATGGATTGGGCAATAAGTAGAAGGAGATTTTATGGAACTTCTATCCCAATCTGGTATTGTCCAAATTGTGGAGAACCAAATGTTCCTATGGAAGATCAGTTAGATCGCTATTATGAGGCATGGAAAGAAGAAGGCCCTTTGAAAAAGTGTCTAAAATGCAAATTATCGATGAAAAAAGCTCATGGTGAGGATCGTACCTTTGATACTTGGTTTGATTCATCAATATCAGAGTTAGCTGCCTGTAATTATGAAAACCTATTCTTTGAAAGCCAAAATAATCAATTCTTCAAGGAAAATTTTCCTTGCTCCATAAGACCCCAAGGAAAAGAAATTGTTCGAACTTGGCTTTATTATACGATTTTAAGATCTTACCACTTATTTAAGCAACCTCCATTCAAAGAAGTATGGATTTCAGGCTTAATAATGGATCCCTATGGAGGTAAAATGTCTAAAAGTCTAGGAAATAGCGTTGACCCTTTATTATTTCTACAACCTGAAATACTACCGAAAAATACACCTGAAAGTTTACGTCCAGATAAGAACAGTTGGAAAGCAATAGCTGAATTAGAAAAATCCACTAAATTTCTTGGTGAAAAATTACCTAATCTTTATTATGGTGCAGATAGCGTGAGATTAACATCATGTATGCAAGGAAGTCATGGATCTGATATTCGTTTCTCCCTTGCTAAGCTTGATGGAAATTCACGATTCCTTACTAAATTATGGAATATTGCACGATTTATTTCCTCATTTCCAATTGAAAAAACACCAAGGGACTTTAACCAGACTGATCAATGGATTCTGAATAGCTTTGATGCGTTGATACAGCGTTGTAATGAGGGATATGAGCTGTTAGATTTTTCAATTCCAGCAGAAAATATCTATAACTGGATATGGAATATTTTTGCACCTCATTATATTGAATTAGTAAAGTCTAGGGTCTATAGTGAGGATCCCACCCGACAAAATGACGCAAGAAGTGCACAATATACACTGCATCATATCCTGCAAATAACACTTAAATTATTAGCCCCAATTTCACCTTTCATCACAGAAGGTATTTTTCAAGAAATTTACAATCCTAAAAATAGTATTCACTTAGAAAGAATGCCAGAATCAACCCATAAACAGATTAAGGAAGACCCAAAGACAGACGAGATAATGAAATTAGATTCTTTCATTTGGAAAGCAAAAAAAGAACGAAAATTCTCATTGAAAGATCCTGTCAAAGAATTATTCCTGAATGATGCGTTACAGGAATTTATCTCAGATCTACAAGAAATGCATAATATTGAAAAAATAACTATTGGGAAACCCTCAAATCCTTCAGATTATATTCAGAATGAAGATTATTATTTAAGATTCCCAACGTAAGGAATACTTTTATTATATATGTAGGAAAGAATAATGGCAAAAAAAGGTTCACAATCTACATCAGACGATATTACAAAAATGAGTGGGTTATTATTATCAGGAGCGACCATGCTTGGAGATATATGTCCAGATTGTAAAGTTCCTCTTTTTAAAAAAGGTAATGACATTTTTTGTCCAAAATGTGAACGAAAAGCTGTTTATGCACGTTCAGATAAAGAGATCAGTGCAATTCAACAAATATATTCACAAAATGAATTACAGGAACTCTTACGAGATATAGTGTTAGGAAAAATCAATTATATAACTCAAAAACTTGCTGGGGAAGAAAAATTATCTGAAATCAAACATCTAAGCGAAATACTTGATGTACTAATCACTGTACTAATAAAAATAAAAAAAATTTGACGAAATAAAGATTTGGTAGCTCTAGGTGGTGTATATCAGTAATGTCAAAACAACCATTAGAAATTGATTTGGAATTATTTGAATTGATGTTTCCAGGGAAAATAATTGGCAGAGCGGTGGTTGATGCAGAAGCACGGATAATTGGAGTTATTAGAAATGTACGTATCCAAATTCCTTCCCCCATGATTAGTCTTGTAGTTAAAGGATTAAATACTGAGTTCACGGTGAAAGCTGAAAATATTAAAGCTATTGGAAATGTAGTCCAATTAAACATAACAATTAAACATTCTGAACCCATTGAGGTTAATGATATTGTTAGATTACGTACTGAAATTCAGGAAGAGATCAATCACTTTTTTGATTTGAACCGAGGGAGATCGGGGTAGAATAAAATAGATAAGAAAGAATAATATTCAAATTTATTAGTAAATAATGTGTAATATAATAAATATTACGGAATTAGAGCATTTTTAATTTCTAATTTCCAACAAACTTACATAAAATAATCTTCTTATAAGTCTTGTAAATCTGTGTTCTATGTAGGGAATTACCCTTATTCTCACTCTTAAGAATTAATTTCTTAAATAATCAAACAATCCTGTTTAGTAATATCATGGTGAACAACTAGATGCCCGCTTTCTTAGATAGAATTACGAATGACCTCCGAGATCGCTATAACACAGCAACTTCAACGATTAATAGGGAGATGGTTCTTCTTTATTCTGCTCTTATGATTATAATAATTGTAGCATTTCTTGTTAGAATTTTTACTATTTTTAGGTATGAGATAATTCTTTCTGCTAATGACCCGTATTCTCAATTCCGTGCTGCTCAATATATCGAAGAGAATGGGTTATTTAAATTTTTTAGCTGGGTCGATACCCAAACATGGTACCCTGAAGGCCGTTTTTGGGGCATTTCACAGTATATTGGAACTCCAATATCAGCAGTTTTAATACACCAGTTATTTCTCCTTGTAGGCATTGAAATTCCTTTGGCTACTATATGCTTCTTTCAACCAGCTATCCTTGGATCTCTTACCTGTGGTGCAATCTATTTCTTAGGAAAAGAACTCGGAAATAAGAAGGTAGGCTTACTCGCTGCACTCTTTCTTTCTGTTTCTGCAGGACATCTTCAAAGAACTGTTGCAGGATTTTTTGATAATGAGGCACTTGGAATATTATTCTTAGTATTAAGCTTATACTTCTATGCTCGATCCCTCAGAACTGGTTCAGTATATATGACCATACTGTCTGGAGTGAGCCTAGGAGTATTATCTGGTTCATGGGGGGCATCTACATATGTATTTAATCTTCTTGCCCTTCATGCTTTTATTCTTCTCCTAACAAGAAGACATTCAGATCGATTGTTTCTTGCATATGGTGGAACTATTCTAATAGGAACTTTTATTAGTACCTTAGTCCCTAGAAATGGACCAAAAATTCTATTAACCACTGATGGCTTAATTCCTATAGGAGTTCTTGGACTTCTTGCTATTTATGAACTTTTTCAATATCTAAGAACATACTATAACTTTTCATCTATACTAAAAAGAATAAGTAAATACTATCCTGTCATCGGAGGAGGTGTGGTCATAGCAATAGCATATTTATTACTTTCTGGGTCAGTGATTAACTTATCATCAAAATTTGTGACAACTCTACTTCCATTTATTCGTGATAGTACACCTATTATGAAATCAGTTAGTGAACATCAAATTGTCTCTTGGGCATCATTTTTCAGAAATATTGGAATCCTAGTATTCTTCCTCCCTCTATCAATCTACTATCTGTATATAAAACCAACAGAAAGAAATTTATTACTACTTTTATTTGGATTGACTTCAATATATTTTGCAGGTTCCATGGTTCGACTCGCTTTAATATTAGCCCCCGCAACTGCACTTTTAGCAGCTAAAGCAATAGATCAAACACTCCTCCCGTTTGTATTAGCTTTCCAAGAACGTTTCGCACTTAGTAGACGGAAAATGCGATTCACTCAACCACTGTCAAACCAACATACCGCAATCGCATTTATTTTTATGGGAATATTCCTCTTTTTTGGAGTTTTCACAGCTACGGATCAGGCTATCAAATATACTTCACCTCCCTCAATCCTAACAGTAGTTCCATCTGGACAAACCTTAATTATCGGAAATGATTGGCTTGAAGCTATCGGATGGCTTGATTACCATACTGGTAGCAGGGATGTTGTTGCTTCATGGTGGGATTATGGTTATTGGATAAGTGGGAATTCGAATACAATAATTTTGGTTGATAATGCAACTATAAATAAGACTAAAATTGCTAATATAGGTTGCATGTTTGTAACTAATCCACGGGAATCTCTGAAAATTGCAAAAATCTATGATATAACCTATATTGTCCTTCTTGTCTCTGATGGGTATGGAGCAGTTGGTTTAGACTCTGATCTCGGAAAAGTTCCATGGTTTGTAAAAATAGGAGAAGATGGTGGAAATATTATTCAGATTGATCAAAATGATTATCTAGAATATGACACGAGAGGACAGTACATTACTGGTTATGTCGATAAATTCTACCAATCAGTTTTTTGGTCCCTATTTACAGCTGAAATAACAGATGAAGCCTATAGTCGTATCACACAATATGGTCCAATAAAGGATAATGCACCTACATCAAAAGGTTTTGCACCTGAATGGGCTGATTACGCCGACTATTATGAACTTTCTTACACAACACAGCATAACTGGGTTTATATCTGGAAAATTAATTGGGATATTATTCCTCCAGGAGCAATTGCGCCCTAAACCTATTTAAGGACTTATATTAATTCAGAACGATAAATTGTTAATTCCGTTTAACTTTTGTATTATAATAATATCCTTGGATTGGTAAAAGCTATTCAGGATTTGAACTACATGACTAAATTTACGATATAATAAAATAAATCCCCATCCTGGATATAATGAGTCATAAACCCATTATTCAGATAAAAAAGCTAAGATAATAAGTCAATTTTCGAATAAATACTTAATTTTGAGAATTTAATACAATTTCATTACTTTTAGTAACTTATATCTTTAATTCGGATGTTTTAAACTGGTTACTCATCCAATTTGTTTATGAGGGGAAAATTCCCCAATATGATTGCTTAAATTTTGATTTAAACCTGTTTTATAAGAAAATGAGAATAAGAGTCTTTTTAAAGGTATTAGGAGAGAGAGAGAAGTATTATTGAGATCGAACATATATCGGATAAAATTAAATATGAAAAAAATCAAAATCCTTCATTTATTTCTACAATATAATTTTAACATTACCGAGGAAGCGTTAGAGTATCTAGAAGAGATTTCTATTTCGGAAAAAGCTCTTAATGTAATTTTATTGAAACTTCCCCCTGAATTACCAGTAGTTGATTTGTCAATCCTAAAAACCTATACTATTCCTGAATTTTTTCCAGAAACACCTTTATCTCAAGCTAGTATTGAGGAATCAGTACAGAAGCAAGAAATTAAACCTGAAGATGCTATAGAGGATTTAATTCCAAAATCTGTAAAGATTCCAGTAAAAGCACGGATTAAAATCAAGCAAGATATTCCTGAAAAACTCTCTAAAAAACCTGATTCAAACATATTTCAAATTATGTTTCAAGATAGATATAAAAAATTAAGAGGAATAGTTGAAGAAAGGATTGATAAAACAAAGATTCTTTCGCGAGATATTCCACTGGATAAACGAAACCAACTGAAAGAAGGTATAATAATAGGGATGGTAGAAGATACAGGGGTTCTAAGCACAAACCGATTTGTTATCCAATTGGAAGACTCTGAATATCCATTTCATACACGATGCGTAATGGTAGAAGATAGCCCTTCATTTCCTAATTATAGATCTATCCTCAGAGATGCAGTAGTAGGTGTCTTAGGAGTTTTACCAAAGAACTATAAGGAGGGTCCATTAACTGCATTTTGGGGAAAAGATATAATTCGTCCTGGATTTGAAACCCATGGTTTTAGTTCTTCGAATTCAAAACAAAGGGTTTTGATTATCTCTGACATTCATTATGGATCAAAAACTTTTTCTAAAGGTACATTTACCAGATTTATAAGACTTTTATCCTTAGAGAATATCAAATCAACGCTCCAAAATATAATGGAAAATGTTTCAACAATAATCATAGTAGGAGACCTAGTAGAAGGTGTGGGAAGATATCCAGCCCAAAAAGATGAATTATCAATCCTTTCAATTGAAGCTCAGTATGAACAATTAGCACAAGAATTCGAAAAACTTCCAACTTATTATGACATAATTGTGATACCAGGAGAGCATGATGCTACCCAAATAGGGCTTCCTCAACCTGCAGTTAATAAAAAATTTGCTTCTCCATTGTTAAAACTGCCCCAGATTCGAAGTCATGGTAATCCGTTACGGATTACGATCGAAGATGTAAACTTTTTACTAATGCATGGGCAAGGATTGGATAATCTATTTCAAAATCATTTGAAATTAGACCCAGGAGAAGTACAGGAAGGAATCCAAAATCTCTTAGAATATCGACATTTGGGAATGGAATATGGAACATTTTATCCACTTGTACCATATCCTGAAGACTATTTAGTAATAGATCAAGTACCTGAAATCATGGTTACAGGGCATTTCCATCAAGCTTCCTATAATGAATATAAAGGAGTAAAAATACTAACTACAGGATCATTTCAAAAAGGACCCTCCTCAAAAAAAGATTCATCATTGGGTATCTTTTACTTTGTAGAATTAGGTAATGGAAAAGTTTCTCAGATTGATCTTAAAACAATAGATTAAACAAAATCTAAATAAATAGATTTCCTGCAATCATCTTATCCTGTTTTAAAATGGATTGAATTAAGGTTTTAGGAACACTAAAACGAATTTCTTTAGTCCGACCATGACGTCCCCGTGAGACAACTCGAGCACTAATAATACCTAGAGCATCTAATTCATTAATAAGATCACCCACACGTCGTTGGGTTAAGGAATCTTTTCCAGTATCTCTACATAACCGACTATATTCCTCATAAACATCTCCTGTAGAAACTGTTTCAGTTTCATCGACATTGGTTTCAAGTAGGAAAATAGCTAGAATTACCATCTTTGACTGTAAAGGTAAAGTACTAACTACTTCGGTAATAGTATTCCTTTCAATTGCTCCTTGTGCCTTTTTAACATGAGCTTGGCGAATCCGATCGGCTCCCTCACGCTCAGCAATATCGGCAGAAACTCGTAATAAATCTATAGCACGACGTGCATCTCCATGCTCCTGAGCTGCAATGGCAGCTATCATATTAATGACACCCGATTCTAATGATTGATCTTTAAAAGCGAGATGAGAACGTTCAACTAAGATATCTGTAATTTCAGGGGCTTCATAAGGTTTAAATACAATTTCCTCCTCAGAAAGCGAAGATAAGACACGAGGATCCAGATATTCTTTAAATTTCAAGTCATTAGAAATTCCAATGAGACTAACCTTAGCACGAGTCATTTCAGAATTAATACGAGTCAAATTATATAATGTTTCATTACCCGATTTTTTTACTAAACTATCAATTTCATCAAGAACAACAATAAAAAACGAATCGCGTTGATCCAAGCCCATTCGGAACCGAGAGAAAACTTCATCGGTAGCTAAACCCGTAAAAGGAACATCAACCCCTAAAGTAGAGCAAAGATCAGCAAATACACGATAATTGGTGTCAACAGAATTGCAATTAAGATATGCTACCTCTATTTTGTGTCCATGCTGAGAAGCTTTCTTACTTAAAGTATTAAGTACATGTTTGGACACTGCAGTTTTACCAGTGCCAGTTTTACCAAAACAAAGAATATTACTTGGTTTTCCACCACGTAACACGGAAGCAAGAATATAACCCAGCTGCTTAATTTGATCAGTACGATGGGGCAAATTTTCAGGAACAAAGGAACTATCTAGTACATCACGCTGTTTAAACAACTTAGGCGACTTAAGATAGCCCTCGAAGATTTCATCTAAAGTAAGATCGGATGATTCATCATAATGATTCAATGACAGACCCCACAAAGGGTTTATGACTAGTAATGCACAAAGAAGGACAAGGGGTACATTTTAAATTGTGCAGTAGATGTACCACTTCTTCGACTCGCCAAATTTAAACCAACGTGTTATCATGGTATTACAAGTCCTAAAATGGAATTTTATGCCCAGTTTCTATTTAGTTTGAACACTATAGGATGTTTTTGGTTCTATTGTCAATATAGTTTTTCAATTTTTGTATAAAAGAAAAACTATGATCATTTTAAATATATTTACATTAGTACTCTAGTTTAATACTATATCTTCCTTTTTTGTTGATAAATCCATGTATTACAAAGGTATTTGGCTATATCACTGTTCTTTAATCGTTTTAGTAAAAATAAAAACTTTGGTTAGAGGAAATCAACCTGAAAAATCCTTTAGTCATCTATTGTAAAAACCTCATCGGACATTCTGGAGTTTTTATTTTCATTTCTTAATTTATGTAAAAGATTAATCCGATGCTTCAATTTATCTAAAGAATAACTTTTGTGGAATCTCTGATCAAAATGTACTAATTTAGACCAAGCATCCTCTGGCCTTTTTCCAAGATACTTCCACTTATATTTTCCACGTTGTTTTAATTGTGAATTACGTGATATATATGTCACCAACCAAAAATAAGGGCCATGAGGAAATCCTTCAATACATCTACAAGTTGATTTTCCACATCTTTGCCATTTAATGATCAAAGACGCCATAAAAAAATATTTTATTTTGAGGAAAAAAATCTTACCATATGAATCATTTTATTTCCTTGATAATATTTCAAAATTATTCATTGTAAAATTTTATAATAGACCTTGGGACGTCCTCGTTCAGTTCGTTCTTCAGAAAATCGCACCACGTAACCTTTCAGAATAAGACGAAGAAGACTATCATAAAGAGTGGATCGAGGAACTCCTGTTAAATGAACTAATTTAGACCGTGTTAAAGGCCCCTCAGAACGGAGAATTTCAACAAGATGACGATCTAATTCATGGGCAATGTCGGAATAATCATCAGAAATTGAACGTTCTACATCAGGGGGTACTGTGGTATTCTTTCCAGATATCTTCATAAATTGGTTCATACTACCACCTAAAAAATCCTTTAAGATGTATAAAACTATCAAAAATAAAAGATCACAGAATATGAGGATAATATAATGAAATCTTACAAAATTAATTCAAAAATGAATGAACAAATATTATTAATAAAATACTAAATTCAGGGTTGAGAGGAAGGAAAAAACTACACAAATTTAGCTAAATTAGAACTTTAGGTATATCTTTTTCCATTTGAGGATTAATTCGATATTCAATTGGATCTCCTTCCTGTTTTTCAATCAAACCCTCTTCAGCAAGACGATTCAAGTTAGTTTGAACTGTTGAAATGCTAATATCGTCATCTACATAATGGCGATAGAGCTCTTCTACTTCTCGAGCTGTCAGATAGTTGGGATTAGCTCTATTTCGAACAATACTTAATATTTTCTCTTTCTTTGTCTTGAGATCATTTAAACTAAGAATGGTTGGTGAATCAATTTCTTGGGTAAAAACTCCATTACTCTCATTCTTGATTAAAAGTGATTCCATTAAATCCTCAATCTGTTTTTGTTGATCACGAGTCAATTGTAGATAGGCTTCAATAACAGTGTGGAGTGGACCTAACCTAATTTTTTTATCAAATGCAATTGTGATTTTATCACTGCCTGCTGTTACCTTAGGCCCAATTTCACGCATTTTAGTTCACTAGTAATAGATTTTTCAAATTTTCTGAAAGATTTTCAATATTTTATTTCAGATTGATTCACATAATTGCTTTACACATTCACACTAATAAACTTTAATCAATACCCCTGTAATATCTTAAACTTGTCAGAAAGGTTTTATGTGAATTGTGAATGACTTTTCGCATGTAAAATTAAGATTTTCATTCACCTTGTGAATTAGATTTGTCGGCTGTATCCCATAAATGCTTGGATTATAGACACTTATTTTATAATTAGTTGTGAAAAATATACTATAAAAATTTAGTCAAACTGATACATTTTTCCAATGGAAATTAAGGGGTTAAGATATAAAAAGTGAAAAAGTATTAAATATAAGAAAAACCATAAAAAAAGTATTATATTCATTTATAAGAGAATAATTCTCAATTAATTTTAAATTATTATTTTTAGAAACATAAAATCTTAAATTTTTTATAGAAAAGATACTTTAACCTCGATTGCCGGTGAAGAAATTTTAAGGAATTCCAAAGATCTTAGATATCTAAGAGAATTCTATGATTCACAGGTTTTTATGAATGTGAATTGAGTTGTAAAATACCTCTCCTTTCATCCAATAGGTTTTTCATTAATTTTCATTCGTCTCTTTAAGTTAAAAATGAACGAATGAATGTTTGATCTCAAAGTAATACTGAAAATCTTAAATATAACCTAACCTTAATGACTCTTAAGAGAAAAAAAGGCATTAGTGGATATTTATGACTCAATCTATACAAGAAACAGATCTCTTAGAGAAGGAAAATGAAAAGGAATTTGCCTTTGAACTAGTAAATCAAACTGATAAACAAGTCCTTGATGTTTTAACCAAAATTGAACCTGCAACAAGAACAGATATTTGCAAAAAAACAGGAATAGCACGAACAACAATTTATGATGCTTTGACACGTCTTATTCTTTATAAAAAAGTCGTTAAATATTCTGTTCCTGGAAAATCGAAAGGACGTCCCAAAGTTTTTTACCGGATAAGTTAAAATAGTAGAAAAAATTTAATCTCTTTTTTTGTCACTTCATTTAACAAGATTTGGTTGGAAATTATTTTATTTTTAGCGTACATATTATCTAGGTATATGGGCCCTTACCCCTTCATTTCCTTTGGAACATTAGGGTATTATGAACACCAATCTTTTTATCATATTTCGGTTAGTTAATTCGACAAAATATCAATTTATTATATACGTACTACCTCGTTGATTCTTTTTTAAAAACTAGATTATATCTGTGTAATTTCAGTAAGAAAGAAAATGTAATTAAAGATTCCATTGTATTATTTAGATATATAATATAATATGGTAAGATAATATATATTTATTAAAAGGAGGTTTCCAGTAGAAATTTTGGTGTGTCGGGGACTGTTCATAATATGAATTTCTTACCATATGATAATATTGTGTTAAATGGAATAATAATAGATCAAAACTTCAAAGCTGGGTGAATCTCATCGTAATTAATATAGCACATAGAGGTGGAGCAGGTTTAGCTCCTGAAAACACTTTAACTTGTTTCAAAACAGGTTCTCAGTATGCAGATATGATTGAATTTGATATTCAACCTTCTCAAGATCATTACATATTGGTTTTTCATGATCGGCAAGGGATTGAACGTACATCTAATGGATCTGGTAAGATCATTGATCATCCTTATTCTTATCTTCAATCCCTAGATGTTGGTTCTTGGTTTCATCCCAAGTTTACTAATGAACGAATACCAACATTATATGATACTATTGAGATATTGACTAAAATTTCCTCTACTATTCTGTTTAATATTGAGCTAAAATACTTGGATTCATCAAACTGGTTTGAGAAAAGTATTTTAGAGGTTATTGACCATTTTAAGATTGAAGAGAGAACCTTTATCTCTGCTAGGTATTTAGAAAATATTTTTAATATCCAAGAAATTAATCCAGAAATTTCATGTATATTACTACAAAAAGAACGACATTGGAATGATTATTTAGATATTGTAAACAATTTAGGTCTAAATATTGTCCAAATTCGTCGGACAGCTCTGATACCTGAATTTTTTGAAAAATGCCAGGATCAGGGAATTAAAATATTCTATTTTTATGCAGATACAATTCCAGAAATGAAAAAAGCTATTGATTTAGGCGTTGATGGTATTTTAACAAACTTCCCTAATAGACTTCGAGATATTCAAGAAAATATGACTTAAAACCATAATTTTAGACCTAGTAATGCTAATTAATTGTTTTTCAATAAAAAATACCCTCGAGGCTCTCTAAATAGATAATAAATCATAGTGATTTATTATTCATAAATTATTTAAGGAAATTTACTGCAATTAAAGAGTACATTGTTGATAACGGTTCTAGGCAATCCATTGGAACATACTCATTCTTTTGATGTGCGACTTCTTGATGTGGTCCTAAATGAAGACATGGTATTTGTCCTTCACCTGCAAAAATATTAGCATCTGTAATTCCTATAGTATATTCATATAGAGGAGCTTTTCCCATCACTGTACGATAAACACTATCAAATACCTGAAAAATAGGATGGTTTTGATCATCTATATATGCTTCATAGCGTGGAGGTTTTAAATTCACAGTTACTTCAGCAGAAAGATTTAATGAATGAATCAAGTTCTTCATATCATCAATAGCTGATTGAACTGTTTCTCCAGGAATTAATAACCGATTCACTTCCATACGAGCAAATGAAGGAACCGTTACAGAATAAATCTCATATCCTCCCTCTATTTTCAATGTAGAATAATTACCTTTTCCAAATTTTGGATGATTTTGAAAATTAAGTTTATTAAGGTTTGCTAGAATTTTCCCTAATTCTTCAATTGCATTTATACCAAAATTTGGTCGAAAAGCATGTGCTGCTTTTCCCTTAACTAAAATTTCATATAAAATTTTTCCTGTAATTCCAAGAGGAATTGGTTTTAACTCATCCCCGGAGTAAGGTTCTCCTAATACAATTGCATCTACTTTTCCATACTCAGATGCAAGCATCGCTTTAGCTCCTTTTCCAAATCCCTCTTCATCAACTACACCAGAAAAAGAGAGTTCTCCGTTGAATGAGTGTTCTGATTCAACGAAAGCTCGTAACATATTTAATGTACATGCTATACCTGTTTTCATATCACAGACTCCTAAACCAAATAATTTTCCATCTTTAATTACAGGATCAAAAGGATCAGTTTCCCATCCATCTACAATGGGTATTGTATCAGTATGGCCATTGAAATTAATTTTATTTCCAGTAGTTTTTCCAGTTAGTTTTGAATAAATATTTGGTCTGCCTCTTTCTACCTCAACAGCTATACACTTTAAACCTAATGCTTCTAGCTCATTCTTAATGAATTCAGCCATCTCACCCTCATTCCCAACAATTGAGTTAATACTAATCATATCTTTTAGAAGTCTTAGAGTATAATTTAGATCGAGTTCTTTTAATAAATCTTCCATCATTTTAATCTCAATAAGACGAAAAAAGTTCTCCTTAAAAAACTTTACACCGAATATCCTAGAATTTTAAATATAATTTCAGATAATCCCTTAGGATTATCTATTTTTCTCTCCTCCTCCTCTATGATGATTGAAAATATTTAATAGAGATATTTCTAGAATTACCAAGGGGATCTTAAAATTTTCATTAAAGCTCGTGGGACTTCATTATAATTCCGAACAACCACGTATCTACCGCCACCAAGTCGAGCAAGATCTTTACAGACTCGTTCTCCCCATTTTTTACCTCCTGGAAGATTTATTACATGTAATTTTTCGAATTGTCGACAAAGATAGCGTGGATCACCCCCTTTATTGTATGCTCCATCACTCAATAAAATAGCCCATTTAAATCGGGTTATTAACCCTTTTAATTGTAATGCACCCACTTTAAGAGCATCTTCAATGTTAGTATACCCAACAGCTTCAAGATCAAGGATTTTATCCATTATATCATCAATTTTTACATCATCATTGATTCCCTTTATTAGAAAAGCTTTTGTATTAAATGCAATTACACCAAACTTATCATTTCGCATAGAATAAGCCATTACTGCTGATGATAGTGCAGCATTGATATTTCTTTCTCCCATCATGGAACCACTGGCATCGAGAATTAGAACTCCATTCTTTTTCCTTTCACGTCGTTCAATTCCAACAATATCACTACTTTTTAGTGCTGGAATACCAGTCGGATAACGTTCTAAAATCTGATCCATGGTGGCCTCAAGATCAAAATCTGCATCAGGTTGATATTCTCCTCTAATAGGAATATCTCCTCGCAATCCCTCAGAAGCAACCCTTAGAGACATTTTTAAAATTGCTGTCCGTGTTAACCTTTTTAGAATTTTTCGTCGTTTCGAATCGATTACTCCACGCATGACAAAAAAAAGTTTTGGAGTGTATATTCCTCCAGAACCAGCCACTCTTCCAAGAGAAACTAAGCGTTCTGGATTTAATATGTTAGAAACTGCGTATTTATTGATTTTAGCGAGAGACATCAGTGCAGGAAGGTTTTCATGTTCAATAGCTGATTCTGTTAACCTTTCTACGCTTGCTAAATCAAGTTTATCTAGCCTTGGAAGTGTATCGCCGGCAGCAATAGCTGCTTCAGCAAGATCCTCTATATTGAGTCTACCAAATAATCTAATATTTTTCTTGTATTCCCGGTGAGATTCCCGGGAACTGCTTATAAAAAACGGTCTTCTTCCCCTGATAGCACTGCTTCGACTATCTCATGAATAATATCTTCAATAGGTCGTTCTACCCCATCTTCAAGTTCTATTTTTGTTGCTAGAGTCATAATAGCCATTTCAGAAACTGTTTCTAAGTTCATACTTGACACTAGACTTAGAATTTTAGCTAGATCAATTGCTCCTCGGATAGAAGAACCTCGTCGAATATCGCTATGGTTTCTTGTTGCACGAGTTATTTTTGCTGCTGTTTCTGCAATTAGATTATCTTCATCTCCAATTTGTGCTTTTTTCTTTACAATTTCAAGCTCCTCCTCAAATCCTTGATGGTCAAGTTTAATCCAGACAAATCTGTCTTTTAGGGCCTCAGAAAGCACAGTAGTTCCAATATAAGATTCTGGGTTTTGAGTTGCTACGACTAAAAAACCTTCTTTTGCGTTTACGACGCCTAATTTAGGTAAAATTAATATACCTTCATCCATGGACGGTAATAATACATTCTGGGTTCCTTCAATTAATCGATTTGCTTCATTGATAAATAAAATCGATCCATTTTTCATCGCAAGAGTTAATGGACCAGGTACAAAAGCATCCCATACCCATCCCTTTTCTACAACGAGAGGGGGTTCAAAATGACCAACAAGCTTGGATTCAGTGTATCTTTCATCTCCATCAATCCGAATAAATCCTTGGTCAAAATAAGCAGCAACTGCATGTGCTAAGGTTGTCTTACCTACTCCAACAGGACCTTCAATAATAATATGTTTTCCTGCAGTTTTTCCAAGTATAAGTTTTCGGAGGGTTCGTTCTCGACCTACAACCCCAAATTTCTCTTGAATATCTAAAATAATTTGTTCTATATCCACAAATGTCACCAACAGGTAATAATTAAATAATCATTAATCCTATCGAATATATTATTCATAATAACCATTTTAATTAGCATAAACGAATTTCTGGGATAATAATAAATACATTTACAATTACCCAGCTAATATCAGCAAAAGAACGCCATCTCTTTATTCTCTATTTATGCTTTTGCCCTCATTTTCGTAATCAACTTTCATGCATAAATTAAGTTATGTAAATATTTTGTCATTTCTATTGTGAAAGGGATGTATTGGTAGATCTAGATTCATTAAAAACTAATAATCCTTTTTTAATATAATTTATATACCCCAATAGAATAAACGCCGAGGGTGGGATTTTCAAATAGATAATTGCTTTTATCTATTTTTTGAACCCACGAGTGCAAAGCACACCAGATTTCTAGTTCTAAACAAAGGTATCTCGAGTCTGGCGCCTTACCGAGCTTGGCTACCTCGGCTTTAATAATTTTCCTTAAATGCGGGGGGTGAGATTTGAACTCACGAACGTCTACACGACCAGGACCTGAACCTGACTCCTTTGACCAGACTGGGAAACCCCCGCTTTATGTTTTTTTATCCTCGATTGATTTTTCAATGATTATTAATAATCTAAATTGATTACTGATTGATAATTAAGGAACTATAGAAGGGGATAGATAAGGATTTGGATCTTTATTAATTAGAAACAATCAGGGGAACATATAAATAACTGCGATTAATAAATATTATCTATCCTGAATCGTTCCTTTCACTTGTTTTCGAGATTAGAAGCCAATGAGCCAAACAACAAAAGCTATGAAACAGTATTTCGAGATCAAGAAGAAATTTCCCGATACCATTGTCTTTTTTCAATTAGGGGATTTTTATGAAACATTTTATGAAGATGCAAAACTTGCATCAAAGGTTTTAGATATCACATTAACTTCACGAAAATCAAGAAAAGATGAAGAAAGAGGAATCCCATTGGCAGGTATTCCTGTGAAGGCATTAGATTCTTATATTAATAAGATGATAGAAGAAGGATATAAAGTAGCAATTGTTGATCAGTTAGAAGATGCTAAAAATGTTCCATCAGGAAAAATTGTAAAGCGAGGAGTAACGAGAGTTATAACTCCTGGGACTTTATTTGAACCTACCTTATTAAATAATAAAACAAATAACTTCCTATTAAGCATTGCTTTTAATGAAAAGAAAAATATGATTGGTGTTTCTTTTGTTGATATTTCAACAGGGGAATTTTTAGTTTCTGAATTTTCAGAGAACTCCCTAGATATGTTCCGGGATGAATTTACACGATTTAAACCTTCAGAAATTATAATTCCAGATGTCACTAGAAAAGGAGAATTATATAAGGCGCTTCTCGATATTATCTCCTCTCCTCCAAAAATAATGATTTCTCCCATTAATGAAACCCATTTTAATTATGATACTGCCCGATCTGCTTTACTGAACCATTTTGATGTAAAATCATTACAGGGATACGGTTGTGAGGCTATGATTGAGGGAGTAAGAGCAGCAGGTGCACTTATCATCTATCTATCAATGTTGAAAAAGGAATTTCCAAGTAATATTTCTTCTTTGAGGACAATATCAAATAGGAATTATTTAACACTCGATTCTACTAGCCAAAGAAATCTTGAGATTGTTGGCAATGCTTTTGATGGTAGTATTCGTGGTAGTCTTTTATCGGTATTCAATGATATTAGTACATCGATGGGAGCACGTTTACTTAGAAGATGGTTATTGCAACCATTACGGGATAAAGAAATAATCTGCCAACGGTTAGATGCAGTGGAACAATTTCAGTCTAATCTTGAATTAGCTAGAGAAGTACAAGATCTTCTTACAAACATAACTGATTTTCAACGATTAATGACTAAAATAACGTACAGTACTGTAAATGCAAAAGATTTGATCACTTTAAAACTATCATTAAAACTAAGCTTGGAAATTATTGGACTACTACATCATAATCAGGATCTAAATTCATATATTTGTAAGAAAATCACTAGTTTTAATTCTTCTCCACTAGAAAAAATACATCTGATCATTGAACATGCCATACTTGATAATCCACCAACAACATTAAAAGAAGGTAATCTTATCAAAGTATCTTATAATAAAGAGTTGGAAAATCTTCACAGACTTAAATCTAATCATAAATCAATTTTAAAGGAAATTCGTGAAAAAGAAGAGTCACGAGTTAATTTTAAGTTTAAAATCGGTTTCAATTCTGTTCATGGATATTACATAGAAGTTACCAAAGCTCAAATCCGCGAGGCTGGAGGAGATGAAGCGATTCCAACCGATTATATACGAAGACAAACTCTTGTGAATGCTGAAAGATTCATTACTCCAGAACTTAAAGATTTTGAGGAAAAGAAGCTCAATGTAGATGAAAGGATTAATGAATTGGAATATTTGATTTTTTGTGAAGTTCGTGATCAAGTTTCAGCCGTTGTTTCTCAAATCCGTTTTTTTGCTGAATTACTTGCTGAATTAGATGTGATAATTTGTTATACATTTACCGCTATCCGTAATAGCTTTGTTAAACCTAAATTTGTAGAAGAAAAAGGTATTTTAATCACTAATGGACGACACCCGGTTGTTGAATTACTTCAAAAAGAATCAGGATTTGTACCAAATAGTACTGATCTTAATCAGGGAGAACTTCATATCATAACTGGTCCAAATATGTCAGGGAAAAGTACTTTCATTCGACAGGTAGCAATTATTGTGTTAATGGCTCAAGCTGGTTCTTGGGTTCCTGCTAATGATTGTAGATTGAGTATATTTGATAAAATTTTTACTAGAGTTGGGGCATTTGATCGTTTAGCTTTTGGTCAATCTACTTTCATGTTAGAGATGCTAGAAACGGCTCATATTCTAAATAATAGTACTCGTGACTCTTTAGTCATCTTGGATGAAGTAGGAAGGGGCACAAGTACTTATGATGGATTATCATTAGCTTGGGCTATTGCTGAACACATCGCTCGAAATATAAAATGTATGGCATTATTTGCTACTCATTATCACCAGCTCAGTGAATTAGAAAACTTTTCTAAACGAATAAAGAATTTTCATATGACTGCTATGGAGCGAAATGGAAAATTAATGCTATTGTATAAAATAAAAGAGGGATCAACGGATCATTCCTTTGGAATAAGTGTAGCAAAAATGGCTGGAATACCAAATTCTGTAATATTATCTGCTCAAAAGAAGTTATTAAAATTAGAATCAATATCAGCAGAATATAATAGTGAGGTTGCCTCTGATAAAAAAGGGCCTCGACAATTATCTTTAGTAGAAGCTTTGTCTAATGTTACAAATAAACAAGAAAGACTGAAAAAATTAGAAGACTTAAGGATTGAAATCCTTGCATTTCTTAAAAATTACATCAATATTGATATTAACTTTAAAACTCCCATTGAAGCTTTAAACGATCTTGAAGACATAATTAAAGAAATAAAAAGACTATATAATGAGATTCAGGAGGATTTATGATCTATTGCGAGTTCAGACTTTAGATCCCATATGTGTTAGTAAAATTGCAGCAGGAGAAGTTGTCGAAAGACCTGCTTCAGTAGTGAAAGAACTTCTGGAAAATTCTATTGATGCAAATGCTACTGAAATTCGTGTAATAATTAAAAATGGAGGTAAAGATTTAATTGAAATTCACGATAATGGTTCTGGAATAATCGCTGAAGATCTTCCTCTCGCCATTAAACGCCATACAACAAGTAAAATTCGTACCGAAGAAGATCTCAAAAAAATCTTAACTATGGGTTTTCGTGGTGAAGCACTTTATTCAATTGCTTCAGTATCTCGTTTTTCCATTTCTAGTCGTACCTCGAATGAAGAATTAGCAAGTATTATTTCAACAGAAGGAGATGTTGAAAAATTTACAATTTCTGAAGAAATAAGGGCGTCTCCAGGAACAACTATTCGTGTAAGAGATTTATTTTTTAATTTTAACGTCCGAAGGAAATTCATGAAAAAAGCTAGTGTTGAAAAAGCCTACATTTATGAAATTGTTGCCCAATATGCAATTGCTAATCCCCTAATCACTTTTCAGTTTATTTCTGATGGATTGGTAGAGTTTCAAACAATTAAAACATCATCAAATCTTCCTGTAATAAAAGAGACTCTAGGTGTAGATATTGTACAATCTATCATCGATATAGGAATAAACCAAAAAAATGATATTTCAATACAGGGATACATTAGTAAACTGGGAAAATTACGAAGAAATCGAAAATATCAATATTTCTTTCTAAATAGAAGAAGAATTGCATCTAATTTACTTCAAGAGGCGTTAGAAGAAGGATTTCATGACTACATGATGAAAGGCCATTATCCAATAGCTTTTCTTTTTATTGAGATGCCTCCTGATCAATATGATGTAAATATTCATCCACAAAAACGTGAGGTACTTTTTTTTGATGAACA
>JAEOUE010000312.1 GCA_016839515.1 Candidatus Hodarchaeum mangrovi
AAGTTATAATCTTGTTCAATTAGTGTTAATAGAATCCATCTGTCCCAAGCATAAACCTCTTTTATTTTATCTATTTGATCTATTGCCTTTTTCTGGTACACTATTGCGCCATTTCGTGGTAAGGCATGGAATTGTCTATGGTTTTCTACTCCACTTGCTGCCGCTAGTTTGGAGTCTTGTGTAAAATGGTTAATGAGTTTTTCAGCATAGTTTTGGGGTATTACTATATCTGAGTCTATTTTTAGGACCAAATCAGTTTGAGGGTTTATTGATTTTAATCCAAGTTTAAAGGCTCTTACTCTATTTAGCCATCTATCTTCATGTTTTGGTTCAGAGGAGAATATTTTTTTAAATTTATATTTTTCAATAATTTTTGAGGAGTTATCCGAACTGTTATCGTCAACCACAATTATTTCTATAGGTTTTATTGTCTGTTTTACTATTGCATCAAAGCATATTGGTAAATATTGTTCATCATTGTAGACTGTAACTAAGATGCTATATTTCATTTGATTCACATTTGATATAATTATGAAGAAATTTGGATATAAATTAGAAGTCTTTTATGGTTCAATTACCCAATCTCTTTATAATACCTATTGTTAGATTAAAAAGGGTTAGGTGTTTGTTGTCGAAAATCGATACTAAATTGTTTGCTGTTGTTTTGACAGTTGGTTTGTTATCTGGTTATGTTATAAACAACTTTGTTGTAAGTGGACCGAAAATAAATTCCTTAACTGAGGAAAACACTGAACAGCAAAATCAGATTGTTGAACTTATATCGGAGAAGATTGCACTTGAGGATGAAATATTAGAGCTTCAAGAAGATTATGATAATCTTGAATCTTCATTAGAACAAGAGATTTCTGATTTAGAAACAGAAATACGGGAACTTGATAACGAAATACTTTCACAGGAAGAGGAAATAGAATTTAACGAATTGTATATAGATCAATTAAATCAATATATAAATGAGTTGAGTTATAACATTACTGTATTAGAGTCAAAATATGAAGAACTGTATAATCCATTAGAAATAGAGTATGTAATAGATGATATTAAATATAAAATATCAATTTTAGATGATGTATACCCAGATACAGTTCCTATCAAAGGAAATGTTGAGATACAATATCTAGATGGAAC
Organism: Candidatus Hodarchaeum mangrovi; assembly: GCA_016839515.1. Classification (GTDB taxonomy): domain Archaea; phylum Asgardarchaeota; class Heimdallarchaeia; order Hodarchaeales; family Hodarchaeaceae; genus Hodarchaeum; species Hodarchaeum mangrovi. The sequence continues at coordinate 1,147 of JAEOUE010000312.1, forward strand.
AGATTTTGTTGGAACTTTCAAACTTGAGGTCACGAAAATTTATATTGGAACCAGATTTGCTAGCGATTTATTTGTTATAGATGGATCTACTAATTATTTATGGAATGGTGCTTTCTTACTCGGTCCTGGTTCATATAAATTATATATAAGCGAGATTAAAGACTCAAACGAGAATATAGTTTCAACGTACTCTGATCTTAGGCAGCATGCATTATATCTTTTTGTTGGATGATAAAGTTAATTTATTATTCAATATTTTCTATTAATTTATTATATTCATATAGTAATTCATCATACTGATCTTGTAATTGATTTAATTGAATCAAAGTATCACTATATTTTCTTAGAACCGTTTCAATTTCCCCTCTACCAATTACATATATAGCCTCCTCCAAAACAGTTACATCGTTTTGTAATCCAATAATAGTCACATTCATATCATTTAATTGTGATTTGAGAATAGTATTATTTTCATTACTCAAATAAAGTTCGTGTTGGATTATTGATAAGTTTTCATCTAATTTATCAATATGAGTTTCTAAAGACCCAATTAAATCGTCTCTTTCTTCAATTTGAGACTCTAATTCAGAGGTATGTTTTCTTAAATGCTCGATCTCGTTGGTTAAGAAATTAATTTGCCATATCGATACTGCAAAGATCAGAATTAATCCAAAGGTTAGTCCAATTATTATTTGTCTATTTTCCATAATGAATACATTCTAAATGAAGCATTAAAATGATTACTCTTGAGATATAAAAAAAAGGGGTTTGGTTTTTTTAACCTGCGATTCGTCTACTGATTTGCATCAGTGAGACGATTGCTGCAAGGGCTGCTACTAGTGCTGCGCCAATTGCGCCATATACAAGTGTTGTTAGGCCATTTGCTGCATCCCTAGCGGCTTCTGCTGCTGTTGCTGCGTTCTCTGCTGCCGTGTTAGCCTGGTTGGCCGTCTGGGCAACTGTCGCAACTGCTTCTGCCGCCTGATTGGCTGCTTGTACTGCCTGCTCCGCAACTGCTTTTACGCCTGC
>JAEOUE010000070.1 GCA_016839515.1 Candidatus Hodarchaeum mangrovi
ATTTATTTATTAGATTAAATAATCTTCTTGCTAGTAAGAACTTGGGTATGAAAAAAGGATGAAGGAAATAAGATTTACCTTCAAAGGGTTCAATCTAATAATATTTACTTTTTTGGGGAACACTTTTCCAATTAAATAGTAACACTATTCCACCTAATAGTGCCATAAATATCCAAAACAAGAACGTGGAAACAGGGCCTTCTGCTCCAAGGAGAAATCCCGAACCAAATGTTGTAATAGCGGATCCAACATACCCCCAACCATCAATAAATCCTGTGGCTGTAGAAGCAGCTTTTCTTGTCCCAAATTCCATTGGAATGGTTGAAACAAGTAAAACATGAGGTCCAAAGGTGAGAAAACCTATTATGATAAGCATTGGGGCTCCTAGTAGCCAATCTAATGGGGGTAAAAAGGAGTACAGGAGAATTGATAGGGCTAAAATTATAAATAACGTACTTATAATTGGCATTCGTCGTCGTTTCAGATAGCGATCAGAGATGTATGTACAGGCAATTGCACCTACTATTCCTCCGATTGGAAAGGCCAATGTTTTCCATAGTGGAAAGAAATCCTCTGTTGTGACCTCTGTTGCGAGAAGATAAGGTAGCCATTCTGTTATTCCATATCGTACAATATTAAGACAAAATAAACCAAATGATGCAAATAATACCGTCCGATTTGTGATAATGGATTTGATAGTATAATCAAAGCCAAGAAAATGATCTGCTCTGATTTCTCCTGTTGATTCTTTTCCTTCTTGCTCTTCTTCAATTGTAGGAAGACCGACTTCTTCAGGGGCATTTCTCACGCGTATATAAAAGTGAACTCCAGATATAAGCATGATTATTCCAGCTACCCAGAATGAAAATCGCCAATCCAGTCCTAGCGTAACGATGATAAAGGTTGCAAGAATCCACGATACTGCTCCTCCTACTTGGTATGATGTTCCTAATCTCCCAGACCATTTTCCTCGTTCATTGGGAGGATACCAGTTTGCAACTGTTTTCACAGATGGGGCCCATCCCATTGACTGGAAATAGCCGTTCAATCCCCATAAGAAGAACATCAGCCAAATTAATCCATTTGAAAAGCCAAATAAGATGTTTATAAAGGAGGAAACTATTAATCCCAGGGCAACAAATCGTTGGGGCCCAAACTTATCACCTAATGCCCCATTCACAAATTGTCCTATGGCATACATAATAAACAATGCAGTCCCAATTACCCCAAAGGTTGCAGGATCAATACCAAATTCATCCATAATAAAGGGTTTTGCAATTCCGATATTCACTCTTCCAAGATAATAGGTCAGGTATGTTACCCATACTGTGATAAATATCCTTGTTCGCCAATAACGCATTCGCTCGCTTGTGGTAGTCAATTGTTCACTCATTCTTGTCAGCTCATTTCTTTATTTCTTGTATCTATAACAGTCCTTTCTTAATCAGCTGTTTAGCATATTCATAATCTTGTATTGTATCGATCTCAACCCATTCCTTTTGAATATCAACAGAATGAACTGGATAGCCTCGCATTATTAATTCCTGTATCATATCGGTTAGGTAAGCGTATTCAAACTTAGTTGCATCATGAAACCGTCCTTCATATTTGCACCATTTGTTATCTTTTGCTCTATGGTAATTTCGACGAAGTATCTCTGCTCCTTTTTTTGTGAATTTGGCTAATCCAATAAATTCCCCATAGGCTTCATCAGGGTTAAAGAATTTAGATAAACGGGTCACTTTTCCTCGTTCTACACAGGCTAGTTCAGCTTCATCAGTAGGATGCTCAGTTCGTCCTACATATCGTTCTGCCCATTTAGTGTCAATTATTAAGCTTATATCATGTGGTGCGGCAAGAAGTTTCTGAACTACTTCCTTTGTATAGAGAATATCACAATAAGTGAAAAGAAAGCCATCATGCATGAATTCCTCTGCATAAAAAAGGGAGCTTATAATATTATTATGTTGATAATTGTCATTATCAAAATAGGTGATGTTCGGAAAGATAAAATCCTCTTTTCGATAACCTCGTACTATAGCAATGTCTTTCACATCACAACTTCGAAATAAATCCAATAATCTTTGTATTATAGATTTTCCTTCAATTTCAAGTAATGTCTTGGGGCTATTCTCAGTCATAGGTCGTAATCTTGAACTTGGACCTGCTGCGAGTATTATAGCTTTCATTCTTATGGTCATCTCCTTGTAAGTAGCATAAGATTGTGTTTGTAAGATCATATAAGAAATCTTTTAAAATATTACTTGATTTTCCTTCAATAATGTAGTAAAATTGATGAAAATTCATGGTATTCATAAAAAAAGTTAGATCTAAGAATAAAACCTATTATTATCTTGTACATAGTTACCGAGAGGGGGAGGAAATTTTTCAAGAAACCATTCGTCGTCTGACTCTCAAGGAAGCAAATGATCCTAATTTTATCGAAAATTTTGTCGAGATGCATCCTGAATACCAAAAAACTGGATTAAAGGCAATAATCCTAGCTGCTGGAAAATCATTACGTTTGTTTCCTTACTCGCAAAATGTTCCCAAAGGACTTATCCCTATTGGTGGAAAGCCCATTCTTCAGTATATGGTTGAAAACCTGAAATCTAATGGAATAAATGATATTGTGATGGTTACTGGATTTCAAGATGAAAAAATTAGAAAATTTTTAGGGAATAAGGTAAAATATATTTATAATCCCTTCTTTAATATCTCGAATATCCTTTCTTCTGCTTGGTTTGCCTGTCGAGAAATGGATTCTCCTCTATTTCTTCTTTATGGAGACATTCTCTTTAATAAAGAGGTTATCGCAGATTTATTAGATGATCAGAGAGATTTTGTAATTACTTATTCTTCTTCGAGGATTGATCATGAAGCAGAGAAAGTTATCACTGACGGGAATACTCTAGCTGAGATAAGTAAAAATATTTCTTCTAATGAAGCCATCTATGAGTTTGCAGGAATTATAAAATTTAGTAAAGCGGGAGCTATTATTCTAGGAGAAACATTAGAAGAAATGGCACGTGAGGAAGGTTTCTTAGACTTGTATTTTACTACTGCTCTGGAGCGCTTAATGCATAAAGGGTATCAAATTAACACCTTTCAAATTTCTCCTGACCACTGGATTGATATTGATTACCCCAAAGATATTCAACGAGCGATTAAAGATATTTTACCAAATATTACAAATTCTAGCTAGGAATGGAACAAAAAACACCGTTAAAATAACTATGGACCTCTGAATCGTCATACATTGTTATACCAATAAACTCTTTGTGTAATGATCCAACTTGATTAAAAAATAATTTTTTGTAGATAAATGGTTTACTAATTTATTAAGATGAATTAAAAGATAACTATAAGACTCTTCTTCGTTTTTTTGCCAAATTTGTTGAGTAAAAAACTCCAACCCATATTTTAAACTTACTAGATGACCTCTTCGATGAGGATTAACCATTATAAGAATTTTCAGCATTATTCTTCTCTCCACTTCTTCAAATTATTCATCTTTCCTATCCTAGTATTAAAATAGATTCAATTTCGTTTGCTATAATTGAAGAAAGATGCCTATTAATATAGCTGTCATCGGTATGGGGTATGTCGGTATTCCTATTGCCGCTTTGCTAGCTGATACAGGATTATTTAATGTCATTGGTATCCAGCGACGCTCAAAACGTTCAGGCTGGAAGATTGATTTTCTGAATGCAGGAAATTGTCCTATCAAAAACGAACCCGATCTTCCTGAACTGATTGAACGCGTTGTCAAAGAGAAAAAAACCCTTAGGGTTACTGATGATATTACAGTTGTTAAGAATATGGATTATATTTTAATCGATGTTCAAACTCCCACAGATGAAAACAATATCCCCCAATATGTCTCTCTACGTGAAGTTAGCTATCAGATTGGCCAGAATTTACGAAAAAATACGACTATCATTATCGAATCTACTTGTGCTCCTGGAACAACAGAATATATTGTCAAACCGATTATTGAGGAGGCATCTGGCCTTACTTGTGGAGTGGATTTCTTCTTAGCCTTTTCCTATGAACGAGTTATGGTTGGAAGGCTGCTCTATAACATTTTGCATTATGCTCGTATTGTAGGAGGAAGTGATCCCCAAAGTACTGAAAAGGCTGTTTGGTTATATCATCATGTCTTAAAGAGTGAGATTATTCCTACAACTGCCTTAACAGCAGAACTGGCAAAAGTCGTCGAAAATACTTATCGTGATGTTAATGTTGCTTTTGCTAATGAAGTAGCTTTAGTTTCTGAATCTCTAGGGGTTGATGTTTATGAAGTACGAAAATTAGTCAACAACTTACCATGGATTGAAGGAAAAGGTAATCCACATCGAAATATGCATACTCCTGGTGCAGGAGTAGGGGGTCACTGCCTTCCAAAAGATCCATGGCTGTTAAAATATGGAGTAACTCAATACGGTAAGAAAAGGGTTGATTTAAATGTGATAGAAGCTAGTCGTTATCGAAATATTGGCATGCCGGAACATACTATCAGTTTACTCCAAGATTGCTTCCAAAAAACTGGTCGTATGAAAAACAAAGACCAAAAGATTGCCATTCTTGGCGTTGCTTTTATCGAAGATTCAGATGATCCTCGTAATACTCCTACGAAGTATTTTGTGCGCTTACTTACCGAAAAAGGCTATCAAATCGCTGTTCATGACCCTTATGTCCGTCAAAATGAGGTAGATTTTAGTTTTTCAGCAGATTTAGATGAAGTTATTACTAATGCTGATGCAATTATCATTGTTACAGCTCATAAGGATTATAAAAACCTTAATCTTGCACATATAAAGTCTTTGATGAGACCAAACCCAATTTTAATTGATGGACGGCAAACTCTTAATCCTGATCAGGTTCTAAAACAAGGATTCCTCTTTAGAGCTGTAGGACGAGGTCAATATTCTTGTTAAAAATGAAGGAAAAATCGCCAACCAAAATATTGACGCACTTTTTTGTCTTTTAAACGCCATTTTTCCCTTCGAGCGGCCCAGTATCCTTTTATTATCTTTATACCCCCAGTTCCTGCTAAAATAACTTTCATAAAAAGCAAGATAGGATTGTACCCAAAATGATACGTCAATCGACCGTTTCTATATAAGTCTTTTTTAGCTACACGCGTTGTTGGCCGTTTTTGAATCATATAGGTCTCGATTATTTCAGGTGTTTTATATCCTTGAATTTTGGCTCGTGTATTTATCCAAGTATCCCAATCGACTTCAGGAAAATATTCTTGGGGGGTGGTTTCCAATATTTTTGCTCGTATAATCTTTCCTGATCCTCGCGCATCCTTTCGTCCAACCTTTGCTCCAATATTGATCTGTTCTGTATATTCTCTTATTGTCTCTTGAATCACTATTACTCCTGACACACATCCTAAAACTGGATTTTCATCCATCTTTTGAATAATTTTTTCATAATATTGAGGTTCTAGCCGTGTGTCTGCATCGATAGTTGCAATATAATCAAATTTTTCTTTAGAAGCTATATCAAACCATGCTTTGTTAAATGTTCTCCCTACTGTATCTAAATCTGGTTTTTTTTTCAATGGGAGTTTTATGAATTGTATCAGCAGGGAATCGTGCTTTGATATGAGCTCTTTAATTCCTTTTTCAACATCAGGATTTGGTGATCCATCATCAATAATAATAACTTTATCTGGAAGTCGTGTCTGGCTCATTAACGAAATTAACAGCTCTTCCAACATCTTGTATTCATCATACACCTTAATAAAGACACAAAATCTTGATTTATGAGCAATACTGTTCTTTAACATGATTGTTCCTTCAATGTAAATGCTATTGAGTATGAATTAGATGATCTTATTTTCAGGATAAATTAACTCTTGCTAGTGATAACAAATTAGCTTATCGTGAGGTTTTTTTGTGAAAACCTTGTTAATG
>JAEOUE010000299.1 GCA_016839515.1 Candidatus Hodarchaeum mangrovi
CTGAAGAACGGTTGCAGTTCAATTCCCCATTGTTCCCAAAACTGGCCCAGAGGTATTATTGGGCTTGCAAATTTTAAGAGAGCTTTGGATTGATTTATGAAATTTCCATAGAACTGTTTTCCAATATAAATCTGATTTAGTTCACCCGAATCCGTCCTCATCCAAAGATCTACGCCAATGTAGGTGGCATCAGTAATATCTCCAAAATCCATCCAGTGAAAAAGAAGGCTTTGATTTGCAAAGAGCTCAATTTCCTTATTATTTGCAGTTAAATTGAAATCTAGGACTCCATTTCCAATCAGTTCAAAAACTGGATGGTTAAACATCGTAATATTCCAATTTATCCGATATTCATCAAAATAAGTTGGATATTGGCTATTAGCAATTCGACTCTGTGACATATCCCAGTTTCCAATAATATCAAAAAGAAGTCTCTCATTCTCACTCAATCTATTCCGTGAGGCAGGATATGATTGATAATCTCCAATTCTAACCGATCTAAGGGTTAAAGTACCTATTAGCAAGATAAAAAGAAATAATTGGATAGATATAATACTCCTTCTCATCAATCATCCCACAAAATATAAGTCATGTTTTAGATAATTTGATAATTTTTAAGAGTTGTCAAAATTATAGTCTAGAAAATAATCCTTACTATTAGATTAATTTTCACTTGAATAGATCAATACTTTAATGAATAAGAATTGAAGGGATATTCACTAAACGAGTCTTCAAAGACTGTATCACTTTTCTTCCTAAAAATGAATTTATAGGGAATCATTATGGTAATAATATTAGTAACAGGATTTGAACCATTTGGAGAATATAAAACTAATCCTTCCCAAGAGATTGCTCAAAATCTCGATAAAAAAAGAATAAATGGATTTAAAATTATTGGGAGAGTCATTCCATTACGTTACAAAGAGATTCAAAGTTTAATTCATAGTCATATAGCAGAAAATGATCCAGATATCATTCTGGCTTTAGGCCAAGCACCACGTCCCTCAATATCGATCGAAAGGGTTGCAATAAATATTGCTGACGTTTCTAAAATTGGATATAACTGTGGTTCAGCTCCAAAAGATGAAAAACTTGTAGAAGAAGGTCCCGTGGCCTATTTTTCTACTTTACCTATTAGAAAAATACAGGAATATCTTAGAAAGCATAATATTCCTTGTTATATTTCAAATTCAGCTGGGACTTTTGGATGTAACCAAATCTTTTATTACATGATGAATTATTTAGAAGAATCATCACGTTTAGCTAAAGTTCAAGCAGGGTTTATTCATCTCCCCTTAACACCAGAACAAGTGATTTCTAGTCCACATTCCGCCAATATGGAACTGCAGGTAATGAAAAGAGCGATTGATTTAATTATTGAGTATCTTGTACAAGGGGATAAAAGAAATGATTAACTATTCATTTTCGTCTATTTTAGTGTGAGTTGTTGATAAGCATTAATTATTGCTTGCGAAAGATCTTTTGCATTTGTTCCTGGAGTTTCACAATGGTTGTTTTGAAGAAAATTCTCAATTTTATCGGTTAATGTACCTTGTTGTAAATCTATTCCTTTTAGAAATTGTTCTAAAAGCGGTAGTACGGTATCAGGATAAATCCAAAAGTCTCCACTTATTAAGATATCATTTAAAATTGTATCACGAAATTCACAAATCACTTGAATTAACCCACCAGTTGATTTATAAGTTCCTTGTACAACATGGGCAGAACTATGAATTTTTATCTTATTTAGGAGATTAGCACCGCGCTGAGTCACTTGAAATCGCCATTCATCTGTTAAATATTCTTGATGTAAGTCGTCCATGATTTTAAGGGTTTCTGGAGAAAGTTTTGTAGATACTAGACTAATACCAAGTTTCGATTCTATCTTTGAGATGTATGTCTCAATAATTTCTTTCCTTGATGGAATTTCCCCTAATTCATCCAAAAAAGAAGATATTCCGTCTTCTAAGGTTTTATATACTTTATTACGAAATTTTTCATCTGGAACTCGAAGAATTTCAACCAATTGTTTCTTAGGAAAATCAAGGATGAAATTACCTACTAAAACTTGAGCTTTTTCAAGAAGTGCAGCCCCATTCCCCGATAATTTTCGTCCTTTACAAATTATATCGTTGATTGGTTGATAGTGAGCATCTACTCCAAAGGTACGGTAAGTGTCAACAACTGGTTCTAATAATAGAGAGTACATTTGATGAACAGGACGAGGTACTATTCCCGAGTCGATATGTGAAACAATATGATAAAAAATTTGATTTTTGTTTAATAGAACCGCACCTCCTCCGCATGCGCGCCTAA
>JAEOUE010000300.1 GCA_016839515.1 Candidatus Hodarchaeum mangrovi
AATAAAGCTCCAATAAATAGACTCGATCTTCATATTCTGCAAAAATATTCCTGTTTCCTTAAAATTCTAAAGGTAGCTTTAACAGATGCCTTAAGGGTGCGTGTCTTTATTTGTCGTTTCTAGATCCAATTCCTAAATTCGAACTTTCAAGAGTTATAAACAAATCCTAACTGCACATTACGAGTGAATAAATCGATCTTCCCTTTAATTCTTCATAAAAAAGAGGATAGGACTTGATTAAAAATGAAGTGTACATTGTGTGGAGAGGAATTTGAGCAAATACAAACTTATTGCCCAAACTGTAACACATACTTGTATTCTGAAATTGAACCTTCCCTTCGCAATCAAGATTTTAAATTTAATCCAGAAATGCAAAGTTTATCTGATTTTACTCTTTCTGTTCCTCCTACGGAATATGGTATGCGTCCCGATGAGGCAAAATTTCATAAAAAATTTGTTAGCTTGCTGGTTGATGGTATCTATATTATTATTTCCATATTCATAATCAACGAACTTTTTTCTATCCTGACTGCTAATAATCAAGCTCTTCTTGAGCAACTAATTCCAGGACCAAAGGCAGGTCTCCTTCCCCTAGTGTACCTTTGCCTTTTATTCACTCTCTCTTTAGTACGAGGATGGATAAATCTTCATTTAGACCCCCCAGATCCATTTCCTGAAGGATATCGAACCCTAAATACTATACTTGGAATAATAATTCTACCAATATTTTTTGTACTTCTACCCTATTTTTTTGCTGGACTTGGAATAACATTTCTTTTGAATCTCATCATTCTAATCTGGTTTTATGTTTCACCTTCGAGAGAAAGGAAAAAAGCTTTGATGCCACCCATTGAAAGAATAAAGCAATTTCGCTCAATTTTCCGAAAACTTCCTGAAGATCAACGTAAAAGTATTCTAGAAACTTTGCAAAACTCCCCAAAGATTCAAGAAAGGTTAGAACAAGGAGGAATCAGCAATGAAGTTCTTCAACTTGAAGGAGAGTTACTTCAACTTCAAGACAAGTTAACCAAGGAAGAAGAAGAAACCTTACTAAAACAAGATCGAAATTCTATGTTTGTGCAAAAGTCAGCATCTTTTGAGGTGGTATATAAGATAGGATCTTTGAATGATAAAATTAGTGAGGAAATAATTGGGACTAGATCAAAGGCCAATCGTTTGGCAATATATATTATATTCCTAATATTTTTTTTCCCCGTAGCTATTCCTATATTATTAATATTTAATTTATTCTGGCTACCACGTCGGATTGCGATTATTGCTTTAGATGGGAACAAGATGGGGTTGATTAAAGGAAGTTTGTTGTTTAACCGATGGAAAATAAGCCGTTTTTATTCAGGATTAAAAGACATCAAAGTGCGATTAAATCTAATCAATTTTAACTTAGGTAAGTTCCCAAAAAATTGTGGTACCATTAAAACAACCAATGGATCTTTGCGTGTTACTAGAGTAAGCTCCTCTGAAATTTGTGTTTATGATCAACAAAACACACACGTCCTGTCTGTTATTACATTAGATTCTATTTATGTTCGTAAGAAGTTTAGAATTTGGTCAGACAATTTTTTGGATTTTTATGATACCTCAACTATTGCTATATGTATTATTGAACGATTTTATCGTCCTGAAAGTAGATCCTCTAATTAGATACTGCCTAGATGATAAATGGATGAAAATTATTTCCTCTTCCAGATCCTTACCATAAACAACTGATTTTTAATTTGCATTGAAATTCCATGAAATCAAAGAATTCCTATTTTAAAGGAATATTGTTGAATTATCTTATAAAAAATTATGAATTTCAAGTATAGGAGGCATCTACCCTGAATTCGCGAAAGTATTCTGATTCTAAAAATGTTGATTTTTCAAGATTCGGTTATATGGGTATTTTTTCGGAACTAGAGAAGATTGCTCAAAGTATCCCAAATTATTTGAATCTGTCAAACTGTGATCCTCCGGTATATGGGTATGTTTTAGAGAAATCTACTCAACAAAAAATCGATCAATTACAAATTTCTAAGTTTTTAGGATATCCTAGCTGGAATGGAGATGAAAAATTAAGACAGAGTCTAAGTCAACGGATTCAAAAGATGTGTAATGTTGAAATACTCCCTGATAAGATTGTTATGACTTATGGGGTGTCAGAAGGATTTTCCTTAACATTTGATGCGCTTTTTCATAACAACTCTGGAAGTGTAGCCATTCCTGACCCCTCCTATATCCCATTAATTGTTCAGGCTCAACGCTTCTCAAATATTTGGTTCTATACCTGTGGCGAAGAACTAAACTGGAATCCTGATTTGGATCAATTAGTTACATCACTAGAAAAATATCCTGAGACAAAAGCTCTCGTAATAATAACACCAAACAGCCCAACAGGAGCAGTATATTCAGAAAAAATACTCAAAGAATTGATTAATATCGCAGGTCAGTATAATTTAACCATTATTACCGATGAGATATACGATTCATTATCATTTAGTAAATTTGTTTCCCCTCTCGAATTTGCTCAAGAAATTCCTGTGATCTATTTAAATGGTTTTAGTAAAGTCTATCGTTTACCAGGATATCGGTTGGGTTATCTTGGATGGTATGATCCTTTAGAAAAATATCCTAATGTCTGGCCTTATCTAAAACACTTGTGTAAAGCTCGTCTTGGAGTTACCTCCATCGCTCAAGAAATAGCCAAAATAGCATTACAAGAATCACAAGAAGCAATCTTAAATTTTGTTGAGAGTATACATAAAAAATCTGTATTTTTTACAGAACAACTACAATCTATTCATGGAATTTCAGTTGTTCCAGCACAAGGAGGGACTTATGTATTTCCTAAAATTACTTATAATATCGATGATGAAATGCTTAGTAAATATTTATTAAAAACATATAAAATTTATGTTACTCCTGGATCAGCTTATGGTTTAGCTCCTGCAAAGAATCATCTACGTTTTGTAACACTAGAATCTTACGAAGCTCTATTTAAAGGAATAAATGCCTTGAAGAAAGCTCTACAAGCTTTAGGAAAGTAATATGATTTAAATCAAATAGTAGAAAGTGAAATATTATTGTGACAAATAAATTGAATGAATTGAAATCAATATATTTTTTGAGGAATTATTAAAGGTCAGACTTCTTTAGAATTGTTTTCAAACAAAATTGTCCTGAATGGATTTCCTTTTCTGTTGCTTGTTTTATATAATCACTTAATTTAGCCTCATGTGTATCTTGAAG
>JAEOUE010000071.1 GCA_016839515.1 Candidatus Hodarchaeum mangrovi
AAATTATGAATAGTTTTCTGTTAGCAAATTTATCCGATAAACGACCAGTGATTAACCCTGAAGAAAAGGCAATCAATGCATAAAGAGCTGCTATGGCAGCGATTTCGGGATCAGTTAGACCTAACTCTTTACCCCAAAGTGGTACAAATGTAAAAGCCGATAATGTGGCTAAATTTGCTAAATAATTGATAAGATCCTCAGAAGAAAGCTTGACATGTTTTAAAATCGTGTTTCACCATATATTTTACCACCACTCCTTTTCTAAAAAAATCTTTTTTGATAAACAAGTAGTTAATATCTTCAAATTCCTTTAAATTATTTGTTGCTAGATTGGATTTTGTCATAATTTTATTAGACTAATTTAGTATAATTATAATGTAAGACCCAAGATCTAATAAAGAAAATATAAAATCCTTACATAAATTGTAAAAATACAAAGACGTGAAAATACATGGTAGAAATAGATCATGGGTTTACAACAGAAAATAAATATGCAATTGCTGGAACTTTTACCGGAGGGTTATCAAGTAAGGGCTATAGATTGTTTAAATCAGGAACAGACGATTCATGGTATTGCGTTGCGAAAGTTTATGCGGTATGTCCCGAATCCAAGACAGTAGAGGGGGATCCCACCTATCTATCTTTAAGTGCTTTACCAGAACCTGTTGATGTAGTTATTGTGGTTCATAAAAAAGAGAAAACCGTTGAAATTGTAAAGGAAGCAATAACTCTGAACCCTAAACCAGCAATCTGGTTCATGCCTGGAACAGAATCAGAAGAAGCTATTGCTTTATGTGAAGAAAATGGAATGAAATATGCATCTTCATGTATGATGGGCCACAGACTAATACCAGGGTTCAAACGATTTATAAATTTCCATTACTTCCATTCTAAAATTGGTGGTATGAATCGTATCCCCAAACAGTGTTAATTTGAGGGTATTCTTTTGAATATTCTCATTGTTTTTGCCTCTGAATCAGGACACACGAGAAAAGTAACTGATGAATTAGCATCACGATTAGATGCTCTAGATAATATTGTTGTTATCAAACATGCATTAACAGTTAAATCACTTCAATTTGAGGAAGCAGATTTGATTTTGGTTGGAACACCAGTTCATGGGTACATTTTATTTGGCCAAAAACCTGCATTTGCTATTCGACAAGTAATACAGTCAAAACTACCTGAAAATTTAATGAGGAAACCTGTAATTGGTTTTGCAACTTATCTTTTTTTCCCTGCTGGAGCATTAAATTCATTAAAAAAAGCGATTGAAAAACGGAATGGAATTTTCCTCAAATCGTTTACAAAACGTAGAAGTCAGAAAGAAGCTTTAGTTCAAGAAATTCTTAATTATTTGGAAAGAAATCCAATCAAATGATTTTCCTTCTTTTTTAGGAATGATTTTGCTTTTTAGAGACAAAAAACATTTCTTATTGATTTGACTTTTGGAAAATTGTTTTAATCTGAATGCTTTAAGATACTCTTTTTCTTTACCTATCTTCTTATTTTGAATTGCTGTCAATTAGTATACTCATTTATAATTCCAATGATTTTTTCTAGTATTTTATGATGTTTCAGTTCATCCTCATAAATCATTTTAATGATGGTTAATTCTTCTTGTTCAATCAAGGGACCAGCAGCATCAATGATTGTCTTATAGGTTTTAATAGCCTTTTTTTCAAGCTCTAAGTGCTCTTGAACGTTATTAAGTAATTCTAAATACTTAGTTTTTTCGATCACTCGTTTTGGTTCACTAATTAGCCGCAATACTACTTCTAAAAGATGAATATGCTTATTGCTATCCATAGCTATCCCATAAATTAATCCATAAAATATAGTTCCTTTTAATTCATGTACAGAATTATCTGCTATCCTCGTTATTTCTTTTTCAAACAAAATTGATTTTTTGTAAAAATCTACTCGTTCTTCAATATTCATAGTGTATCAACTGGTTTCATTGTCTGTTTTTTGAATAATCATAATTCTCATATATCATCTTCTTGATCATTACTAAATATTAATTTTAAATTGGAATTTACCTGTTTCAGGGGAGAGATAACCACAGATTCCCATTATAAAAAGTAATAGACTGCTCAATATCCATCCTATTTTAAAAAATCCATTTTCCAATAATATACTCTGAATTATCGGAACAACACACCCAATGAGAGCTGCAATTGTTAATATAGCACCAATTTGTTTACCAGAATCCTCTGGGGAAGCTTCACTAATCACAAAAGTCCAGGCAGCTAAACAAATACAGATAAAGAAGATTGTTAATATTTTAAATAAGTTTGAGAGCATGGAATAATCTCCAAGCTCTGGAATGTGAATAATTAAACTAGTCAATCCGGCTGCAATCCCCCCAAATATCATTACTGGTCTCCTTTGTTGAACTGTCTGAGTCCATATCACCCCAATGATAATTCCAAGATAACACATTATTAACTCTATTATTGTAAAAAGGATTGTAAAGTTTGGTGGAAGAATTACAGGTTCATTTGGGGATATAGCTTTTCCTAAATATACTGGAATAAAGACTGTTGTACCAATATATGCAAAAAATGCTCCCATTAAGAATGATAGAATATAAGTAGTTTTTTTTAAAAACATCTCTTTCAAAATCAATAGTTCTCCTATTCTTTTTTAATCAGATAAATACACCATAAGAATAAAGCTATAATCGCAATAATACCCCAAAAAGATACAGCAAATTGCCAAGAGTTCTTAAAGAAAACATAAAGATATATAGAAAAGAATGAAGATCCCATCGCTCCTGTAACAAGTCCACTCATCAATACTAAGGTGTTGAACGTCTTTTGAGATGGTTGTGTATATTCAGCTAATATTGGAGTGTGGTACATAAACAATAGACCAAAACCTGTAGCAGCAATAAATCTAAAGATTAACAAAATATAAAAATTGGGTATTAAAGGATGAAAGGTTCCAAAAATACTTAGAATTAATAATCCTATTAGGACTACCATTTCCTTTCCATATCTCTTAAAAGGAAGTGCTATCAACTCTGTTAGAGGAACAGGAAGTAACATTACTACAAACAATAAAGAAATCTCAATCATACTGATTTGAAATTCATTCGAGATGAGTGGTAGAAATATCGAAATAGAAGACCATAAACCTCCTAAAGATAATAGAGCTAGGAAAAAAACCATCATAATTAAATATTTTTCAAACTGTTTATCATTCAAAGCAAATGACATATTCAATTCAGGTTCTTCTCCCTTTATTCAATTTAAACTAGATTTAGCCGCGAAAAATTTCAAATATAGGACTTTAAAGAAATGAGCAACGATAATTAGTCCAAAAAGAAGAATGATGATCCAAAGAATTAAAACTGCTGTTAAAACAAAACCAGCAAGAAAGCTATAAGGTAAAAATAAAATTCCACTTTCATTTTCAGTCATTACACCAGAATTAAAGGCAATTAAATTGATGATAGTGGATATAATTCCACCAATAAAACCAGTAATGAATAAAATTCTAAATAAATAAAACCAATATTTAGCTTCAATTGAAGATTCTATTTGATCTTCTGGTCTATTCCATTTTCCTTTGGTCATTATTTAATACCTCATTCAGTTTTTTGAATATTTGATGGATGTCCTCTTGGAGGATTAATTGGTATATTTTTAGGATGGCCTTTTAGAGGTTCTGAAGATATTTTTATATGAGCTGGGTGACCTTTGGGAGGAGAGTATTTTTTTGTCTCATCAGAAGAGTCACTAATGATAATAATCTCTATTGGTCTAAATTTATAGCCATATAATACATTGCCAGTATCAGAGCGTCGAAGTTTCCGAATGGTCATCTCTACTCTCATACCATTCTCTACTTTATCTTTAGGACAATCAACAATTTCAGTAATTAGTGTCAAGCCATCATCTAATGTCACTATAGCGATAATTCGGTGTTCAATATCCCCGTATCCAACAGGGGCAAATCGAAAATCGATCCAAAAGGTATCTATCTTTCCTGTTTTTGCGCAAAAATAGTGTTCAAGATCTCTAGAGTGGCATTTTGGGCAAACAAATCGTTCGGGAAAATAAATTTCCATACAA
The DNA here is from genome assembly GCA_016839515.1 of Candidatus Hodarchaeum mangrovi. Classification (GTDB taxonomy): domain Archaea; phylum Asgardarchaeota; class Heimdallarchaeia; order Hodarchaeales; family Hodarchaeaceae; genus Hodarchaeum; species Hodarchaeum mangrovi. The sequence goes on from JAEOUE010000071.1 coordinate 4,083, forward strand.
GATTTGCATTTAACCCCCTGCAAGCGGTATCTCCCCATTCGTGAATTTGCGGACCTAATTTCGTTATAACTTTCTAAATTTCCAGCTTGTTCAGGCCATGTTCTAATATCAGTCATTCTTTCATCACTATCCTAATTACCATCCTTTTTTCACAATTCCTACAACTTCCATTGATCGATGAGTACCATAAGATTCATTAATTGCATATTCTAGATTCTTAACTTGTCTAGAAGCAGATTTGTTTAATAGTTGATCACAATTTTCGAAAAAAGGGCCATGGAAATCGCTACCAACTGAAGCATGGCCAAAACCAACAAATCCACCAAAAGTGTTAACTGGAATTTCACTATCTAAAGACATTCCTCCTTCAAGAACATAATTTCCTGCTTCACCTTTGGGTACAATTCCTAAACCTTCTAAAGCCATCATCCCCTGTTCAGGACTAAGGTCGTGAACTTGTACTAATCCAATATCCTCTTTAGTTATATTATGTACTCTAAACAGTTCATGAACAGTTTCAGTAAGATTACACGGAAAAGTAATATCTGCCGTTGTATACTCTGGAATTGCTTTCCAATTATAATGTTCTCCAATGTAAGGAGATCTAAATGTAAAGTGAGAATCTGTAATAATGGGTTTATCAATAATTGTTTCAGCAATCTCACGTCGAGCCAGAATTGTAGCGCTCGCTGTTGGGCCTCTTCCTGCAACTTGACGGAGTTTTATTCCATTAGGGCCAGGATCTTGGTATTCCTCTAGCAAAGGTACTTCTTCATTAAATTTAACTGAAAGCGGATTTTGTACCGCATGGAGCATTTCTTCATAACACCATTTCCCAGATGCTTTGAAATCATCATACCCATATTTCTCACGATATTTCTTACTTTGTAACTGGCTATATTGAATGTGACTGAAACCAAAAAGTTGATCATAATCACAGCGATTTCCGATCACATCCATTGATCCAACAATATCAATAGTTTCTGCTTTTTGAAAAGTAATCACTAGTCCAATATCAAACTTTTTTGAGGCAAGAAAATTTACAATATTAAAATGTGCTAAACCTCCCGCTGCACATGCATTTGAAACAGCAATCATTGGTGTTCTAACATCAAGACCAAGAGCATCGACCGTAATGGGACCTAATGCTCCTTCAGGAAGAGATCTTTCGTTATACCCAACTGAACCTACTTGGATATCATCAGGTTCTAATTTCGCATTCTCTAGAACTTCATAAACGATGTCTACAAGAAGTTTCCTCCATTGGATTTCTGTATTTTTTATGTATGGAGTAATACCGTATGATACAACAGCTACTTCTTCTTCATGTTTTCTCATTGGATTTTTTAAATGTGATTCTATCATTTTTTCCTTTCACCAATTATAAATATGCATGTGAATCAGTAAAACTTCGTAATAATTTCCCCTCATATTTTAAAGCCATATCATAATTAATATATTGTTTATTAGCGAGTAAATCTTTAACAGATGGTTTTGAACGTCTATCAGAAATCCTTTCAGTTGTTTTGGTCGAGAATGCATCTGCTCCTGATCCCCATCCCCAACTGGTTATTAATGTTCGCTCATTAGGTCCCGCATGGTCAAGAATATTCGCAAAAGCTAGTAAACTACTGGCAGCACCGATATCACCGACCTTTCGTGTTAGTGTCCATGGAAATACATTTGCTGGAGGCAATTTCAAAGAACCCATTACCATAGCAATCTGAGGAATAGTCCCTTGATGAACTGCTACATGATTAAAGTCAGCAGGACTCAGAGTTAATTTTTCCATCAGTGTTGTTGCAGCAGGCACTACATGTTCTAGTAGACCCCAATTAGCCCTATATCCAATAAAACCTCCTCCACATTGAAGATATCGCTCTGCATCTAGTCTAAACCATTCATTTCGATCACTAGAATATGATGAAAATCCCTCAAATTCAGCGATAACTGATTCGTTACTGATAATAAAAGCTGTTGCCCCTGCTGATGCAGAATATTCATAATAATGACCTGGTGGAATGTGCAAATTTAATGTATCAGCTGCAACTACTAATACATTATTAGCTTCTTGAGCTTTAATCAAACTGTAAGCAAGTCGTAATGCGGTAGTTCCAGATTTTCCAGAAAATTGAATATCAGTTACGAAGGCTGCATTGGAAATGCCCAATGCATCTTGAAGGAAAGTCGCGTTTGCTTTTGTAGTATAAACTCCTGTTCCTGATCCAAAAAGAACCGTATCGATTTTTTTGGGATTAATATCAGCTGATTTTATTGTTCTTGTTGCAGCATCAAACGATAATGTTAGAGTATCTTCATCAGGACGAGTTACACATCGTTCAGTTTGACCTGTGGATTCCAAAACCTCAGGAGTAGTATTTTTCCAAACTGCCAATATATCTAGGGCTTTGATTCGATTCTTTGGGATCGCAGAACCATAACTTCGAACACCTATCATTTATGTATGACTCCTAATTGAATAAAACAAAAAATAAACTACAATACTTTGAATTTTAGCGGAAAATTTTGGTTATTCATTTGAAGAAATCTCAGGGTTAGTATCATCGTAATCAGGAACACGAGTAATAATGTTTTGCCAAGGTTCTAACACTTCTCGAGTAATTTTAATTCTTTTTGTTGCAGCTCTTCTTCCTTTATCGGTCATGATAAGTTTTTTTCTTTGCCTTTTTTTGTAAGGATTCTCTTTAATGGTTATCCATCCAGCTGATTCAAATTCTTGGAGAATTGGGTAAATCCTATTCGGACCTGGTTCCCAACGCCCATCTGT
>JAEOUE010000301.1 GCA_016839515.1 Candidatus Hodarchaeum mangrovi
GATTAAGTACAATATCTATTATTACAATTACTATAGAAACTGTTATTCCAAATGCTATTTTTTTTATAATCTCAAATCGAGGATTACGCTCTAGTATAGCTTCCAAAATTATCCACCCAGATGTTTTTGTTACCTGGTATAAAATTCAAAACAATTTATGAGCTTTATTTCGGGTTTTTTATCCCTACCATTGTTGATTTTAATTTCTCGGTAGAAAACCTTTCAAACTTTGTTTCATCTTGAATTGGCTTTGTTATAAGTATCAGTTTATACTCAGCCACTCTCATATTCTTTAAGTTGATATGTTTTTGGATAATACCCTCCTCTAAAAGAGTTCTGATGGAATATCGAATAGTTCGTGTAGAATAACCAGTAAGAACCTTTAAATCATTAGTTGTGACGGTTTGGCCTTGTTTGAAAGCCTTGAGGATCGTAATCGTTGCTGGGGGCATAGATCGGAGTTTTGATTGCTTAACCTCAACTGGTAATTCAGATGCTACCTTCATTTTCCCGTGATCTTCCCGATTTTATATGACTATTATACAAAATAAAAGTCTTTCTAGCAATGAAAGCAATAAGAAAAATATATTCTCACAACTGAAATTTAACATTATAAAATTATTAAAGATGAAGCTTTCTTCAGGGAGTCAAAATAAAATCGTTTTATTTGGTTAGATCTACTAGAACTCGTATCTTCGTTCTAAGAATGGATTTTCTTCTTTTCCAGCATAATGATATAGCATAATAAGCGATAATAGATACAAGGAAGATACAACACCCAAACCAAAGAAGGATCCAATTATCAAAAAGGTTCCAATAACTGTTACCAACCAAATTATAATAATAATTACATTTTTTCTCATCTGAATTTGAATCCATTCTTTTTCAGGTTTAGACAAGGTATCTGGAAAGAATAAAGCTAACATTAACGAAGCAGTGTTATATAGCAGAAATATTGACCCAATAAGGACTTCAATAATGATTGTAGCTATAATAATAATCATATAAAGCCCCTCTCTAAAATTAAAAATGAAATTGCTAATAAATAGTAGTATTACTCCAATTAAACCAAAGAAACTGAGAGGATATTGATCCTTAAATTGCAGAATTTTGGATGACGAGACCAAATTAATCAACTCTAGTAAGAGTCTTCAATAATGATTCTTAAAAGTTATGAAAAAATCGAATATATTACGCCTCCAATTATTGAGGCCATTCCCACCAATACCGCAATATATCCTAACATAGGAATTACTTGATAACCAGCAAAGTTTAAGGTATGTAAACTGATAAAATCAGTATAACGATCACCTAATCCAGGTAAGAAAACAGGGTTTGCAATAATTGAGAGAAGAAGAAACACTATGAAGACATTACTATATTCTAATATTCTAATCTGCCTGAGGTTAAATTTTTTGGTTTGAAGGAGACGAAAAATAATTATTATCGAGAATATGATTGAAACTAATAAAAAAGCTATAGCTTCAACCCTCATTTGTAATGGACCTGCATCGATAACAATTGGACCATAAGGACGGTATAGACGATACCAAGGTAAAAAAATGGAAGAAAAAAAAACAATTATTTGAAGGATGTTTCTTAGGAGACTAACTCGAAAATTAAGTTTTTCATAACTTGTATTGGAAATTGAGGGTATGTTAGTTCTTTCAGAAAGCCAATCCCAAAATGAGTGTTTTCCTTCCATTATTATTCTACCAAAATCGATGGATTTTAGAGGTTTTATTGCTATTCTATTTGAGATGAGAAATTTATCTCTAAAATTATATCTTTACACATATATTTTATACTTTTACATAAGGGCAAGAAAGGAAATTCAACAAGTTAATTTCAAGGAAAATTTTTTGATAGGCTTTATAATGTAATATTGAAAATTGCAAAATAAAAATTAAATAACAGATGGAAGAATATCGCAGGAATAATAGATCTGGTTTTTAAGGTAATATAAGTATTTAATAACCCCAATAGAAAAACTAGGATATATAATATGAAATTACCTATTAAGAAGTATTTAAAATGATATATTAAACCAAAGAATAGAGAAATTATTAGAAAGCTTTGAATTTGAGCTTGGATTGAGGACGAACCTTTTTTCAATAGTAAATAATAAATTTGAACTATAAAGATTGATCGAAATTCAAGCTCTTCAATTAAACCTAAATACAAGGGAAAAAATAATCTTTCAGGCCATAGCTGAATAGGGAAAATGATAACAGTATTGATATTCTCAATTGAATAGGATAGAGTAGCAATAAGAATAAAAATACTCCCAATTGCTATAATAATGATATATCTGGGGGAAAACTTATAGGTTATAAAATATTGACTCAGATATTCTCGATTTAACCAGAAAAACAAGAATATTGGAATTGTACCTATTAATAACCCTAAATCTGTACCTACTTTATCTGCCATAAAATGCTCTTCTTGGGGGTATAGCAAAAAGAAAATCTGACGTGTTATCCAATAATAAACTTTAAAGGTTCTCAGTAGAATTAAAAAAAGTAAAATTTTTAATTTAAGGGACCACGAATCAATAGTTGGTGTAGGAAATTCAGACTCATATTGGAAAAACAAAAATTCTTACTCCTAAAATAGTAGCGCGCTGCTCTTGGGATTAAAAAAGAGGAGAATTAGGTAACTACTCCTCTTATAGAATATATATCTTTTGAGAACCAACAGGCAACGCAATGCCCAGGAATTAATTCCTCAAGTGGAGGTTCCTGATTGCATTTATCTTTGGCATAATTACACCGATCTCTAAATCGACACCCTGGTTGAGGATTAATAGGTGTTGGTACATCTCCCCTTAAAATTATTCTGTCCTTTTTCCTTGTAGGATCAGGGATAGGGACAGCAGACATTAAAGCCTCAGTATATGGATGAAGTGGTTGCTGGAATAGGTCATCAGTGGATGCAATTTCCATTATTTTACCAACATACATTACGGCAACACGATCTGAAACATGTCGAATAACACTTAAATCATGAGCTACAATAATGTAAGTTAATCCTAAGCTGGTCTGAAGATCATCCAAAAGATTTAGTATCTGTGCACGAATTGAAACATCTAAAGCTGAAACAGGTTCATCTGCTATAATTATTTGAGGATTTACCGAAAGTGCACGAGCGATACCAATTCTTTGACGTTGGCCTCCTGAAAATTCATGGGGATATCGATAAATATGGAATGGAGCCAAACCTACTAGATCCATTAGTTCAAGTACTTTCTGCTCCTTTTCTGTTTGGCTAGTGGCTAAACCATACAGATCTAGACCTTCACTTATGATATCAAAAACAGTCATTCTTGGATTTAAAGATGAATATGGATCTTGGAATATTAATTGAATATATTTTCGGAATTTTCTCATTTTTTTGTCCATTGGTTCATTTTTATCAATTCTCAGCCAGAATATACCTCCAATGATTATTAAGGCAGTCCCGAGTAGCGTGAAGATAAGCATTTCTATATTAGGAAAGTATGAACGTCCACCAATTATTATTACTGAAATCATCAAAATCCATTCACTAACGACTCCAAAAACAGCTAAATATACTCCTGTTTTTGTCGTTGGAAAATCAGGTGGTCTTTTATTCAACAGATGATATATTGGAGAAGTTAAAAACATTCCAACTCCTATTAGTGCGGTAAGTGTGAAAACAAATACCCATAAGAACAAAATAGCAACAATAAAAGATAGATCCGGCCAATTTCGCGTTAAACTCGCAAAACTAACTAATTCAACTTCTGCAGTAGCTGGGTTCTCTAAGAAAGCTCCAGAAAGTGTAACATATCCATTATCGACAACGGAGTCAAGGAAACTGCCCGTACCAATAGGAAGAAATCCAGATGGTATCAAATAGGAAAAAGTAAAAAATAAAAAGCCAATTAGGATTACTAGAACACTATAGGCCGCTTTAATCCGAATATAATCTTTTCCCAATCTTGTTATGTCTTGGTCGTTAATAACCACACTTCCAGATGTGGGTTCAAGTAGATGAAGTAACATTCTTCCAGCAGTTGTTTTTCCACAACCACTTTCTCCAACTAAACCTAGTGTTTCTCCTTCATAGACATCAAAAGTAACATCATCAACAGCGTGAACGTTTCCCACGACTGATTGCCTTACTATTCCTTCTTTAATTGGAAACAATTTTACAAGGTTCTTTACACTTATGATAGGATTCTTTGTTGTATCTGTCATTCTTAATCACCTTTTTACAACGTAGCTGCATAATGGCATAACGAAAAATGTGAGGGGTCGATTTTCACATATGGAGGAACTTGGGTAGAGCATTTTTCAGTTGCATATGGACATCTAGGGTGAAATCGACATCCGCTTGGTGGATTAATTAGATTTGGTACAGTCCCTCTAATCACTCCAAGTCGTGAGATCTTCTTATCCATACGGGGAATAGAACTAAGTAGAGCTCGAGTATAGGGATGATCAGGTTTCTCATAAATTGTATGAACATCTGTATATTCAACTATATTTCCTGCATACATTACTGCGACAGCATCTGCAATTTCAGCTATAACACCGAGGTTATGTGTAATATAGAGGACAGCCATGTTCAAATCTTCTTGAAGATCTTTGATTAGATCCAATACTTGAGCTTGAATAGTAACATCTAAAGCAGTAGTAGGTTCATCAGCAATTAGCATTTGTGGATTACAAGACAAGGCCATTGCAATCATGACCCGTTGTCTCATTCCGCCAGAGAAGAGGTGGGGATAGTCATTAATCCTTCGTTTAGCTTCTGGAATACCAACCATCTGCATTAATTCGATACCCTTCTCTAAAGCTTCATCATCAGTGACATCTTGATGGAGTTTTATATTTTCCAAAAGTTGGTTTTTTATAGTGAAAACAGGATTTAATGAGGTCATTGGATCTTGGAAAATCATTGCTATCTCATTTCCTCTGATTTTTCTCATTTTTTCCTCTGAAAATTCTAGCAAATTCTCATCATTAAAGAAAATCTTTCCATCAACGATTCTCCCAGGAGGACTAGGTACAAGTTTTAGGATTGATAAAGAGGTTATGGTTTTTCCACATCCACTTTCCCCAACCAATCCCAAAACTTCTCCACGATGTAACTTGAAGCTGACATTATCTACGGCCTTTACAACACCGTCTTCGGTAAAGAATTGTGTTTTCAGATTTTCTACATCTAATATAACTGAATCTTCTGCATATGTCAATGGTATTCCTCTAATTAATTTTTCAATCGTGGATCTAATGCATCTCTTAATGCATCACCCATTAGATTAAATCCAAGTACGACAACAAAGATTGCTAATCCTGGAATGGTAGCAACCCATGGAGCAAAACGTAATGTATTACCAGTCATTCCCCATTGGATTGCTGTTCCCCATGAAACTGCTAGTGGATCTCCAAAACCTAAGAATGATAAACCTGCTTCAATCAATATAACTGTAGCAGTTCCTAAGGTTGTTTGAACTATAACTGGGGCAAGGGCATTGGGTAAAAGATGCTTAAACATTATAGTAGCCTTTGAAACTCCTAATGCTCTTGCAGCTTCAGTATATTCCAGCTCCCGCAATGAAAGAAATTGTGCACGGACGACTCGGGCAATACCTGCCCAACCCAGCACTCCAATGATTATTGCCATGAAATATAGACTAATTTGTTCCCATAAAGTAATAGCTATTAGTAATAAGAAGAAAAAGGGTATCGCTAGAATGATGTCAGTCAGTCGCATAAGAACATTATCCCAAAAACCACCGTAAAATCCTGCAATTGTCCCAACTACTATTCCAATTAATGTTGTAATACTCTGAGCTAAGAATGCTACAGTTAAAGAAGCTGTTGCACCCCAAATTGTTGCTGAAAGAATGTCACGTCCTAAAGCATCAGTTCCAAATACATGAAATCTATTAGTCACGTAAAAAGCTGCTATATAGGTACTCCATCCCTCTGAAGTAGTAGTATCTTCATTATTCCAGCCAACTAATGCATTCCAATTTTGGTTTTCTTGTCTTAAAGGATCCACCATATCAGTAGTAGCCCGTGTAAAAACTGCTTGATTCACTCCTGGGAATTCAATGTCCATAATTTCAGTGTCTATAACAACAGTATAAGTCGATCCAGTTGTTATTTGGAGACCAGCAGAGCTAAACCTAAAATCAGCCAATCTTGAGGTTACTGTTGAACCAGTAGATATTAAATAGCTTCTCACACTTGCTGAGGCAATATAGTTCTCAGAATCTATATTCGACCCTGTTTCATATAAATATGCTTGAAAATCATTCTTCCATATCGATTCTGGAGAACTTGCACGGACTGCTAAATAAATTGATACAAAAGACAACTTATTTTTTGAGGGGGTTATTTCGAATGCTATTTTTCCGCCGATACGATAATCAATAGTCGCATTTCCAGTAAAGGAAGTTGGCAAAGTTAAGGTCCCATTTGGATTTAAATAATCGGAAGGGTCCAAAATGTCATCCCACAATTCTTGTTCAGTTGCAACATCAACAATACTATCAATTTTACTCAGTTGTAAATAATGGGGAAGAGCTTTGGTCGACATACCATTAATAAATTCAAGTTTATAATCAGCATAAAATGCAGCAATTGTTTTTATTAAATTACTCAAGTCTTGTCCTGCAGCAGAATCTATAGCTGATTCATATGACATAGGAGGTGTAAAACGAGCCTGAAGATTAGGTTCTCTTGGTCCATATGGCACTACTCTACCTTTTCCGGCAACAAAAGGAGCTAAAATACCCATAAGTGTCACAAAGAGAATAATTGAAAAACCAAAAACTCCTAATTTATGCCTACTAAATCGACGCCAGAAAATCATTATTCGTCCTGCACGTCTTCTTTTTTCTTTTTCTTTTTCGAAAGCTTGTAATTTATCCTCATCTAGACTAATTTTTTCTTCTTTGTGCATAGTGGTACCCTCTGTCTCATTAGTAACGAATTCTAGGATCTAAGAATGCATATGTAATATCTGTCACAAGATTTGAGATAATTACCATAATTGCTATCAGCATATTTACTCCCATCATAAAATTATAGTCTCTTAAGTTAATACGTGCTACTGCTTCTCTTCCCAATCCAGGCCAAGAGAATACTGTTTCTGTTAAAGCTGCTCCAGCAAGCAAAAATCCAATAGAAAGTCCTACGACAGTAACGACAGGTAATAAGGCATTTCTCAATGCGTGCTTATAAATAACCAATCTTTCAGGAAGTCCTTTTGACCTTGCTGTAAGTATATAATCTTGTCTTAAAACTTCGAGCATACTTGACCTTGTTAAACGCAAGACAAGAGCAGTACCTGCTAAACCCAAAACAATAGTGGGTAATACCATATGAGCTAACTCATCTACAAGAAGATCCAAGGCGCTCTCAGTACCTGTTAATGTATAACTTTTGGATCCTAGGGCAGGAAAACGAATCCCAAAGAGAATCTTATAATCAGAAAATAACAAAATAAACATAATTCCCGTCCAAAAAACAGGCATTGATACCCCAAACAACGCCAGTGTTGTCCCGAAATTGTCAAGTTTCGAATAAGGCTTTCTTGCAGAGAATATTCCTAATGGAATGCCAATCATTAAGCTCATTAGTAATGAAGCTAATTGTAACTTAATTGTTTGCCATGCGAGAGCTCCAATTATGGAGTTAATACTCGATCCCGTAAATGAACGTCCCATATTTCCGAAAGCAAAGCCTGGTTCAAAATTGGAGTCAGCAATTCCTAAATCAAAAAGGTTAGTATCCTGTACAAACCTGAACGGAAGGAAAACAACAAAATCAGCAAATTCTTGAAGAAAATTACCCCAATCTCCTAGTTCTGAATTAGAGCCTAATAACCAGTAAATATATTGGTCTATTGGTTCACGATCCAAACCTAGATTGTGTCTTATATTTTCTTGCTCTTCGGGGGTCATCGTTGGATTTGACAGCCGTAATATATCAACATAATCAGCTGGTGCATTTATCATTAGCGCAAAAAGGATAATCGAAATTCCAAAAAATAATGGTATACTAAGCAATAATCGTCTAATTACATAATTTCTCAAACTCATTTTTTATAACGACCTCTTACTCTGAATTCTTAATTACTACCTTTTTCAATTTCCAATTTGATTTGTTATGAAGTACAAAGAATAAATAATAAATCTTTTATAAATATCTACCTATGTCTGCAGAATTCTTGAAATTTATGGTTTTATATCTTCGAACAAGCAAAGAAAATACAAATTAAAAATTAATAGTTGATTGAATATGCAAATAATTACAATAATATACCTTTTAGTAGCTGCAAATTAGTAACACAACCATAAAAGAGTGTAATTTCATATTTAAACTTGATAACTTATATAGTTCTTAAATAGAGAGACTTTTTTAATCACGAACTATTACCATAGTAAGAGTGGATCTAACTCCTTTTGCTTGGCGTATTTGATTTATTACCATATCTTTAAGAATCTTCATGGAATCTGCTGATACTTTTGCTACAAGATCATACACACCATATACCACATACGCCTCATCAACTTTAATATCTTCTTTTAAAAATCGTAGTACTTCTTCTTCTTCTCCAATTTCTGCATTCACCATTACAAAAGCTGTTGGTCGACTCATCAGTTTTTCACATACCTTATTTCTAATTTTCTAAATGATAGTTCTGTTTGTTTCACATTTTTCTCGATACGGATCAAATGTTATTTCATCTATTAAAAGTTCTTTGTGTATGTAATAATTGGGATTTTCTATCATTTGAAGGATTGAGCATTAATATAATGGATAATTTAGAAAAATGAAAAAATATTTGGGGATTAATCTTATTTGGGGAGAATATTACTGAGTTGATATTTTTTTCTTGATAGATCTTTTCCAATTCGTTTATTTTATATTCATCCTATATATATTTAAATAAATTAAGAACCCATCTTCTCCATACATATTCTGGAGTATTTCTA
>JAEOUE010000020.1 GCA_016839515.1 Candidatus Hodarchaeum mangrovi
CGGGGGTCAAATTATTGGTAGAGTATTCCAAATGTTATTGATGCAAACACTGAGCAATTTCAGTCAAGCTGAAATTATGCCTGGAGTATTCGTGCTTAGTGCTTTTTCTGAAGAGGAAATTGGATTTATCAAAGATTATGGCGCTGGCGAGTATGATTACTACCTTCCTCCTTATAATTATGATCAAACTCCTGTAGTTGACGCGGATGAAGGTTCTGCTTATTGTGAAGTCAAGAAAGAAGGATGGGCACAAGTTAATATCACGGTTGGTGCTGGAGTTACTCTATTAATATATGATCAAGATCTATCCTTTATAACAGCAATAAAGAAAGTCATCAATTTCATTAACCGATTAATGAATAGGAATCTCGGTTCAATGACTGATGAAGAACAAGAAGAGCTTATTCATGATGGTATAGAAACTCTCACTTGGTTTTTAATCCATATTAACGACATTTTTACTGGTGAAGAATTAATCGCGCTAAATCCAATAACGTGGCAAAGCATGCAAATAACGCCAGATGATGCAACATTTGCATTGACTAAAACATGGAAGGTTACTGGACCCGACTTGAATGTAGGTGGCTATGATGATGAGATATTAAATAATGTTACTGTGCCAGGTGCCGATGATATGTTAGACAGCTGGAATGTAACTGCAGATGAACACATGAATAGCTACATGCAATGGTTATTACGACCTACAGATGATGCCTCCCTAGTTGAAACACGCTTTACTGCGTTTACATTTGATTTAATTCAATTATGGGTTAAAAATTTCGAGATACACATCGATGCATCCGCAATTATCGATTTGATTGGTGGAATGGGAGGTACTCCTACACAAATTGCCGATATTTTCAGAGGTTTGGACATCGAATTTTATCTATTCACTCATCACTTAGCAGGTGCATTCCTCTATGACGATGTAAATGACGATGGACAAATTTCATCAAGCTATAGAGATGTAACAGTTGGTAATGCAACGTTAAGTATCGATGGAGTACCAGTACAAGTTCCAGATAGCTCAGAAATAACTCATCGAATCATGCTAGGTACTGTTGGCGATTTCATATTTGAATTGCCACACATGACTGGGACGAACAAAATTTCATGGGGATTAACTTTAGAAGATCCTACAATTGTTCCAGTTCCTGTTGGAGTTGACTTAAATTCATACTTAGGCGCTACACCAGAAGACCTTCAATACATACATTTCGGTTTTAGCTTTCAGCCAAGAGAGGTAGCCGCTGGCATTTTATATGCACCAGTCAAGTTGGATCAGTTCTTTGCACCATGGAACGATCCGATTTCTCCCCATTCAAACAATAACATTACCGGTTTGGATATGGGAATAATATACCTTTCGACGATGCTTCATTTCCACCTCAATGTTGCCACAACAGGGGAAGATCCTGACGACCCAACAACGCTATTGGATCCTGCTGATGATTACAACAATCAAACACACACTCTAAAAGTTGGTAATTATCTTGGCAAGGCATTCCAAGATGAATTAGCTTTTGTTGATATTGCTGGACCAGAGTATTTATATGGTGCCGAAGGTACAACTGATACGGCTCCCGCTTCGAGTGCTATTATTCCATTAGCGCTCTATGAGGGTGAAGTCGAGAGACATGATACGTTCCTTCCATCTGAGGGCAGTGAAACTTTAGCGTTCGCTACTGACGTTAGACTCAACGTGAGTTTTAATGTAATGGCATATGCAGTCTGTTTCCCAATGTTTGAAGATGGTTCTGGTATTTGGCATGATCCAACCTTCAGTGTATACATGGTATTTGAAGTTCAGGGATTCTGGGCTTTAATCTTGTTAATTGCTGGTGTAGGATTAGTAGGTATCGCGACTATTTTAATCAAGAAAAGAAAAGACGCAAGGTTCTAAGTTTAATTAATTTTTTTTTCTTTTTTTTATTTCTTCTTTTTTTTAATATTATATGGTTAGACACTTTTTTCAACCATTTATTTGATCAAGATAGCATGAACAAATATCGAAAATAATAATTGTCATGGTTAATTAGGTGAAATAAAATACAAGGAAGTGATTAATATTCCAATAATTAGAGATGATAAATATCAAGTCAATGAAAACAAGCTCTGGTTTCAGAAATGGTGGCCAGAAAATGTACCAAAAAATATAAATTTTCCAGA
>JAEOUE010000072.1 GCA_016839515.1 Candidatus Hodarchaeum mangrovi
ATAAAAATACAGAACGTGTAAAACCTAAAACAGCAGATCTATATGAAACTGGTCGAAAAAAGCTTATTGATGCTTTAAATGAGCATGCTGTAACTGTGGTATTAGAAAAAGATGGTCAACCCTATGGTGGCCTTAAAAATTATGGAACAAATGTATTGCAAAATATTATCAACTAAGCAGGTGGATTACCCACTCGTAATTGGCATGAAGGTAGATTTGAGCATGCTGCCAAAATTTCTGGTGAAGCAATTCATGAACTTGTTGACACCACAAAGAAAAAGTTTCCCGATTCACCAGCTACCTATAATCATTCCTGTCATATCGGGTGTGTAATACAGTGTTCTAATGTCGTCCCCTATAAAGATACAGGAAAAATGCAAGTAAGTCCTCTTGAATATGAAACTGTTTGGGCATTAGGGACTAACTGTGGAATTGGTGATCTTCACTATGTTGCGGAATTGAATAGGGTTTGTAATGATCTTGGTCTAGAAACAATTGAAGCTGGAAATACTATTGCCGTGGCAATGGAAGGAGGAATGTTTAAATTTGGTGATGGTCCCGCTGCAGTTGAATTCTTAAAGAAAGTGGCATCAGATGATAAGATTGCCAAACATATTGGAGATGGTGCATTGTCAATTGGTAAACATTTAGGTGTAACTCACGTTGCTCAAGTAAAAGGCCAAAGTCTACCTGCTTATGATCCTAGGGCAATTAAAGGAATTGGAGTAACTTATGCAACTGGTCCTCAAGGTGGAGATCACACCCAAGGTTATACAATTGCTCCTGAAATTCTTAAAATAGGTGGTAAGGTTGATCCGCAAGATATTTCTAAAGCTGAATTATCACGAAACTTCCAAGCATCCACAGCATACATAGACTCTACAGGTTATTGCTTATTCATTGCATTTGCAATATTGGACATTGAAAGCGGCTTAACAGGTATGGTTGAATCAATCAACGGATTATTAGGAAAAGAGATAGATGTTACTAAATATGGAATGAATATTCTTAAGAACGAGCGAGAATTCAACAAACAAGCTGGTTTTACTAATAAAGATGACCGCTTACCCGAATTCTTTTCTAAAGAACCCCTACCTCCCCACAATACAGTTTTTAATGTTTCTGATGAGGAATTGGACAAGGTTTACGGGGAATAATCCTTTACCTCCTTCTCTTTTTTTTATCTACTACTAAATCTAGATAGATTTTTCCTAGAATTCTTGTAATTCTTGTTATTTTATAACTATTAATTCCATAATAAGAAGTAGAATGATTATTAAAGAATTTTAAAGCATCTATTTTTAAGAAAAAGGATATAATCTTACTTTTTAATAACCTACATTTTTTTTTAGGTTTTTTTTATCATTAATGCATAAAATCGATTTAAAATAGTCAATGAAATAAAAGTTTACGTGTGTGAATAATTATTTAAATATATAATTTATATCACTTATTGACTACAAATTACATTTATCTATCATTATAATGAGTTAGAGAATAAAATGAGGTGATTTTAAATTGATTCCTCTTTCTTTGCTACGGGATGGTGAATATGCTCAGATAATTACAATTAATGGAGGTAAATTAGTTAATTTGAGGATGAATGAATTGGGATTTAACAGTGGAGAATATCTTAAAGTCATACGTAATGTGGGGGGTGGGCCAATAATGGTTGAGCTAAAAGCAGGAAAAATTGCTATTGGAAGAGGAGTTGCGAATAAAATCTTTTGCGAAAGGACTTTTGTCAAATGAAGATTGCTTTGGCAGGAAATCCTAATGTTGGAAAAAGTGTCATTTTTAACGCCTTAACAGGTTCTCATCAGCATGTGGCAAATTTTCCTGGATGTACAGTAGAACATAAGGAAGGTAAATGTGTATTTGGAGAAAAAACATTAACAATTCTTGATTTACCTGGGACATATAGTTTAAGTGCTTACTCTGAAGATGAAAGAGTGTCTAGACATTTTTTAATAACTGAAAGACCAGATCTGGTAATAAATATTATTGATGCTTCTAATTTAGAAAGGAATCTGTATTTAACGGTTCAATTACAAGAGTTAGGACTTCCAATAATAATTGTATTAAATATGATAGATCTTGCAAAGTCTAAAGGATTTGAAATAGACATTAATGCTTTAAAAAACAAACTAAACCTTCCTGTCATTCCAATGATAGCAACGAAAGGAAAAGGAACGATTGACCTTCTTAATCTAATATTAAATTATGATATAGCAAACACCAAAACATCAACAGGTTTTAATCAGAATCAAAAATGCATTAAAAAGTATGAAGATAAATTAACTGAAATTCTTGAACAAATAGATGAGCAAGGGCAGTTAAAACGGTTTAATTATCATTGGTTAGGTTTGAAACTGTTGGAACAGGATTCTTTAGTTTTAGATCTAATTAACCAAATTATTTTTGAAAAAGCAGCTAGTAATGAGAAATATAATACCTTGTATTTAAAAGGAATTGATCAATTAATTCACTCTTTTAAAGATGAATTAAATATTGAAGACACAGCTGTTTATATTACAAATGAACGTTATAAATTAATTATGGACATTATTAGTAGTACTTTAATTAAAAGAGGGAAAGCATCCACTAATCTTACTTCAATGCTTGATGATGTTTTAACTGACAAATACTTTGGGATTCCAATATTTTTTGTAAGTTTATGGGCGATATTTACATTTACATTCACATTATCTGAACCTTTTGTATTTATGCTAGAAGGATTTTTCTCCTTATTAACCGAAATAATTAATAAAATTGTTATTAATCAAAGTATTGCTGGCTTGATGATCGGAATTATAAATGGTCTTGGTGCTATCTTAGTTTTCATCCCAAATATTTTTCTCCTTTATTTTGCCTTAGCTGTGTTTGAAGATTCAGGTTATCTTTCAAGAGCTGCTTTTATAGTTGATAAATGGTTAGAAAAGATTGGATTGCATGGGAAGTCTTTTATCCCATTAATGCTTGGATTCGGTTGTACTGTTCCTGCGATAATGGCGACAAGATCGATCAGAAATAAAGCAGATAGAATGATCACCCTCTCAATAGCTCCATTTATTTCTTGTTCAGCTCGATTACCAGTTTATGTTCTTTTTGCAGGTATTTTCTTCCCTGATCATGCATCATTAGTAATATTACTTATGTACATTATAGGAATTATAGTAGGTATTATTACAGCAAAAATTTTGAATACTCGTTTTTATCAACATGAAGATCATGGTTTCATATTAGAGTTGCCAGAATTTCAAAAACCCCAATTGAAGACAGCTCTGAAAGAAATGTGGTTACAGGGTTCTCATTTTATAAAAAAAGCTGGTACTATCATATTTCTTGCTTCATTTCTAGTATGGATTATGAGTAATATTCCATTTGGAGCTTCCCTTGATAACACTGTTCTAGCTATCATTGGAAAGTTCATAGAACCTCTTTTTTCCCCTTTTGGGTGGAAATGGGAGTTTATTTCTGCTTTATTACTGGGATTACTTGCCAAAGAAGTGGTTGTCGCAACACTAGGAATTTTGGGTGGTAGTAATTTTTATGAATTTATCTCAACTGCCATGACTATAAACCAAGCATTTTCCTATATGGTCTTTATTTTACTTTACACACCTTGTATCGCAACTTTAGCTGTTATTAAGTCAGAGACTGGTTCATGGAGAACAACATTATTTCTTGGTTTAGGTTATATTTTTGTGGCTTATACCATTGCATTGTTCTTCAAAATGATATTGATTCTTATTGGATTTTCTTAGGAAGTTTAAGATTTGTATAAAAACGAAAATAACAATAGAATAATAAAATATCTAGCTATTCTTTATGGATCTATCTATACAATAGTTGGTTTACTTGGCATATTCTTTCTTTTTACATTTAATTCATCAAAATTTCCAATTTTTATTGATCCTATAGAACAATTGGTGTTAATATTAATTGGAATTATTTTTACTAGAGGATTTTTTAAACTTCATCATCAAAATTCATCTGGGAAGGCTTTCATCTTCGTAGCTACTATTATTGGTATTATATTAGGAGCTTTATCGTTTTTCAACTTTCTTTTCGTCGGAGTGATTAATGGTTTGATAAATGATAACACTTCACCAAATTTTTATTCAAGAATCCTTTCTTATCTCTTTGATCCTGCTCTACTATTGGGATTCTTAACATTCATACCGCAAAGATTAATCAAATACAAAGAGGAATTAGAAATTGATTAATGAAGTTTTATCTTATATTAAACATAAAGGAAAAAATTTTTCTTTTTATGAAATAAAGAAAGATCTAGGATTGACTGATGGACAATTAGAGATAATTAAATTACAATTATTAGAACTAGGGTTTATTAAGGAAATTAAACATCATGAAGGAGAAGATGAACTCAATCCTATTATCTGTCGAAATTGTCCTGAATTTAGTTCATGCATAGAAAAAGATGGTTTATCGATTAAAGTGTATCAATTAACTCAGAAAGCATTCGATTATAAGATATAATTGATTAAAAAAGCATTTGAATGAATTATTTACCAAATAAACCAATTATTTATTTTTCATCAGTTATAAAAACATAATTAAACAATATAATATATAAAATAATTATGGATATTAAAACTCGCTTGCATTGGAAAGTCATTGATTACTATCAAAAGACTTTAATTGTACAGAATGAACTTAATAAACAAAAAGAGGATTTATACAAGCATTTGAAAGAATTTAAAAAGGTTTCCTCTTTTTTAAATGAAATTAATTACATTATAGATAGAATGGTCTCTATAAAAGAAATTTTGATACCAGAGCTTGAAGAAGAACTTAATTTATCCTTTCCTACTTCAGAATTGATGTTGATTGCCCTCACTCGTCCTAGTATTCGCAATATTTTTTCTGATTTGAAAATTTATTTTTCCCAGAAAAACAATTGCCCTATTGACTTAACAGATTTCGATATTCTCGCATCTACTGGGTATGCTGCTAATGTTTTAGCTCTATTGGGTGATGCAGTTCTAGATCTCGCTGTAATAGAGATCACGTGGGATCCTTTAATATCAACCACAGGAGAATTAACCATTAAACGAAAGAATTTGGTTTCAAATGAAAAGTTAGCTAAAGTTTGCGATCGATTTGATTTAAGGAGTTATAGTCTAAAACGTCTAAATGATCCTTCTCAACGTTTAATCAAAGGAAAAACTCTTGACCATGAGAAAGGAACAATAGTTGAGGCGATCTTAGGAGTCATATATCTAGAACGTAACCTTGATGGTGTTGTGAAAGTTCTCCCTGATTTAATCGACCTTTAATAAAGTAAATTTATGTCTGGAATGAATCAGAGTATTTAAATAGGATATTTTTTCTTTTCTAAATTTGTTCTTCCTTATTCAATGATAAAAAAGGAATTATTCTTCTCATAACAATGTCAAGTATAAATTTGAGATAGAAATATGCATTTTCTTTGATTATTTTCTCTATTGAAAGTCTTTGATTTACTTTTAAGTTTTATTCGTTTAAGATACTTGACTGTGATTATTCATTCTTTAATTAAAAGCTAATTAATAGGAGATCCGCTATCGCAATATTATGGTGAGATTCTCTTAAATTTACATTCCTAATATTTCAGAAAAGTCGTCAAACTCAACTTTGACGACATATTCATTGAATTCTAGGGGTATAATAAAGTAATTTGATAATCATAAAAGGAACAGGCAGCTAATAATAACCCAATAACAGTATAGAAAATAAGAAAACCTAAATAATAAATGAAATGTCCTTTCATTCGAAAATTTTCAGGGGTACGTAAATAGATTGATGTAAAATATGCAGCTAAAATTATTGGAAAGATTATTACAGAGAGAATAAGGATATCAAAATTAAATTCAAGATAAATCTTGTAGGTGAAAATTAAACCAGAAGAAATCAATAAAGAAATAATAAATATCAAAAGTTCTTTTCGATTCAAGCTCATAAATATGACCACATCTATTATTTGAAAAAACATGTATAAAAATTAATTGAAGAGATAAAATATTGATTATATAATGCTTAGAAAATTTATCATTGAAGCTGGATTATTAAACAATGGGATGTTGGTTGTACGACGACAGTATATTGATACAAATGATTTATTAATTCATCCAATTCTCGTAGGTGAAATTCTTTCAGTCATTCAACACTTTTCTGAAACATCCCATGATGCACCTAATGTTATACAAATAGATCCATTCCTTATTTGCTTACATCAGTTCATTGTTAAAGAAAAAAGTAACTTTCTTCTTTATACGATTTGTCAGGTGAATCCTCAATCTATACATAACTTATTAATTAACCTAGCGGATGAATTAAAGACTTTTGAACCAATTCTCTTAAATTGGAACCTAGACACAGAAAGTATTGGAAATTTATTCCCCATTTTTGATGAAAAATTTATGACTATAAATAAATCATGAGGTTATGAGTAGTTTTTAACTTCTATTACATCTGTAGTGCTTAATACTCCTACTTGAGCATCTTTTACTTCACCCCCCAAGTTATGCACTGATAAATTTAAGGAATCACGTAATTCTTCCATTTTTCCTTCAAGATGACGATAAGCAGTTTCCAAATATTGTGTTTCAGTAAAAAATACACGCACGATAAACTCATTTTTTCTTGTTCTAATGATTTCTCCTGGTAAATGATCAAAAGGACAGAGAGAAAGTAAAACTATCTGAATATCATTTTTAGAAACATCCCTTTTAGACAATCTGTTAGATAAATCAAATTTTAAGAAGAATTCAATATATGGTTTCATTACACTTAAATTCCAATACTCATCTATATATAGCTTGAAAAAATTGTAAAAAGAAAATAAAGTTATCTAGAGAAAGTACTCGGTATTATCGTTTTGATAAATATAAAATTTTGAAATGATATTACTTTAAAATTCGTTCAAGTATTTAAGAAGAGACTCGCGATATTTTATAACTAAAATTATTAATAAGCTTCCACAGATTAACGAATAGAGAATAATAGCATTTCCCATTAATAGAAAGTAAGCTTCTAACGGAATATCCCACGTATCTACCTTAGGAAGTAGAGGGGAGGTATAATCAAGGATTTTATAATAAACTCTAGCTGAAGTAGAATTTAGTGAGGTGGCGAGTCGGATTTTAGTTGTATGAAATTCATAAGAATAATTACCGACTTGGGAAATATCATCAGAGAAATCATCACTGATAACTTGATGTATCAGGGTAATCGGTCCCCCAAAAATGAGTGAAATCTTTACTGAAACCTCTTTTGTCCATTTTTCAAAAATTACAATGTCCTCGTTGATTCCTATGTCAATAGTGCCTTCTGTGGTATCGTAAACTATAGGAAGAAAATAAATTGCATTAACAAGTCCAAAATAAATTATTGATAAGAATAGAAAAGATAATAAATAATATCGTGGTTTCATGATTCTCTTAAACTATATTGTGACATTATCCTTTTATTACCTTTATTATTCAAACATTAATAGAAAAACTTTGAAGGTTTAATTTTGTAAAAAACGAATGATTCAATTATTTTTTAAAATCTAGTACTTCACATCCTGCTTTACAATCGATTTAATTCATTTTCTTTTCAAAAATAATCAGCAGTTTAGAAAAATAAACAGAAGAACCAAGAAAATTACACTTCTCGAATATTCGGAGAGATTGTCTGGTAACTCTTTTATGAATGCTCACTAGAAATAAAATCAGGATTATAATATAGATAAAGTGATTTCTATGCTCCAAAACCTATTTGAGACAAATGATCATTTATTTAAAGTATGTCTCATTGGTGATGGGGGAACGGGAAAAAGCTCCATTGTAGAGCGTTTCCTTGGGAAGGGATTTAGTATTGGTTATAACTTAACAATTGGTACAAATATCTGTACCCATACCGCAACGGTAGATGATCGGGAAATAAAATTTCAAATCTGGGATCTAGCAGGCCAACAACGATTTGAGTTTGTTCGTAGCACATTTTATCGTGGATCACAGGCAATAATGATGGTATTTGATCTGACACGACCCGAAACCCTTAAAAATCTACGCGAATGGAAACAAGAAGTTCTCAAAAATATTGGTTATAGTGTCCCTTTCCCTGTTGTCCTTCTAGGAAATAAGTGTGATCTCCAGCAAAAAATAGTTATAACTCAAGAAGAAATAACAAAATTCCGCAATGAATTACGGATCGATTTTCGTTGTGATGTACCTTTTCTTCTCACATCTGCTCTTTCTGGAATGAATGTCTATGAAGCATTTGAAATTTTGGGGTACCAAGTACTTCAACACCGACAAATTATGCCTCCTACAAAAGTCGTAACCAATTGCTAGAATAATATCTATTCACTTGAAATAGCAAAGAATTAGGTAACAAATATATCATAAACCAATCATGTTTTCTATTTTTTCCCTGAGTAAAATTTATCTAAAATTAAGAAAACTTTCATCTATGAGCTTTGAAATTATTGATGTGAACTCAAAAAATTTGGATAAGGTTGGCCTCTTCTGTAAACAATCTCAAAAAAAAGAGGAAGGGTATCAAAATAAAATCACATGGATCAAGGAAAGATTTCCCGAGGGATTGAAATATAAAATTCTGAAAGTTAAAGAAAAGACCAAGTACTCTTTTCGGGGATTTATTGAATATATACCCAGTAAATATAATTGGAGGGGAATAAATGCAGATTATTTCATGGTAATTCACTGTTTATGGATTGTTGGTCAACATAAGGGTAAAGGATATGCAACTACAATGATCCAACTTGCAATTGATGACGCTGTTGCTTTAGGTATGAATGGAGTTATTGGTATGACTGCTGAAAAAGGCGGATGGCTACCAAATAAGAGAATTTTCGAAAAAATGGGTTTTCAGCATGTAGATCAATTTGATGAAAATATTGGCCTTTATGCTAAATTTCTGAACAATTCTGCTCCCAAACCCTCTTTTTATCCGATTGATAATGACTATTCTAAAAAATATAGTAAAGGAATCTTTGTTGCATATTCTCATCAATGTCCTTATATCCCTGCATTGATTGAAGATATTAAAGAGTTTGCTAGGAATAACACAGTGTCATTTCAATCTAAATTGATAAATTCTGCTTCTGAAGCACAACATAATGCGATTCATCCCTATGGGACTTATGGAATCCTCTTGAATGGGAAATTAATTTCTTACAAGCCTGGAATGCGCAAGAAAACAGTTGAAACATTACAGTCAATGACTTAGTGCTTAACTCAATTCAGAGTACTATAGACACTAACTTTTTCCCTACCTACTTACAAGTATTCCCAGATAATATTTTTAATCCAAAAATTGAGATTGAATTATCCGTTTCAAAATAGAAAGGAGTTCAAAAACGTGTTAGAAGATCCTATTACCATAGGTTTATTGTTAATTACAGGTATTGTCGCTCTTTTACTAACCCTTTTATTGTTTAAAAAGTTTTTAGAACTAAAACGTCTTAATCATTTATTTTGGGCCATTAGTTTTCTTGTACTCTTTATCTCTGGAGTATTAATTATCCTCCTTGGATTTGAAGTTTTGGAAGAAGATCTAGTTCCTGTTGTTGCTGCTTTAATTCCAGTTTGTTTAGCTATTGGACTTTATAATGTAGAATGGGCTGATAAGAAGTATTGGTTATATTATACGATTTATTCTGTTGTCCTTATCGTATTATTAACTCTAGCCAGAACAGATATTTTCCTACCTGATATGAAAACGATGATTTTATTGCTTACACATATCCCAGCGGGATTATCTATTGTAATCATCCCCTTGTATACTGCATTTATATCAAAAAGTACTGAATGGACTTCAGTTTTCTTTTCAATTGGAGGATTATTAATTTCAATTGGTGGGGTTTTGTTAGCTTTTCTGAAGGTTGAATCCTTAACCCCCATATTAAGTCAAGCGGAAATTTTCGGTATTTTACCCCTTTTACTCTTAATTGTCAGTGTTTTTTTCGTTCTTGGTATTGGCCTTCCTTCTAAATGGAAAATAGATATCCCATTTCTTTAATTCCTCTTGTTGTACAACAAGAGGATTTCTTTTTTTTTCATTTAAATTTACTATTCAGGTACCCAAGAGATTAAATAATTAAGATTTTCATAGTTAGGAAGTTCATTTAAGAACCGCCAACTTCCTTTCAATCTTAATGACTGGACTGTAAGATCAAAATGACATACTGCGATCCCTAAATCAATACGGGGAAAATCGGGCCATCTAGCTAATTTATGAGTGCGTTTTTTGCTACTTTCAACAAAAAAATGAAAATTTTCTGTTTCAGAACTATATAAAATACGCCAAGGTTGTCTATTTGATGCTGAGGGTGCTAATCTCACCATTTCAAGTGGTTTAAAAAAAATCTCCGAAAAATCAGGTTGTAATGGTTTTTTCCATGAATCCTTGAAAAATAATTCTGAAAAGGATTTCCTTTTAGCTCCCTGAGCAGCCCATCTAATAATCTTGCTTCTAAGGCTTGGGTCCTGAGCTGGGATACCAATAGGGGCAATTGCAGGAATTGTTTCATCTTCTAATAAATGGATAATTAAAGCAAATGAAGCACGGTGAAATGTCCCTCCCAACCAACAAGAACCTAATCCAAGGTATGTAGAATATAGAATTAAATTTTCGAATGTATACCCTAGATGCTCGTGATCAAAATCCATTTGAGTCATAATCCCAATCAAAAAAGTATGTGCACCTTGAATAAATCCGTATGTACCTAATTTCCCTCGTATTAATTCAGAAAATTTTTCTAATTCAATAAGTTCGAATCTAGATCCCAACTTCGAGAAGGGGCTATATTTATTTATCTTAAAGAAATTTAACAGTTGATATTGTGCCTCAGAGGTAATTTTCGTGTTGGAAAAGGATCTACAAGACATCCGTCGTTTTATTGATGATTCAATTGTGTTAAGAAAATCTTCTGGAATAAATACTTGTACCACTCTTCTATATTAAAATTATCAAACCGACTGCATAACCAATTAATGAACCAATTAAAGGTAATAGAGCTGTTACACGAATGAATCCAGGTAGAGGAAAAGGATGCATTTTTTCAAGTTTTCTTAAATTTTCATAATTTCTTAAAATAGTCAATTCATTCTCATTCTTTAAAAGTAGTTGATGAATAATTTCCTGTTGTTTGGTAATCATTGAGGTCCGAATAAAATTATACCTTCGCCAGCTCCTATAAATAGCTAAGGAGTTGGACCCAATGCCAAAACTGACTAAAATAAATAAAAAAAACATTATCACCATTGTGAAAAAGTCAAAATTGAATAGAGCAAAAAACAATGAAACGAATGTTGCCAAAAGAAAGGGAAGGAGGAAGGAAAGAACTAGAAGTTCAAGAAGTAATGGAGGAAAACCACGGAAAAGAAAGGGAAAGAGCCATTGAATTTGGAAATCAATGGAAATTTTTTCCAAGCGAAAACTAGGTTTCTTCTTTGTATTATCAAACTTCACAAAATCTTCTATTTGGCCAGTTGTTGAAAGTCGTTTAATTAAATTCGATGTTTGATCATGAAAAGTAGACCAATTTTCCTTGGTTAAAAAATAATTAAAGCTTAGATATCCAATAGCTAAGATCTGGCCTAATATTGAAGCATACATTGAAGTAACAATTAATAATGAAAAAAAGGGATTCTGAAGTTCAGTAGGACCAACCAGAACTCCATCGATGAAAAACCGGACACTAAAATCAATAGCATTGAGGATTGTATAAATTAATGCTATAATAATAGCAATAATCCCAATAATTGCATACAACCGCTGTTTTATCGGTCTTGGATGGTCAAATTTTTGTCTTGCTATTGTTAAATAGTCAAGAAATGATTCATTCTCAGGATTGAATGATATTTTGTCCGAAATCAACCAATAGATGTCTTTTATTGGAATTTCACGATCTGAATGCACACCAATCACTCATAACAAAGAATAAATTGCATCATATAAAATTAATGTTTCTTCAATTTCTAGTAAATTCTCTGATTAGATTTTATTTGATTAACTATTGTTTATCTTATTCAATTAGTTTTTTGAACCTTTAGTTACATTAAATGCATAGAATAAAAAAGTGATAATTATGAGAATCATTAGTCAAAAATTCATTGGATCATTCTTAATAATTGGACTGATCTTATTAATGAGTTTGTCTCAACAAGCTACAGGGATGATAAAAAATACATCTGATGATCCAAACACCCCTTATATAAGTCTTCCAGTCAATCCTTACCACTTTACATTTGGCGCTAGGATTGGTGACTCTATTATCTTAAGATTGACTGATGCTTATAATCTCACATCAGGTCAAATAACAGAACTGGGGGATACAATGAATTATACATTAATTTTGCATACTGATTTGGAACTGAAATTCTATGAAACAATAATTAAAGCAAATGGAACTATATTATCAAATAACTGGTATAACCTGACAAAAGATCAAATAAGTATACCTTATTTCTTTACTACTACAAATGTCACCTTAATTCTTGAAACTTTTGCTAATACATCATGGAAACTAATTCTAAACTCAACTTGTATTCATTTCCATAAAATTGCAGAAAATTATACTTCTTTTAGTCGAATGTATATTGATTATATTTTCGATATCGCTACTGGCTGGCTTCTTTGGCTACGACAAGATATAGAACATCATGATGGAACAATTCTGTCTAAAATGGAATTAACAGGAGTTATTGTAAGCTCTATTATTCCTACAACATCAACAAATCCACCAACTACAACATCCCCTACAACAACATCTCCTATAATAACATCCCCTACAACCAGTAATCCGGATAATGTTTCTACTTCAAACTCAACCATTGAAACAAAATCGGAGGAACAAAGATCAGAACCAACAATTAATCTGACTTATGGATGGAGTTATTTAAGTGCTTTTATCGTCATTGGATTCATTCTTCTTCGTAGAAAATACTTCTATAAATAACTCCATTTTCTTTTTTCTTTTCAAATCTCGACTTCAAAATTTTGTAAATCACGAAGATTGGATTGAGTAAAAGGTTCAATGCTTGAAAGATCTTTCGTAATTAAATAGAGTGTATCAACTTTTAAAGATGTGTTACCTACGACTTTTAAGTTATTAATTGTTGTTACAAATGAAAAAAATGTCAAATTTGGAGCGTATGTAGCAATAGCTTCATGAAATTGTCTTTGAGGAAGAACTGCGCCTATAAAATGGTTTGAATCTCGTTTTCTAAAAGCAGCCCAAGTTCCAAGAGGATCCCTTTCTAACCAGACATTACTTTCATACTCTTGAAGATGATAGGAAGCTAGTTGCCCATCTACATTAATATAATAATAATCATATATAGAATTCGATGTTTTTATATCACAGCGAACCTGTAAGAAACATTTTCGAGGTACTGAGGAATGATTCTTGATACAGGATGATACTAACAAAAAAGGTGATTCGGGTAACGTTAAATATTCTGTTTTTACCTGTAAACCTTTAATTTTGTTACTATAAGTTATGATATTGCTCTCAAATCCAATACCTGTCCATTTCCCTAAAGAAGCTTTATAACCTTGCCATTTTAATGTGTTATAATCGACTTCATCTTGGCTATTTGGTGGTCTAAGGATACTCCCAATTCCTCCAAAAAAAAGATTCCACCAAAGATAAGGTTTTACCTCAGGAAATGGAACTGCTCCAGTATGAAGAATATTTTTGTCAGAATTTTTTAGAACAAGGGAAAAGAGTTGTCCTCTATAGTTTTCACTGCCACAGAATGTCAAATATCCATTTGATACTTCAAAGTAATTATCTTTTTGAAAAATTTTGACATTCTTGGAGCTGTTATAGAATCCAAGTGATAATGGATAGTTGTAAACCCGTGTTAAAGAATCAAAAACAAGATTTCCTGAAATTATTTCATCATACTTCGGGGTGATATGAAGAGGTAATTTCCATTCATTAGTTTTAAGTTCAGGTAAATTAACCGATGAAGGATTTAATCTACTTTCTAAATTAGAAAAATTGATTATACCCTTTAGAACAGTGTCTTTTTGTGTTTTGATCTTAAGAGCTAATTCTGGATTAGCTGCATCAATAATAAGTCCACGAGATATATTCTCTCCATTTGAGGGAGAAACAAGCCCAAGTTCTTTCGCAGATTTTAATAAGATGCCCCGTTTAAGTTTATTCTGAGGAGAAGGATTAAAATGATTACACCAAGCTTTTTGTACTTCTTCCCAAGTACTTTTAAAGCTATAAATAATAGGAGAAGTTTCGATAGTCTCGCCTGGACTTAATTCAGAGATTTTGTGGTCAATTTTAGGATAGGTTCTGCCAATTACCACCTGATTAATTTTTTGATGATCGAAAAGTGTTCCAATAACTCCTGTTTCATAAACAGATGCTTGCCATCCTTCTTGAAGATCATTTGGATCTTTTCCAAAATCAATTGGGAATGCAAGAAATCTGAGATTAAACAACCCCTCTTTATGAGGAATTATCCTGTTTATGGGTGGTAGCCCACCTGGCCACCAATAGGTCGAACTTTGAACTCCTAAATTCTCTTTAATCTTATTGTCCTTGTTTTCAATATACCAACTCACATATACTTCTTCTGAATCGTTAGGAAGATAAATCATTCTTGTTAAACATATACCAAAGTTTTTTTGCGACTCAGCACTTGATTGGAGGGTTAACCCATTCTCATGTTCTAGAACCTTATGAATATGAGGCAAAGTATAAAATTCACTCCCTTCTGTATCAAATGGATAACCAAGTATATTCGCATTACCAAAAACTTTCAACCCCCTTAATTTATCAATAATGAAAGCTTCATTCGAACCAGGTTGAGGTTTTTCAAAGACGTAAATTCTTATGTGCTTGTTTTCGATGAATAGTCTTTGATCTAGTTTATAAGTTATGGTTTTACTTTCATTGAATATTTGAATAGGAAATTGTTGGCTATAGAGGATTACACCGCTCTCTGATTTGATTGTTAATTGAATTATTTCTGCAACGGTCGAAGTTTGTTTGATTTTAATAGGTACATTGATTAAAGTATCAAACACTGGGAGTTCAACGTTATATAATTGTTGAGGAAGCTTGGTGTACTTTCCTCCTTCAACAAGAAGCTGAATATTCATTTTCTTCTTCATTGCGTTTTGAATGGCAATAGATAATTTGGTAGTGTGGTTTGGAGTTGTTGAATAATTTTCTGGTACCAATGTAGCCTTTATTGCATTAATTGGAACCTTGCCCACCTTCAAGGGGAATGTGGAACCATCAATTGTAATATCCATTGTTATTTCATTTTCGGAAAAAATATCAGGAAATTGTTTAAGATTTAATTCATCTGTATCAAAAGAAAATTTTCCATGGATCATTAATTCATAATTTTGACCTGGCATAATTTCAAAACTGAACGGGGGAAGTTTATCACTCAAAAAAATCTTTTCACTAGAATTTATTTCAACAGATAACTTCTTTAGTTTTGAGGTGTTATTTTCTACATGTAATATGACAGGAAATTCTTCATTGCCAATATATGCTTCCGAATTAGGTGTCCGTGCTTTAATCAAAAGATTTTCATGACCGTAAATAATATGAAATCCACAAATGGAGCCTATTGATCGATCAATCCACACTTTAAGTGATTGGGATCCTTCCTCAAAATAGTACTCGTAACAAAGCATTTGTTCTTCGTATTCATTATTCGGTTCTTGATCAATAACTGGCTTAAAAGCCTCATACCAAGATCTATCCAAATTTGTGAAAAATTCTGTAAAGTATGTGTAATTAAGAATTTGAGGGATATAATTTTCCATATAAACCCCAGTATCGGGACGCCATTTGTACCCTTGGCGTTTATAAAATGGTAATGCTTTCAGATTCCCTGACCAGGTATGAAGTGTAATTAATTTAGCGTTTTGTTTATAGGCATAATTTGTTGAGTGCAGAAGTAAAGCTTTACCAAGCTTCTTTCCTTGAAATGCTGGATCGACTCCGAGTAGTTGCACATAATAAGCACCTGGAATGTTCCATGTTTTTCCAACAAACGAGACTCCAGCTATTATTTTCGGATCATCAGGAGGGTGGACAATAAAATGACTTTCGATATCTAAATATTCCATATCTTTAGCTAAAAATTCCCCTGTAAAAACTAATGCTCCTCCAAACCCTTCAGGCCATGATTTAGGATCCTTAAAAGAATTAAAACAACGAGCAAGGGCATTAAAATCCTTTCTCGTTTTTGTTAAAATTCTTACAAGCGTACTGTATTCTTGTGGAAAGGCAATAGAGTCATATTTATTGGATTGGTTAATCATCTCTTTGGTCATAATAAATCATCTTTAGATGATATTAGTTTTTTATATTTCAACTTCAACTTTCTTTTAGCTTATCTTTAGAATAATGTACTTCTCATAACCTACTTTTATAGTTTTATTGATGATGGTAAAAAATTGAACAGGTCAAATCACTTTTACTTCGGATTAGATTGGTCCTCCTAAACTATAGGATAATGAATGGTATAAATTTCCTTTGCAACTCTATAGTTCCAAAAGGTTTCTTACCTATACCTACAAATTTATATTGTGTCTCTAAAAACTAAAATCTCCGTATTCTGACTTAGCTTAAAGATAATTTAGTCTCAAATGAATAGTTATCTGATAATAAGAAAATATCACGGAAAATCGATTCAGCTATTATTGATCCTTGAAGTAATGAAATTTCTGCCTGCCATGAGTGATCAAATTCTTCGAGCAAAGGGTGAAATCGGTCTATCAATCTCTTTCTCTCTTCTTTATTGAACGATCCTTTGGGGATATCAATTATTAATAATTTATCCCCCCTAGCACTTATAAATTGAATATATTTCCCCGAATTAGGCTCTGTGAAAATTACCTGATTATTCTTACCTCCCTCAGACATAATTGTCTCAAGAAAGGACTGGAAAATCTTTTTTCGCTGACCCTTACGCAATTTAATGAACCTTCTTCAAAAAAACATTAGTAATATTCCGTCAAAAGGAATTTTAATGGTGTAGGATATGTGGATCATAGATTCAACTAATGAAATCTAATTCTGATTCAATTAGTATAAAGAATTAAAAATTTTTATCCAGAATTTTAAAATAGCAATTTTGTCTTTTTGAAAATAAGAAAAGGAAAAAATGACCCAAATATGAGAATGAGCTTTTTGTCATTCAACAAGAATTAAGATAAAAATTTTATCATAATTAAAGAATTACTTCTTCAAACAGATATTATAATTTTTACAGCTAGCTTTCGTCTAATAATATTTTCGGAAATTTTGAGTTAGCACTGAAGCACCTCAAGAATAGTGTACAATTATCTGAACAAACTGAAAACGACGCATAATTGGTGAGAAGGTGTTCGCTCAACAACAACTAATTCGGTTAAAAAAAATGCAGAAAATCAATTTCATCTCATAAAATCCCAAATATCTTCTATCATCACAGAAGAAGTAATAATTTCACAAAAAACAATAAATTTTTAACACAGAAAATCTATTACAACACCTAGCATTTTAATCAACTGGAGGAAGAACACGAAGTGAAAATTATCTATACAATTTTTTCAATATTCTTTCTACTTGAAATCGCGTCATTAGTTCTCTGTATCCCTACACACGGGGTAAAAATAAGTATGGATGTAAATAATTCTGTTGAAGTAGAGAATAAAGTTATCAATGGAGATTTTGAAAACTCAAACAAATTTGATGCTTGGGAGCAAGTTTCATGGCCATCTCCTGGTTTAGCAAATATAGTAACAGTTTATGAGGGGAAACGTCATGCATGTTTACAGGCTGCTAGTTCGGAACAACGAATAGGTTATAGACAAAGAATCACCAACCTAGAAAAAGGGGATTGGAATTTGAATTTTGCAATCAAGCATGATGGTGGTACTCATTATCAAGCAGGTTTTACGATTTATTTTTATAATACTAACCAGATCTATCTTGGACGTACTTATTGGATTGTAAGTAATCAAGCAGGGGGTGTTAATGACTCGGAAAATCTCTATTTCGATATCAGGAAAAAATCAGAATTTAATTGGTATGTCGTAAACGTGAATTTAAGTGATTCAATGTTTCGCCCTGATACTGCAAAGAATTTAACGATTATTGACTCTTTAGAGGTGTTTCTCCATGTCTACGGAGTCTCAGGATCTGGA
>JAEOUE010000073.1 GCA_016839515.1 Candidatus Hodarchaeum mangrovi
AGGAAAAAAACAACCAAAAAACCCCGAAAATGATGTGAAAAAATATGAGTGACTTTGAAGATCTAGATTTCGATCTAGAACAAAAAAACGAGATAAAATCTAAAACACCTGCCCAAGCTAAAACCCCTGCAGGATTAGGATTAAATGCCGGTCCAAAGAAAAACATTTTCTTTAAGTCTACGGTAGGTCCTGAACGAACAGAAAAGATTTCCGTGGGAGAAAAAACCCCCGTCCGTGAAGTTCGAGATACTTTAGCCAATATCTTTGGTTTGAGTCCTGATGATTTTCATCTTTCTCATGCAGGTCGTACTCTTGCTGAAGATTCACCCATTGGTGATTATGGTATCGACAATGGCGATGAAGTATTATTAATCCCCCATTCTACAGCTGGCTAATTTTTGCCAGCTAATTTTTTTCTTTGGGTTTAAATCAGCTATTTTTTAAATTAGGTTTTCTAATAAATTCTTCTGAAAGAAGTACTTTACTAAGGTTTGATGTAAAAATGTCTGAACATGAAGATTTTGATGAGTTTGATGAACCCGAAGAAGAAAAAGATGAGCAAATTCCATCTATTCAAGAGAAAATCCCTCAATCAAAGCGTCCCAAAGGATCCAGAATTACTTTATTCTTTCGCTCCACGATTGGCCCTGGGGAAAAGTTAGAAAAACTTACTGTTGATCCTGATATGGCGGTAAAGGAGCTTGCGGCCACTTTAGGCGAGATTTTCGGATTAGATCCTCAGGATTTTCATTTGTCAGTCAGTGGGCGGACCATGGATTCTGATGATGTTTTATCTAATTATGATTTAGAAGATGGTTTAGAGGTGTTAATCATCCCTGTAAGCACAGCAGGCTAATTTATCAATGAGGCTGATTCAGATGTCAAATTTTGAGAGTAATATTCTCAGTAAAAAAGAAAAGGAACGGTTTGACAGACAATTCCGCTTACCAGGATGGAATCAAGATTTACTAAAAAGAAGCAAGGTTCTCATTATTGGAATTGGAGGATTAGGTGTAGAAGTTGCCAAGAACCTTGCTATGGTAGGTGTTGGTCATCTGATCCTTGTTGATCTTGATACCACTGAATATTCAAATCTGAATCGCCAAATTTTATTTATTGATGCCCCTGAAGGAACTTCTAAGGCAAAATGGGCTGCTAAAAAACTGAAAGAAATCAATCCCTTTATTCAAGTTGATGCTTTTCATTCATCCCTACAAGATCTCCCCCCATATATTTTTCAAGAAGTAGATCTATATATTGCTGGTTTAGACTCTATTGAAGCACGAGTAGAACTCAATCGACGAGCTATACATAATAGAAAACCAATGATTGATGCAGGTACAGCTGCGTATAATGGACATGTATATGTCATCTGGCCGTTTAAAAATGCCTGTTTAGAATGCGATCCATTGACAGAGAGAGAACAAGACCAATTAGGAGCTTGTACACTCGTTGGTATTCCTCGTCGTCCTGCTCATTGTATTCTTAAAGGTCAGCTTCAATTTGAACAAGACCATGGCCGACCAGTCAATGTTAAGAATACCACAGAGATCAGTGAAATTCAAAACTATGCTAATAAACTCCTTCAAGAATATTTCCCTCAAAGCATCCCTTTCACAACAAATCAAATTATTCAGATTATTGATAACCATGAACCTACAGTGATAACAATCAATGCTGTTATGGCATCACTTCAGTCTCAAGAAGCAGTAAAAATCCTTCATCATCTTCATAGTTCTTCTGAGGGTAAGCTAGGAACTTTACAACTTAATTATCTTATATATAATGGATTGACTGGGAAATTCTATGAATTAGAGAAATCTCCCAATCCTAAATGTGAAATGTGTGGGTCTAATCGCACACCCTTGTATAAAATCAAGGTTAAAAGTTCTTATACTATTGCTCAAACATTGAAACAGATAGCTTCTGAGAAAAATCTTCCTATTGATCAGGAATTTCCCCCAACCCTTTTTAAGATTGATTCTTCGAATGTTATGGAAATTGATCCATCTCTAACATTTACTAATGCAAAAATTCGGGATTATGAGACAGTTTTTATTTCTGGATTTGAGGATGGCTCATCGATTTATTTACAATTTAAAATTGAGGTGTAAAACTTATGTCAATTCGTATGAAACGAATAGCCGACGATTATAATCAATTAAAAACGCTATACAAACAAAAAGTAATCCAACAGCTTAAAGCATTTCCAGGGGAAAAAAAATCTGTTGAACATTTAGCTGTTTTATTGGAAGGACCAAAAGGTACACCCTATGAGAAAGGGAAGTTTAAACTAGAAATAAAATTTGGTTCCAACTATCCATATTCTCCACCTTTTGTACGGCTTCATACGCCAATTTGGCATCCAAATTTCTGGCCAAAACCAGATGAATATGCAGGAAAGAGAAATATCTGTCTTGGAATTGTTGATCCTGATCTTGTCGGTAAAACTCAAGGGTGGTCTCATTCAAAAAATATTACAACAGTTATTTATTCAATTTTGGCTATGTTCAATATTGATGAGGCCTATACTAATCCTCATGATGTTTTTAATAAGAAAGCTGCCATGGAATATCTTCAAGATAAAAACAACTTCAAGAAGAAGGCGCATGAGGTAACAAAAAAATATGCTAAGGATAAGTGGTGAGAATTAATGCCATCTAAGAAAAAACGTACTCAAGACACTGGAAATCTCTTTGAAGTGTTATTGAGGGATTTGGCATTTCAATTTGATCCTGATAAATTTACTCTTACTTTAAAGTTCCCTCCTTCTGATCTCCTTCAAGAACTTCCTACATCACTCGATCAAGTGATTCCATTAACACCTAATGAATCTCAGGAAGCTGTTGATCTAGGACTTACAGATTATAGTGAGTTGATAACTGAAAGTGATCCTATAAGAGTCAAAATCCATCTTAAAGCATATATTCGTCTAGCTTTACATGCTCTTAAGTATGCTCACCCTAAAATCCCTCGTACGAAGTGGATAGAGGTCATTGGCCTATTAACGGGTTACACGGAAAACGCTGATACCCCTCTAGCCTGTTTGATTGTAACTGATGCTTTTCCCATTGGACATGGTACTGATATTACCGCTCAAATCAATAATCCCCAAAGTATGGTTAAAGTCTACAAAGAAAGTAGTAAAAAAAACCAAATTATCCTTGGTTGGTATCATTCCCACCCTTCCTACGGCGCATTCATGAGTGAGACCGATTATCAAACTCAAGTTCGATACCAACGTCTTTCTAGTAATGCCTCTCCTTTAACTTCCCCTATTGCCTTAGTAATCGATCCCACTCGCATATCTAATCGTTCTTATGGATTTAAAATATTCCGTTTGAAAGAAAATCTGAGTACTTGGGAATATCCTCGATTTGAGGTTTTAAATAGCTCCTTAGAAAGTCTTCCTGATCTGATGGAAACATTATTACCACTTTCAGAGGGAAAAGCTATGTTTTTGGAATATGATCATGATTAACCAATTATCAAAAGGATTGTGTTTAATCGTTGGTTCAGAGAAATGTTTATCTTTCAATTCTCACAATTGGCCTTACTTTCACTATTATTACCTTTATATTTGGTCAATCGCAAGATATTGCCTTAACATTTCTTTATCTGACACTCTTTACTATTCTTTCGATAAAATGGATAGATGAATGGCGTTATTACAGAAGTTATAATGCTCCTCTTGCGTCTGCTATCTTTATTTCGATCCCGACTTTGTTAGCTTTTCTTGGAAGTGGTATAGCAGCATTTGCTTCAATTAGTGGAGAACCCTTTTTCCAAATTGATCTTATAGAATTAACAATTGATCTAAACTTTATTGGAATGGAAGGATTTCTTTTATTTCTCAACCTCTTTGGGGTTCTTTTTATTCTCCCAACATCAGGGTTAACTTTAATTTTCTTACGTCGATTCTATTCAGGTAGATATTCTTCAATTTTTATTTTTCGGAGACGTTTTCCGAATGCATTTCTTATTTGGGGTAATTTCCTTCTAATAATTTGTTATTTATTTATCTGGTGGGAAACAGGTGTAGGAGAGTTAATAGGGGTCATTTCTGTAATCCTCTCTCTATTTCTGTTTATCAATTACTATATTATGAAAGTGGTACTAGTTCCCTTCCGTCGTGTTGTCTTGAGTCCTTCAAGGAAAAGACGTCCCACTACTTCTTCAGATCAATCGAGACCGTACTTTTCTTGGGAAAGCTCCTCTACCCCAAGTAGACCTCGCTCTATACAACCAAATCAAAGCGCAAGGGTTCAACGCTCGTCTCACACAGATGTTCAAGTAGCTCCTGCTATTAGTGTCTCACGTCAGCCGGCTCAGAAACTTACTTCAGCAATTATGGCGAGTTTACGTCCAGCAGGTCAACATCTAACTCAAGATGACTTTCGATGTATCTTTTGTTATGAATTTCCCATTGAACCAAGCCGCCAAGTTGTCATCTGCCCTCATTGCAGGCATCCAAGTCATGCAAATGAATTTCAAAAATGGCTCGCGGTTGCAGAGATCTGTTCTCGCTGTAATAAATCTATTAGCACCTCTAAAATGATTCGTCTTTCTGGGACGAATTATGAAAAGATAATAAATATGTTTAAAAAAAATCAATTACGATAGTAGGGAAATATTATGCCTTCAAGACACTCCATTGCATGGTTTATTTTATTAATGGGTGCCTCTGCAACTATCTTCTTCTTCATTCGTAATGAAGACACATTAGCATTAAATACGCTTTTTCTAACGTTGTATATTACAGTAACGATAATATACTTCATGAGGATTTTTTACTATCTTGATAATCGGGCCACTTTGAATGAGATTTATTTTTTCTCATTTGCAAATATTATTCCACTTGCAGTGTTAGCTGCGGGTCTTATTTTTCCTTTTGGGTCTCAAAATCCTTTAGTTACCTTTAATATTGACATTGAACCTGCTGGAGGTGAATCTATTTTACGAATTACATTACTTTCCATCCTTGCTTTCCCTTATCTTGCAGTTTCTACTGCTCTATTAATTCGTAGTTTTACACGCTATAAGTTCATTAGATTAACTGCTCATTCCGAACGAGGACCCTCTGCTGAATGGACGGCAATTATTACCTTTTTCCTCTTTGGTTGTCTATTCCTTTTTGTTGGCTCCCTTACACAAGATTTAATTGGACTTCTATATGGCTTATTTTTTCTTTTTTCAGGTATAGGATTTTTATTGGGTCGTTAAAGACTAGATTAGGAGATTTATCCTCCTAATTCCCTAAAGGTTAAATACTCTGGTTATATTGTGTAATTAGAATTCATTAACTTTTCTAGCTGAATCATTTTAGGAATAGGAACTAGATGCCTTTACGTAAAATTCGTCAGAAAAAACCCACGGACTCAATTCGAGAGAAAGTTCCGAGTGAAGGTTCTATTCCTAAGAATTCTATTAAAGTCAAAACTCCTGATGAAACTGACTTTAAATTACCTCCTCCTAGAGCTCAAGAAAGGAATTCTATCCCTAAATCACAGATAACCCCTCCTTCTGACTTTGGTTCTCAAAAGATCCGATTAAAGGATTCTAATCCTGTTAATAATCCCCCTCCTATTGATGATAGAAATTTAATTAATAATCACTCTCAAAAACCCTCTTCTCATGGTTTTATTCATCAACGTGACAAAACCTCTGGAATGAATCCACCTGAAAATGTTCATGAGGATCTTTTTCGGCCTCCCTCAAAACATGGGGTAATAACCGATAAAAAACAGTTAAGGTCAATTAATCAACCCTTACAAAGACAGATTCGAGAAAAAACTCCAGGGAAGGAAGTTCGTCAACCTCCACCTACTCATTCACCTCTAAAAGAGAAAACTCCTGATCAAATCGTCAATAAGCCTCCACCAAAAATTATCCAAAAACATCCAAAAGACAAAATTCCTCCTCCAACGGTTCCAGAAAAAATCCCTAAGATGAAAATTAAAAATAAAGAACCAAAATAATTTATTTTGATGTTCAAACTTAGTTTTTTTACCGAAGCTTATTTTTATGCTCTACTTTAATAACACAGAAGATACTAGAGTTATCTACTTCAACAATTTCAGCGTTTAAATCGAGTTCTGAGATGAGAAGACTGAAATCCTCCTTACTAAATGTAGTAGCAGTATAACCATCTTTACAGACAATAATTCCATCTTTAGTCTTTTCAAAATCAATTTCCCCTATCAATCCTTT
This sequence comes from Candidatus Hodarchaeum mangrovi, assembly GCA_016839515.1. Taxonomy (GTDB): domain Archaea; phylum Asgardarchaeota; class Heimdallarchaeia; order Hodarchaeales; family Hodarchaeaceae; genus Hodarchaeum; species Hodarchaeum mangrovi. Next base: position 6,211 of record JAEOUE010000073.1, read on the forward strand.
TTTTGATTGTTCAACAAACCAATCAAGTCTTTCATTCCATATCTTTTCAGAATAACTTGAAATAAGGACTTTTCCTTTATGTTTAGTCACACGAAGACTTTCTTCTATTAATGTATATGGATCAATCTTGAAGGACGAAATAGGATTTTGTATTCCTATAACTAAATCAAACGATTGGGGAGAAAATCTGAGCTTCCTAGCTGTCATTAAATGAATCTCGATATTTTTATAGTCAGAGAGGTAATCCTTGGCATAATCTAAATTAACCTGTGAGATATCTATCCCTACTACTTTATGTGCTTTTTCAGCTAGGTATTTCAATACTCTACCGTATCCACAACCTAGTTCTAAGACTGTATGAAAAGCAGTAATATAATTAAGAACAAATTTAATCTCCTCTTCTAAGTATTGTTGTATTCTTGGGGAGGCAATCTCATATGCTCGCTTCAGCTTCTGAGCAAATAAAGTCTTAGAATAATATTCTTCATCCTTATTCATATTAGATTTTCTCATTGAACGTCTCCAATTGTGAGATAAATTTTTTGTTTAATATTAATTTAGGTGAAGATTATATAGGATGGTTTATCAATCGTGTCAAAAAATTCATTATTCTTGTTTCAGAAAATAAAAAAACTATTTTAATATCTATTCTATTCTATTTATATTCATAAGGAGAGAAAGGAGAAGAATCAAACATGACTAAACAACAAACTATCAATCATCCACGGTTTTATTTACTTACAACTGATCTTCTTCAAGGCTTTTCAATCTTCATTATGGTTATTGGTCATACTGGGTTATGGTGGGATTCGAGTTTGGACACTAAGTATCCAAATCTACCATTATTGCCTTTATTGCTAATCATTATTGCATTCATTGTCCCTCCTGGATTTCTATTTTGGTATTCCTTCAACTCAGTGAACTCGCTCCTTCAAAAACAGTCAGATGCAGAACGTAGTGAAGCTCGTTCGAGATTAATTAAACGGGCAATTCTATTCTTTTTAATAGCTGAAATCGGTGAACTCATAACTGCAATAGTTGTTTCAAGACCAATCTTAAAGTATATTCTCACATGGGAACTTTTTCACATGTTTTCTCTCTCAACGATCTTTGTCCTGTTCTCTTTTGAATTTATTTGGCGAAAAAAAAGATCAAAACCAGAGCACGCTGAAAAGCTCTTAATCTTGATATTAATGGGTATCATTTGTGGAATTCTTACATTTTTCCTTATATTTCACGATTATAGCCAAAGTAACCGTTTTGCTCATGCTATTGAATTGAATTTAGAGTCATTTTTGAGAAGGCTGATATTTGAAGAAGGGCAGACCCCAATAATCCCATTTGCTGTGTTTCCTTTATTAGCAATAATTCTTGGTGTTTACATGAACTTACCAAATGAAAATGGTGAGCAGATTGTTCAAAAAGCTAAAATCCCTTTGTTGAGTGGAGCTATATTATTTATAATCGGTTTATTGCTAATGGATCGGGAATTGTACGCCTCAACACCAGTTTTTTATCCTGCCTCTTCTAATTTTGTCTTCATTGCGATGGGAACGCTATATCTTACATGTGTTGGAGGGATTTTACTCCTTGATTTAAAACCAATGTTCAGGACAAGAGAAATTCATCCATCATTACTACCTATTATCCTTATGAGTAGAATTGTTCTTACAATTTACTTTACTCATAATCTTGGTTTTGCCATTCCAAACGAATTAGGTAGGATGCTTATACCAAATATAGAAGTTGCTATGGCAGTTGGTCTCCTCTATACTTTATTCTTTGTTATACTTGCAGTGAATTGGCAAAAATATGAGTTTCGCTTCAGTTTAGAATGGTGGTTACTTCGTTTACAACGTGCCCAATGGCAATGGTGGAATAAAGAAAGAGAGATTGAGGTGTTATCTTAAACTTCCTTAATCGGACAATAGAGATCCAATATGAGTTCCTCAATAGGAGCCCTAGGATTTAAATGCTTTTCTAACAATTGATGACTGCCAAAGTCATATTTCTTATTATTCTTAACCCATTCAACAAGACGTTTCCAAGCAGGAATGATATTTTCATCAGTAATAGCAGGTCTTGTAGTAGTTACAGCATACAATCCTGATTTAATTTCTTTTACCTTAAACTCTGGGGGGGGAACAATATCTGACCCAATTTTTATCCAGAACTCATATCCATATTCCTCCTTATCAGGGGAAGGATCTGGATTATTGAAACCAAAAATTGGATATTCCTCCGTATTATCTAACAACCCCATTTTTTCTGCCCAAGGTTTCATCTTCCCCCATGCTTCACTTTCAGGACTTTTACTAATCGCTTGTACACTTGCCACTCTCATTGGAGAGAGAGTTTTAATTCTAACATCTAAATCATCTTTCAAATTCGACTCATCTCCATAAATTGTATATTTTCCAATTAATCTTTGGATTCGTAACAACCGTTCTTGTTCCCGAACCTTTATTTCAAGATATGATTGAGCCAGACTCATGATTAGTGCAATAGCATCCTCAGTCAGTCTATATTCTCCACGTTCAATTTTTTCAATTAGATTTCGTTTAATTAGAATAGCTAAATGGTTACTCAACGCACTTTTCTGAAGAGAGGTTGCTTCCTGTAGCAAATTGAAGGACATTTCTTTATTTAACATTATAGTTAGTATCTTTAACCGTTGAGAATGATCTACTACTTTCAGTAATGCAACCATATCATCTAAAGATTCTAGGACAAACCTTTC
>JAEOUE010000302.1 GCA_016839515.1 Candidatus Hodarchaeum mangrovi
AGCTTTTTCAATTTGACCATCCTTTAAACATAGAAATTTCATATTATAATAGTCATTTGGCAAAAAAGGTAGCTAAACGGTGGAAGATGACATTAAAAGATGATCATCAAACTCTTGTATTTGTAGTACCAGACACACACGCTTTTATATATCAAGTAATCGAAATAATGTTTTTAACACCAAAAATGAAATTTTTACTACCTTTTACTCCCTTATTACGACCGATATACCGATTTTTAGCTTTATAAAAAAGAAAAAGAGAGGGAATTAAGATCCTCAACTGAATATATCTACTAAATCTATGGAATCCATATATTCAAAAAAATCTTGGATTAAACTTGCATATCCACCTGCTTCTACAAGGTTCGCAGCTGCCTTTAATGCTGCAATACTAATATAGATACCATGTGCAAGTCCAGCTATTGATTTTGGATTCGCATTTGGCTCTGGATCTGCTGGAGGAGAAGGGTAATAAAGGTTTCTTTGCCATTTTGTTTTCACTGTATTAGAAATAAATTCTGCTGAACCTACAGCTGACCAAGCATTGGACGCGTTTGCTTTAGAAAAGGCCATCATCTCTTCTGATTGATTAACTCGTATATCTGAAGCGAAATAAGTAAAAAATAAGTCATATTCGTGAGTTTCGTTGTCTGCTGTTATATTTGCATTGAATCGTGCTTCAGTGTATGATTGGTTAAATAATGCAAATCCTGTAGTAAAAGATTCTACTGAATATACCGTTTCAGCAAGAGCTGTTATCAAGTATCCTATCGCTGTTATGTTACCACTAAACTGGCTTAACATTGATGTAAAATCTTCAAGCATAGAACTAAGGGAACCATCTGCCATGGCACCATAATTCTTTTCTGATAAGGTAGCACTAAGAGAAGTCGCCTGTTCAATATTATCCCCAGCTGCTTGATAACTTGAATCTGCTATCGATACATTTGTTGATAATGGACCAAAATCATATGTAAGAATTTCGCTTGAACTGAAATTCAGTTCATTAATCTCAACTAAGACATCTTTGATATATGTATATGCTTGTGTACTATTTGCAGCAGCTAATGTAAACCAAGTAAGAAGTTTAGTCATATCTTTAATGATTTCTACAATACCCCAGAAAGGAATTGGTGAATCAGGATTTAATCCAGAAGTGTCAATTGCATTCATTGTTGTGTTTGCTAGGCCAAGATCTCCAGCTGCTCCATCCATCCATGTATGAGCGCTTTTAAAATCACTATCACCAAGGTCTCCTATGGCCAAGGTAGTTTTATAGGTTGCATTCAAGAAATAAATAGCACCATTTGCAACTTCAAGAATGACACCATATCCAACCCCTAATTCATCTAATATTTCTCCGATCATACTGAGAGTTCCGGCATCTTCAGTAACAACCTGATTAAATATGCTTCTTGCAGTATCTAATGCACTTAATACTCCAGCTTGTGAGAGATTGAAATAATTGATAGCAGTTGAAAGATTACCTAAACCTAGTTGGTATTCGGGATTATAAGTAGAGGTTAAAGAACCACCTGTTCCCCCACCAATATCAGAATCTCCTAAAATAGAAAAGGTCTTATTAAAGCCATTAACAAAAGCGTTGAATCCTAGCAACAGATAAGGTAATTCCTTTGAAATATCAGCAAGAATTTCTGAAATATCTAGGATTAAAGGGAGTTGTTGCATGTTTAAACCACCATAAGTGGTTCCTTCAGGGAAGAGTGCATCAATAAGCAGTGAAGCAAGGAAATTTCCTTGAACTTGATCGAAAGCTAAAGCAGATCTTTTGAATAGTTCTTGAGCTTTCTCAGCAGCAGCTGTCAAACTCGCTAACACCATTGGGTCATTTAAATCTATATCTACAGTTTGAGCACCTGAACCACCTCCAAGCATACCAAAAGCGCTCAGGAATTCTGCTGCTCCTGCAACCATAGATATTCCACCATCTGTAAAATTGGCAACTCCGTGATAGACGAAGGGAATAGTTATCAATATGATAATAACCAAAATTGCCGCAATGGGTTTCATGATAACAGAAAATATTGATAATTTTCCTTCTTTTTTAGTCCAAAATCCTGTAGCTATTGCTGCGAAAAGAAATCCTAATGTAAAGGCTAAGATCTCAACAAAGAGCAGATCTACAATAGGTGCGGCTTGAATCATTAAATCAACTAATTCTTGAGTTTCAGGAGTGATTCCAAGTGAGGAATTTTCAAGAAGCACAGTAACTGGTTCTGAGAGGGCCGTGAATAGCCCAAATGGATTTGGAATAGCGCCACCAGTAATCGTGGTTAATAAAAATAGCCCTAGCCAAGAAATAGGAGCTGTAATTATCGTCAATAATCCCATAAGTTTTGATCGGGTGAGAATACCAGTCAGACAAAATGCAATGATTACTAATAGTAGTTCAACCTGCATTAGTAATGGATTGGTTTTCGCTCCTAGTATTCCAAAGACTATGGCAATAATAATAGGAAAAATTATGGCTGCTAAAGCTGCTTGCCAAAGAGGTAATCCTTTTATTGTTCGTACGTCATCTGATTCAGTTTCATACATAGTTATTCACTTAAATAAAAGAGGATTTCTACTAGATTTTTTATATTGCTCTTTCTTAAAAGTAACTCAATAGAAAAATAATGCTATATTGTATTAATTTTGCAATTTACTTTGGAAATCTTCCCAAGAGTTAACTTCTATCCCTAATTCCAATGCTTTATCTAGTTTTTTCTTACCTGCTTTTTCACCAGTCACTAATAAATCCAAATTTTTTGATATAGAAGATGACCATTCATACCCTAGTGATTCAACATATTTTTGGACTTCATCTTTGGTCATTCCCTCTATTTTTCCGGTGATATAGATTTTTTTTCCTTTACCAACTAATTTTTGGGAGTTAGATGATTCTTTGAATTCCTCAGGTCGTAAAAAGGCAGTTAATGGTGTTCCTTGAACTGAAGTATGTTTTTTCCTTTTATAATCTTTTCTATATAGAATTCTTATACCTTTTTCAATTAATTCGTCACCGAGATTTGGACTTTGAACTCCTTTTAGGATATTTGTTGCTGTTATTTCAGAGATACCTTCAAATTGAATTAATTGCTGAATGGTCGTCTTTTTTAATTCCTCAAATGAGGAATATTTTGAAGCAAGAACCTTTCCCATTTTTTTGCCTAAAGATTCAATTCCAAGTCCTGCAAGAAAAATTGCAAATGGAAGTTCCCGAGTTGACTTGATACTTTGATAGATTTTTTCCCCATTCTTTCCTAAATGAGTAATTAATTTCGATTTTGTGAGTTTGGGATCATACAAATCAGAAAAATGCTTTATTAAACCTTCATCATACAATTTAGTGATATTTTTTGGTCCTAATCCTATTATTTCAGTAGTCTTTACCCAATGTCGGATTTGTTGAATTTCTTTTTCACGACAAGTTACTCCAGTGCATACTAGATTTACTCCCTCTCTTCTAAGATTCGATTTGCAAGAAGGACATTGATTTGGTAATTTGATATTATTTGTTCCTTTTTCAATTATATCGGTTATCTTTGGGATAACGTCTCCTGATCTTATTACCATAATAGTATCCCCAGGAGCTGCGTTCAGATTTTCAAGAAATTCAGCATTATGAAAAGTTGCACGACGGATTTCCGCTCCCATTATTTTAACAGGTTCAATTTCCGCTACAGGGGTTAAAACACCAGTTCTACCTACCTGCCAAGTGATTTTCTTAATAATTGACTTCTCTCCATCACTAGAAAATTTTAAGGCAATCATCCATTTAGGGTGATGTTCAGTAGAACCTGCTAGATCCCTACTCTTTGCTTCATTATATTTAAGAATTAATCCATCAATCTCAAAATCGAGTTTCGATCGCTTAGACTCTACATCTTTAAAAATTTTAGAAATATTTTCAATAGTTGGTGATTCAATTGTTGTTAAATAGGCTGTTGAAAACCCCCATTCCTTCAGGATTTGATGCTTTGCTAGAAGATCAGAATTCTCTCTATAACCTATTAATTCGAAGGCACGGAATTTAAGTTTCCTCTTTTCTAGTAATTTTAAATCTTTTTGCTTTAAAGTTCCAACTGCAAGGTTTCTTGGACTATTATAATCCGTTGGTTCTTCCTTATTTATTCGATTAAACTCGGAGATAGGCATAAATAATTCCCCCCTTATATTAATTCTCTCTTTAATTGGAATTTCTTTTGGAATTGATTTTATTTTCATAACTTGAATCGTAGAATCATCACCAGCTAGACCATTACCACGAGTTGCTGCTTGGAGGAATCTTCCATTTAAATAAGTTAATGATAATGAAAGTCCGTCAATTTTATAATCAATTGATATTGAATTTCCATTGCTCCATCGAAGAATGTCATCAATGTTATTAGCTTTTTGGCATGAAAGCATCGGAGTATCATGAGTTACTTTTCCTCCTTCTGGCGTACCTACGATGAAAAGAACAGGGTTGTTTGGGTCCAATTCTCTAAGCTTGTTTTCAAGGGCATCATAGGCTTCATCAGAGATTTCAGGCTCACCATAATAATATTTCTTTTTATGATAAAGAATTTGTTCTGTAAGCTTCATAATCTCTCCTTTGATTTCTTCTTGACTCATATCCATCCTGATTGGAACCTTTAATATTTTGTTTTATAGCTTAGTAAGATAATTTAAAAATAAATAGACTGGAAGATACAAAAATAAAAAATGTTGGGCTCGACAAATGGAAATTGATTTGTTACTGAAAATAGGTGGTTCTACCATCTCGGACAAGACACTTCTTTATAATGCATTAAAAAGTAATGACCAAGAAGATATCGAGAATGCACTTAATATCGATCTTTCAGCGATTAATCAAGTCGTTGAAGAGATAAAAAATGGATATACCCATGCAAAAAGGATGATTATTATTACAGGAGTTGGATCTCCAGGGCATTTTACTGTTCTTAAGCATCAATTACATAAAGGCAATAATGGTTCAATAGAACAGCATTTAGGGTTAGTTAAGGCTCAAATCGAAGTAAATAAAATACGACAACTTTTATTAGAAGTTTTTTTAGAAAATAGTCTTCCTGTAGTACAATTTTATGCTTCTAGTATGTATATATCTGATAAAATGCGAATTCAAGTTTCTTATATTGATAATATTACAAATTTTCTAAATTTAGGAATGATTCCAGTAATTTCAGGGGATATGGTGCCTGATTATAGTATGGGGTATAGTGTTTTGTCAGGGGATCAAATAATTGCTGATTTAGCATATAGACTCAAACCTAGAAGAATAGTTTTTGGATCTGATATTGATGGATTATATGATCGTGATCCCAAGATTGATACAAAAGCTCATTTTTTTAATGATTTGAATTTAGAACAAATAAATAGCCTAATTAATAAATTAAGTGAAGGTGACGCTTCAGGACAGATGAAAGGGAAACTAATCGAAATTAAAAATCTTCTTCATTCTGGAGTACCAGAGGTCATTTTATTGAATTTAAAGCGGAAAGGAGTCTTAACTGCCCTTTTAAATGGCCAAAAGGAGAAATATACTCGTTTTCATTCATAAAAAATTAAATATTATTAGTATTCTTATTTTTGAAGGTTTAGTATCTCTAAAATTGTTTTTATATCAGATTGTTTCGAAAAAGATAAAATTGGAAGGTTGTCTAAGCTATTTAAGGTCGAATCAGCTATTTTCCCTGTTATGAAGAGAGGTTTTTGATTGAAATATCTTATTTTTGTACTCAAATAATCATCCTTATCAAAACAGGAATAAATTAAGGGGATTTTCTCACTTTCATCTGCTGGATAGCTTTCACACAGTAAAATTTCTAGATCAGAAGGTAGAAATTCTTTTAATATTTTCAAATTCGTTCTAGATTTTTGTGGTTTATAAATAACAGTTTCAAAAGGGGAAGCTGAAATAATTATCTTTGCATTTGTCACCTTGAATATTTTTGAGTCTTTTTTATCTAAATCAAAATCATATCTATGATGCATGAATTTTATAATAGCAAATTTGAGATTATATTGAGTTAGAATATTAGATAACTCTATTATAGCTGTGGTTTTTCCTGAATTTCTACTTCCAACGATACCAAGAGTTCTAAGATCCAATTTTCAAATTTCCTCCCTATATTAAGGAAAATCCTTCTTTAATTATATTAGATATAGTATAAAATAGATTAAAACTCCACCAAACACAATTAATCCGCCTATTGTACCTCCAAGAACCCCAAGGATTGCAGCAATAACCATCCATGTTGCCGTTTTCTTTTCATGTGGTTTTTGTTGAACTGAAACAACTAGAATTCCAATACCTGCTATAATTGAAACCATACTAAAAAAAATCATAAATTCGACAGACAGGCTTATATAATTTAGTAAAAAATAAGTTTCAGGTGCGGTTTGCTTAAGTAACCCAATTACACCGTATAAGATCATAAATAATCCACCAAGAGCAACAAGTACTACACTGATTAATGATCCATATCGATGCCATTTTGATTTATATCTTCGTTTCGTCAATTTATAATCTTCCTAGGGTTTTTTCCTTTTTTTGATTTGCTTGAGTGCAAGTCTTGATAATATGATTGTGTTTCTAAATTATTTTATACTGGTTTTTGAAGATACTTACAGTTATTCAAGATAGATGGATTTATTACTTCTCTTTATTCTCTACGTATAAAAAATAAATAACTGAATCCTGAGAGACCTACCTTGGAATCGAACAAAAGAATCCCTTGGGAACAATATTTTATGAAAATTGCCTTACAAGTGGCGAGTAGAAGCACTTGCAATCGTAAACACATTGGTGCCGTTATTGTAAGAGATAAAACAATTCTTTCAACAGGTTATAATGGTTCAATACGAGGTTTGGCTCATTGTGATGAAATTGGTCATTTGATGGAAAATGATCATTGTGTACGAACTGTACATGCTGAATCTAACGCAATAGCACAAGCAGCAAAGAATGGGGTTACAATCAATAAAGCTGAAATTTACATTACAGCTTCCCCCTGTTGGACTTGTTTTAAATTGTTAGCAAATTCTGGTATTATTAGAGTAATTTATGGTGAGTTTTATAGGGATAATAGGATTTTTGAAGCTGCTCAAGAAGCAGGAATCGAATTGAAATTCCTTCCACTTCATTCTTCAGAGGTAAACATGTAAAAAAAAGAGAAGAAGGTTGCTTAATATCCCATCCTCCGAAGTATTAAACATTATACCTTTGAAAGTACTGATTGCGTGTATTTTTAATTCTTCGTCTATTCTTACGGATTTTTTTTACTATAGATCTTTTTTTGTTCTGTTTTCCTTTCAGATTATCCTTCAAAGATAAAGATTTATTAGTAGATGATCTTGATTTAATAATTATCGGTTTTGTTTGATGAGTTTCCTTCTTCTCGATTTTAGGCTGGTTAAACGAGGATTCTGGCTTCCTATTAGAAACAATTTTATGCTTCTTCATTGCCACGATTTTTCTCGTCTTTTCTTCTTCTTCAGCAAAGTATTGGGTCGCAATGTCTACTTCTGTGCGCCCTCGGTTTTTCTTTTTTGAATAGGCGGTCAAAGTAATCACCTGAAGTCAATTTCACTCTTCTTCATTTTAAGACGAGTGAATAGTAATCGTTGTTTGGTTCTCCCACATTCGAGGGAGCTAAATACGGTCTGATTTTTTCCAAATACTAGACTTGATCTTCAAATCATATTTAGATTTATCGATTTTGTCCTTAAGACATCATAGTATCCAGCGGAAGCTTGATGTCTATAATCTAATTGTTGTAACCTGATTTCTTATGTTTAAACTATTACAGATACGAATTATAAGCCTATCTCCCATTTATTCTCTTTAGGATAAAAGCTATAATTCAAGACATTCGGTTAGGTGGAAGATATAAGATTCAATTTAGCGTTTGAATCTCTAGGTATATTAATCCTCATCAGATTTTTAAGATTAACCTTTTATTCAGCTATAAGACTGATTTTTCTGATTTTTAAAAAAGTAATTTTTTGATTGGGTTTATATATGAAAGAAAGCAAAGTAATTTTTTTTAATGGAGGTGGAACACTTTTTCAATTGAAAGGAACCAATCTTCCTTCATATTATTCACATCTTTTGTCTGAAATTACTGGCAAGGAAATTTCTCCTCAATTAGTTTTTCAGGCTTTTTCAAATGCTGAGCATTGGGCTTTATCTCGAACAAATTATTCTTTATTTAGTGATTTAGATCAGAGAAAGTATCAAAATATTTTTTATAATTCTCTTGGTTTTAAGAATAGAAAAACAATCAATTCTATTGAAAAAAAACTTGCTGATATGTTACAATTTGATTATATTTTAGAAGAAGGGGCAATGGAAGTCCTTATGCATTTGAAAGGAAAATATAGGCTAGGTTTGATCTCAAACTGGGATGAATCACTTTTAGAGATCCTAGCTGAATTAAATATACTAGAATTCTTCGAATCTATAACCTATTCTGAAGATGTAGGTACAAATAAACCATCTGAAGAGATATTCAGAATTGCTTTGTCGGATTTCTCAGGTATCAAAGCAAGAGAAACAGTATACATTGCTGATGACTATAAAACAGACATCATACCAGCAATGATGCTAAATATGAATGTTATTTTCTTTGATAAGGGTCCGAGAGGAATGCATGGAAGACCTTTTCAGCCTGAGGTTCGTTGTCCTCGTATTACACATCTGAAAGAAGTACTTAATTATTTCTAATATCTAATGGTTATTATTGGAATGAATTTTCATTTTAATGATAATAGTTATGACTTTTATTCAATATACTTCTTAATAGTACATGTTTTAGTATTGGATTATACTAATTAAAATTGCAATATATTCTAAATTAACATGCGAGAGAGATTAAATGCTTCGGGATTTAACCCCAACACAAAAAAATTTATATTCTGGACTTATAGGGCATCGATTTTCTGTAATGCGGTTAGCAAAATTTCATTTCTCTGATTGGTTTGCTTCTTGTTCATTTGATGGCACAGTAAGAATATGGAATGGTAAGAATCAAGAAAAAGTTTTATTTAATTTTTCAGAAGCAATTGAAGGACTTGAAGTGATGCCAAATGATTCTGCAATTATTGTTATACTAGCAGATACTTCAAAAGCTTACATATACAATCTCCTTACGGATTCCATAGAATTGATAAGTGATTCTTTTGTCTTTAGGAATATTTTTGGGACAAATCCCTGTTGTCAATTAACCGCTTTTGCTACTTATGATGATGAAATACATTTTTATAATCACAAACAGAAAACAATTAGTGGTAATAAAGTTTTAGTTGAAAATTTGTCTGGAGACTCATTAGTTTGGATTGATGATCGATATTTAGCTGTTTCCAAACGCAATGGTCAAATTATTGTAATTGATAGTCAGAATAGAACAATCTTTAATGAAATTCTAGTTCATGATGGACTCATTACATCGATGTGTTTACATCGATCGAATCTTGTAACTGTTTCAGAGGATGGTACAGGAAAAATACTTGACTTAGATTTTAATCCTCAATTTGGCTTTAAAATAGATTTTACACCTTTATCAGTAGATTTTAACTCAAATATCGGTATAATTGCTGTAACCGGAGAAAGAAATCTCCTTATAGTAGATACTAAATCAAGAGAGGTCTTAAGTCTTCATCAAGAGCTTTCAGGTAGTAATGTTATAATCCTATCTTCAGGTGAAATTTTAAAAGGCACAGAGGAAAATAATATTTCACTCTTTACGCTTCAAGGTGATCTTAAATCAAAAATTTTAGGAAGATTCAATTCAGTTGAATCTGCTGTTTTTCTAGATGAGAATCAGATACTATTCGGTTCTGGAGATAAAAAAGTCCATTTATTAGATTTCAGAACAGGAAAGGAACAGATACTAGCAGTACATAATGAATCTATTTCCTCAATAATTTATCTTTCAATTCATAATTTAGTAATTGCTGGTTCATATGATGATTCGATTAGCATCTGGGATTTAACAAGAAATAGCTTAATTAAGAAGATAAAAGATGTGCCTTTAGTTTCTGTATTAGCATCCAATCCTTCTCAGGAGGTTTTTATCGCTGCTTGTAGTGGAGATAATAGTATTCGTGTCTTTTCTTTAGATGGCATTGAGATTAATTCTTGGGAAGCACATACAGATTATATTCGTTCAGTTCGTTTTATGAATGATGATATAATAATTTCTGGTTCTGATGATAAATCATTAAAGTTTTGGAAAAAAGATGGAAAATTACTTAGTTCTATTACCCTAGAGTCCCCAATTAGAGTTATTGAAACAGTAACTGATCTAGACTTTTATATAACTGGACATCTAAACGGAGAATTAAATTTTTATGAAAAAATCTCTAATCGTCGTCTTGCACACCACAAAGAAGACCTTCCAATTCAACAAATAAAAATAATAGATCCTTCAACGATTTTATATGCTTCTCAAAATAGATTAATCAGTATTATGTATACTGGATCACGTGTTGAGGATCATCAGGAGATTTGCCAACATATTGAACCAATTAAAGCTATTAAATGGTTAAAAAAGCCAAAAAAAGTGATTTCTGTAGGCTATTCTGTGGACATCAATGAAACTATATTTTCTAAACTTGAAATAAAAGTTGAGGAATTTACTAAATCTGAAGCATTTATAGAGTTTGCTCCCACTGAACAATCTGAAAGAGAGATAATTCAAAATAGCGAGTCTTTATTAACAACTAAAAACCAAAATATAGAATCACTTGAAAATATTTTGGATTACCTTAAAACTATCTCTTCACAGATGAAGGATCTTATAATCCCTAATCTTCAAGACTTTAATATTGATGCTATTCCACTTAGTAAAGAGGTAGAAAGCTTATTGAATAAAGTGAACATTAAATTAGAGAAAACGAAAAAAGAAGTAATAACTACCTCTGAAATCGATCCTAGGGATTCTACAGAAGAAGCTAAAAGCTCAAATTGGAAAAGCATAGATTGGGGAAAAAAGAGACAATCAAATAAGTGAAATTCATACTAATGATAGGATATTATATGATTTAATAAGCTCTCTATCTTTACAAATATAAATTGAACATATAATTCTTAGAAAGGAATAAATCAAAAATGAAAGAAGAAAATTCAAATTTCAAGATCGAGTCAGAACATCAAAAAGAACGAAATTCAGTAAAAAGAGGGGAACAGGTATCAAAATACATGTTTGAAACTCTTAAAGAAATGTTTCTGACTTTGAGGAGTACTGAATTTCAATTTGCTAGGTCAGGCCTTATTATTACCATAATTCTTTCAATAATTTCTCTATTTCTAATATTTCTTCCTGGTATTGAGGTTGTTAATGGTAATCTTCGTTTTAATCTAATTCGTGTAAACTTATTTGCTATACCTATTAGTTTTATCGTAGCTTTTGTTGTGATTTATCTTTGGTTCTTATTAGGGCTAAAAATCACTCCTATTATCGCACATTTACTAGTAGATAATAAAATATTGAAATTTATATTTACAAAAGGTGATGTACATTATCTTGAATTTATTCCAGAAGAGAAGAGGAAAATTGCGATGCCTCACATTTTGAATAAATACATTGCTTTAATAATAGCTTGGGTTTCGGTTTCAGCCTTCTTGATGACCTTAATTGCTGGTTTAATTACAAATAATGATCCTGGAAGGATTTTAAACCCTGGAGGAAACATCCTGGAAGCGACATTATTGTTTATTATTCGAACAATCATTTTATTCATCCTTGTACCTTTAGTATTTACCCTGATTTATCCGCTCTCTTGGATGTTAATTGATGCAAAGTTGAAGGCTTATCAAAAGGGAACAAAATTAAATTGGTTTGTAGGACGAAAAGTTTCTTCAATAACGGGAGGTTTCATAACAATTGCAGCAGTATTTGGATTAGGAGCAAATGTTGTGTCTGAACCAACTTTTACGCTGCTTCAAGCTAGAGCTGAATTAATTCTTGGATTAATTTTCTTTTGCATAGCTAATATCTCTCTTATTGTCATTTTAATTGCCCTTTTTTATAGTATATTTTTCCAGGGTCGTTTTTACCAAGAAATATGTGATTCTATCAATGTAGGGTTCGGAATAACCTCTGTAACTCTAGTAGATACCCATGGAAGTCCATTGATCCAAAATGATAAAGTTCTTCCTAAAAAAGAAAAAGAAGAAAATAATTTTGACTCTCTCTTTTCTTCTCAGAAGGAAGAATCTGTATAATATAATAAAAGTGAGAGATTATTTTTGGGCAAATTGTTTGGAAGTTCAGGAATACGAGGAAATTTTGAGTTTGTTTCACCAAAATTTGCATTTGAACTAGGATTAGCAGTTGGTAGTTTCGACTTTTTTGCTTCTAGTCATACTTTTATAGCTTCAGACATTCGTTTAACCTCAGATGTGCTGAAGTCATCTTTTATTAGTGGATATAATTCTATGGGGAAAAATATAGTAGATATTGGTAAAGTTCCTACACCAGTAATTTCTTTTATTTCTAAAATGTATGACACAATGGGAATTATGATTACAGCTTCCCATAATCCCCCTCAGAATAATGGATTTAAGTTTTTTTTGGACGGAGGAGAAGGTGGACAACTTTTTGAAGAAAAAGTTGAAAATTTTCTACAGTCTAGGTTTAAAATTGGAAAATATAATCTCAATGTAGCATGGGATTCAGTTGGGGTAAATAATTATCAATCCCCAGATGATTACATTTCTAGTTATCTTGATTATCTTTTAAAATCTGTAAAAATAAAACAGAAACCACAAACAATTTGTGTTGATTGCGCAAATAATGTTCCCAGCCTTTTATTACCCAAAGTATTACAATTAATTGGTATTAAACGCGTTATTACTCTAAATGAGAAGTTAGATGGATTTTTTTCTGGCAGACCTAGTGAACCTACTGATGCTAACCTATCTAGTCTTAAAGAGACTGTCGTGAATGAAGGAGCAGATATTGGTATAGCCCAAGATGGTGATGGTGATCGTTTTGCTATTATCGATGAGAATGGGAAGTTCATATCTTCAACTGCTATGATTTCCTTTTTTATAGATCATTTAAACTTTTCAGATCCTAAAAGAAGGAAAGTTATATTAACAGTTGATTGTACTTCTGACGCAATAGACTCTGTTAAAAGACACAATGGTGAAGTAATTATCAGCAAGATAGGGCGCAATCGGGATTATGTACACGATAAAAGTGTATTATTTTTAGGGGAACCGAATAAGCTTATATTTCCAACTTTTGGTAAATGGATTGATGGAATTTATCCGACTCTAAAACTCATATCTGAAATGGGAGAAAAATCCCTTTCTTCATTGATTGCTCCCTATGATAAACGAAAAGTGCTACGAAAAGCATTTATTATTGGCTCAGACGATAAAAAAATGTTCTGGGATCACTCAGCTAGATTACCAGAATTATGGTCTCAAAAAATAGATCAAATTTCTAAGATTGATGGGATAAAACTATTTCTTAAAAATAAAACCAGTATTTTACTTCGATTCTCAGGAACAGAACCAAAAATGAAGATTTATATTGAATCAAATTCTGCTAATAAAAATCGAGAAATTATGAAGAAACTTATCGCTGAACTCCAGCTTAAAGTGGAAGGGATGGATTGTTAGATAATTCTTAGAACTTTTTTGAGGTATAAATTTCCCAAGAAAGTCAGGCTAGTCAGTATCACATTTGTTTAACCCTTGGTAAAGATAGGAAGTA
The DNA here is from genome assembly GCA_016839515.1 of Candidatus Hodarchaeum mangrovi. GTDB lineage: Archaea > Asgardarchaeota > Heimdallarchaeia > Hodarchaeales > Hodarchaeaceae > Hodarchaeum > Hodarchaeum mangrovi. The sequence goes on from JAEOUE010000302.1 coordinate 13,737, forward strand.
TTTTATTCTAATGAGGCTCATAACGGTTACCCCTCCTTTACATATGGAATTCCATCTGCTGCAGGAGGTCTTGCACGTTTCGCTACGGTTGCCACGGTCAATAATGTTATTACAAAGGGGAGAGTTGGCGTTAGTTTTTGCATTTGAAACAGCCATGTGGTTCCCAGCTGTTCTAACTTTATATTTAGTTGAAATATGAATGCATAGCTAAATGCAAATAAAATACTTGCAAGCGCAGCTCCTATTGGGGTCCATGCACCGAAAATTAATGACGCTAAGGCAACAAACCCTCTACCTCCTGACATGTCTCTACGGAAAAGTGGAACAGTTCCTAATGTCAACTGAGCTCCTCCTAGAGCTGCTAGAACACCCGAAATAATTACACAAATATAGCGGGTTCTGTATACATTAATACCCAATGTATCAGCAGCTCTAGGATGTTCTCCTACGGCACGGACACGAAGTCCGAAAGCGGTACGCTGAATGATCCATGCACTGATAATTATGGTCGCAATAAATGCAATTACTAAAGGAGGAAATCCTCTATCCCCACCTGCAAGCTGATAGAAAAAATCACCAATTACAGGAATTTCAGTTAAAAATCCTAGTTTTATATTTTGAAATCCTCTTACAGTTGGGCTTGTACCATGAATATTCCAGACTGCAACTAATCCTAATGTAGTTAATGCTGAGGCTAATAGATTTATTGCAACACCAACAACAACTTGGTCTGCTCTATAACGAACAGAAGCAATAGCATGGAGTAATCCCATTAAACCTCCGGCAATAGCGGCACCAAGTACTCCTAACCAAGGATCACCAGTCTCCTGTGAAATCCAAACTGAAACAAATGCTCCAGTGAGAATTTTTCCCTCCAAACCAATATTGACAACACCAGATTTTTCTGAGTACATACCTCCTAAGGCCGCGAATCCTATTGGAGTTGCCATTTGTAGTGTTTGATTATATAAGAGAGGAGTATTTAACTCAAATATTATAGATATAGATACAAAACTGTATAAAATTCGTATCCCACTCATGATATAAAATAAGGGATGTCTTTGAGGGAGTTTCAATCTCGATACAATATATAAACTGATTAATATGAAAAAAATCCCTACTATTGAAAAAAAAGCTCCCCAATTCTTCAGAGTAAAGAAAGAGAATATATCAATAGGAAATGGAAGATTTATTGGTATTGTAAGAATCGTCAAAAAGATCCAAAGAAATGTGATCAAAGCTATTATTCCATATTTTTTAATGTCATTTTCTTGCTCTAAAGAACTCATCGAGGAGATTTTATCAGTTATTTTCTTTTCTCCAGTATTATTTCCTCTTGCTTGCAATTCTTGATATATGATAAAAATAAAAATAATGGAAATAAGCGCAAAAAGCATGAAATGTTGTCCAAGTAATAAGTAAAGTATCAAAACTTCATTTAAACCAAAAATAAATGCAAAAATTAGTAGCAAACGTTGAATATTGAGGTTTAAAGCATTTTTTCTTGCCTTATACAATGTAATAAGTGTAATAGAAAAAAGCAGTATATTCAAATAAAGCTTAATAGAAAATATTGTTTCCAAGAAGTCTACAATGGGAATAAAAAATGAGAATTGGGAGAAAAAAGTTGATAAAGGAGCAAAAAGGGAATTTCCAAAACTTTGGAGAGGTATAGCAATCACAGGTATAAGATATAGCGAAATACTAAATATAAGAACTAATATAATCCCTATTAATATGTTTAGCCAGTTATTCCGAAGAGATTTTGCTAAGATTCCAGTGTTTTGCTTAATTTTTTGATTCCAATGTCTTTTTTCAAAAAAACTAATGATTTGTTTTGCAATTAGAGGTACAGCAACTAAGAAAACTATGAATCCTTTGATGGTATTTGCAATATCCTTTGGAATTCCTTTCAATTGAAGGACTTGGCCTCCAGTCGTTAACCATCCGAATAATCCTGCTCCAAATAGTACTCCCAAGGGGTGATTTCCTCCTAGAAGAGATACAGCAATTCCATCAAATCCATAACCAGCTGAAAAACCATCGACATAACGATGCCAGAAGCCCATTACTTCTAATGCTCCTGCAAGTCCTCCTAAGGCCCCACACAACATCATTACCATAATGATATTTCTAGAGACGTTAATTCCTCCGTATTTGGCAGCTTTTTGATTGAAACCTACTGCTCTTGTTTCATATCCAAATTTTGTCTTCCATAGAATAATATAAATGATAAAACATGTTAAGATTCCTATGATTAATCCCCAATGGAGAGGAGAATTCTTAAAGGACTCAAATAAAAATCTTAATGGTGTATTATAAAAAGTGTCAGCTATTCTATCAATAAAACCCGATTCTGCTATCTTTGGAGTCTGTGGTGTGATGTTTCCCTGACCTGAGCCTTTGTCTATAAATGGAGAATCAATATCTCCAACAAAGTAAATCATTAAAAGAGCAGCAATATTATTCATCATTATTGTTGAAATTACTTCATGAACACCTCTTTTTGCTTTTAGAATGCCTGGTATTGCAGCCCATAAAGCTCCTCCAACCATTCCAGCAATTAATAGCAAAGGAATCATTATTATGCTAGGGAGTTTAATATTATACTCCATTCCTAATGAAAAACCTACAAGTGCAGTGATAAAACCCCCAAAAATCATCTGCCCTTCCGATCCAATATTGAACATTCCCCCTCTAAAAGCTACTGCTACAGATAAACCTGTAAGAAGTAAAGGGGTTGTATTAAAAAGAGTGTTGGCAATTTTTGATGGTGTCATTGTTCCAAAGATTAAATAAAAAAATGTTTCAAATGGGTTATAACCTAGTAGAATAAGCAATAAAGTTCCTAGTAAAAGGGCTAATGATATCGAAATTAATGGAGTAGCGACAAATGAAATATTTATTCTTCTTTTTTGACTCATTGATTTCACCTAATTCTTTAAAGAATGGCCAGCCATTAGAAGGCCTAGTCTACGCTCGTTTGTTTTAATAGGATCTTCTATTGCAACAATTTCTCCTTCATAAATTACCGCAATCCGATCTGACAAAGATAGAATTTCATCTAAATCGCTTGAGATTAATAAAACTGCTTTTCCATCATTTCGTAATTCTAATAGTCTTTTATGGACATATTGAATCACGCCGACATCCAATCCTCGTGTAGGTTGACTAGCAACAATTATAGAAGGATTTTTAGACAACTCCCTTGCTACTATTACTTTTTGTTGGTTACCTCCTGATAAATGTCTTATTGAGGTCTCTATTGATGGAGTCCGGATATCATATTCCTTTACTTTTTTCTTTGCTTCTTCTGAAATTCTATCAGAATTAAATAAAAGTGAAAAAAAACCAGATAAATACCAATTTTTTCGATGATGAATACCGATAATTAAGTTTTCTGCTATTGTAAAATTTCCTATAGTACCAGTTTTCTGTCGATCTTCAGGGATAAAAGCTAATCCATTATCGTATAAATATCGTGGGTTTCGATTAGTCATATCCCTTCCTCCTAGAAATATTTTTCCATCAGATGTATATCTCAGTCCTGTTATAGCTTCTGCCAATTCTCGTTGTCCATTTCCTACTACTCCTGCAAGTCCTAAGATTTCACCTGCGTAAATTGACAATGATATGCCCTTTACAACTAATTGAGATCGATCATCTTCAACATATAAATCCTTGACTTCTAGCTGTACTTCACCAATGACTTGTTCAGTTTTTGATAATTTCATAAGTTTTCTACCAATCATCATTTCAGCTAATTCTTCTACGGTGGTATTCTTTTTTTCGACGGTTCCAATAACTTCGCCGTTCCTTAAAACTGTAATTCGATCCGCTAACTCCATAGGTTCCTTTAATTTATGTGTTATAAGAATAATGGTTTTTCTTCGCTTTTTTAAAGCATTAAGTGTATTAAATAATGCTGAAACTTCTTGAGGAGTTAGAACAGCTGTAGGCTCATCAAGTATAAGGATATCAGCTTCCCGATAAAGAATCTTTAAAATTTCAACCCTTTGCTGTAAACCGACGGGAAGGTCTTCTATTACTCTATTGGGGTCAATTTCTAATCCGTATTCTTGTGAAATTCGTAATAATTTGGAACGCATGTCTTTTTCATTAATTCTGATTCCATGAAATGTTGATTCAATCCCAAGACCACAGTTTTCTGTCACCGTCATTATTGGAACGAGCATAAAATGTTGATGAACCATACCTATCCCGACATTCATAGCATCCATTGGTTCACTGATCTTCGTTTCCTTACCATTAACAAAAATTTTTGAATTTTCGTCATCGGGTCCATATAATCCATATAATATGTTCATTAGAGTAGTTTTTCCTGCCCCATTTTCTCCAAGGAGCGCATGAATTTCTCCTTTCTTAATTTCTAAATGAATATTTTTATTCGCATAAACGGGTCCTGGGAAGGTTTTATTTATATTCCACATTTGAATAGCATTACTCTCATCAAGGTCTATAGGATTTTCTACCGTCACTTCAACTATTCTCCAGAATTATTCTGTTAATTAGTTTTTCAGAAAGACACATGTTAAATTTTTTTATAAATCTTTTATTTTAAAAAGTGAATGATAAATAAAAAAATGGATGATTAATAAAAAAAGAAAAAAAAGGGGGGATGTATGGGAACTTTTTAGGGGGGAGTAACAACAATGGTGCCAGCAATGATCTTTGCTTTGATATCCTCTATCCATTCCCACCGTGTTTTGGTAGTACCATTAAGAGTATAAGCACCATTCTTTGCCCAAGAGGTGTATGTCATAGGTGAAATACCTACACCATTTTCTGCAAGTCCGAGGTTAAGTTCTTCGTTTGTCCAAGTACCTTCAACAATTGCTTTAATTGATTCAAAGACACCAGTTTCAACCAATTTTAACATTGAGCAAAGGACTTTTCCAGGCATATCGCCATCCTGATCGCTATCTACACCGATTGCCATTACGTCAGCTGTTTCATTAGCTGCTTGAAACACACCCTGACCTGTGCCACCTGCTGCTACAAAGATTATGTCTATATCTTCACTATAAAGGTTTTCAGCGATTTGTTTTCCTAAGACAGGATCAGTCCAACATTGAGGTGGAGGGACGCCCGTATAGGTATTTGTTACATTAAGACTTGGATTAATATATTTAGCGCCTTGTTCGTGGCCAACTTTGAATTTGTTGATGAGAGGAATATCCATTCCACCGATAAAACCAAGTTTTGAGGTGTTAGTTACCATTGCGGCCATTGCTCCAACCAAGAACCCACCTTCGTGTTCTTTGTAAGTAATCATTTTGACATTATCCCGTGGTACTTCAGTACTATCAATAATTACCCATTTTTGATTGGGGAATTGAGTTGCAGAATCATTTAGAGCAGTTTCTTGAAGAAATCCAATACAGATAATTAAATCATACTTACCTTCAGTGGCAAAATTATTTTGGTAAGTAGCAAACTCTGGAATATCTTCAGGTTCTACGTAATCGACTTTGATTCGATCCCCATAAGTTTCATTTGCTTGAAGATAACCTCTATAGCCCGCGTCGTTGAACGATTTGTCACCTAATCCACCAGTAGCAAAAATAATGGCTATATTAAATTCACCTGCTTCTTCAGTACATCCTGAAAGTGCAAATATTGAGAAAAGAAATATTAGTATTATACCTATATTCCTAAGATTTTTCATACACAATCCTCATATTTTTTTTATTTTAACTACAATATCTTCTTTAAAGGAATGTAATAAAAGAGAAATTGTAATTAAATGAATTTCTAACGGAAATTAAATCATTAGAAATCATGAAAACTCTATTTAGGTAAAAGGTATAAGTACTTTGGGGTGCAACTAAGTAAGATTTAATTGTGTTAATTCGTTTGTATAATTAGCAAAAAGACCCCAAATATCTTTAAAAATCTATTTTCATTAATATAGTCATTATCTCATTACGTAATATTAAGTTATTCTTATAATCAATAGAATTTAAAGAATCTTTTAAAATAATAAGTGAAAATGATTAAAAAATCCCTTAAAAGATATCTGATAACAAGCTAATAGTAGGAAGAACCACTTGCACCCCTTAAAATTTGAATAGTTTCTATTTTTTGAATGAACAAGACTATTGAATAGTAATAAGATTCAACCATTTTTTCGTGAAAACTCGATATTTCACTTTGTGCATATAATACTTATTTTTCCTTAATCTCAACTACCTGAGATAAGAAAAAATTTTCTTTTATCACAAGCATAAAGAGATCTTTTTTTGCGGCAATTCAAACCATTGATATAGGAATTTTCAGTATTCCTAGCCAATATGTAACATTTACTTCATCACCTCCACCATAAAGAACTAAATCTTATGATTAAATACACCCTCCAACTTTTAGCTCATCTAGTGTTCTTCGATTAATGAATAAATTAGCAAATATTTCTATTTTTGAGCACACTTTTCATTTTTTTTCCTATTTCTCGTTGTTTATACAACACCATGAATTGCTATCAAGATTTGTATCTTTAAAAATCAGAAAATTAGTTCTTCTAAAGAGGCTGTAAATATTTTAGGTTCTTACTTTTCTTTGAAACAATACCCATATTAATTAACAATTGTAAATTTCTAAATTTGTCTTTTAGTTTTATTCTCCCTTTAAATGTTTCTTAAATACGAGAAATACTCATTAGGTTTATATCTAGCTCCGTAACCTTGACAGATGTAACTTCCCAGAGATACTCCCTTTTGAATAGCTCCTAGCAGATTTTTTTCAGTGACATAATGAGAGATAAAACCTGCTGTAAAACCGTCTCCTGCACCAGTAGTATCAATTACAGAAACATTAGGAGCTGGAACATGACCACTTTCATTAGCTGTGAAAAATTTACATCCATGTTCCCCATCCGTGACAAGAAGCAGTTTCATATTTGAAAATTCTCTCAGGAAATCTGAATGAAGAATAGTTTCAATCTCATCGTCAATAAGACTTGTTTTTACTAATTCTTGATATTCTGCTAAGTTTCCAATTAGTATATCAATATTCTTTAAAACTTTTGACCCTAAACGTGATGATTGTCTTTTTACTGTTGTATAGGCAGCTAAATTTAAAATCACTTCAGGTTTTTCCTTTTTTCTGGTTTGTATGAAATCAAGTAAGTCAATTATAGTATTGCAGATTGGAGGATTTTCTAATGTATAAGCTGAGGTATAAAATATTTTACTTGATATTATATCATTCAAAGGTAGATCTTCCCATTCTAAATCATTTTGACTTTTTCCATTGATTATACAGGATCGTTCTCCATTAGATTCTACAATAATTAATATTGATGCTGATGGATACTTTTTAGAATATTTTAAATGAGTCTTTACATTAACACGCTCTAATTCGGCTTTTAAAAAACGACCAGAGAGATCCTTTGCAATAACTCCTATAAACTCAACATTCTGTTGCAATACTCCCATCCAAAATGCAACATTAGCTGCACTTCCTCCACATGAAATTATAGGATCATCGGATTGTATAGTACCTCCTATCTTCAATCTTTCTAAATTAGATCGATGGATAATTATATCTACTGAGATATGACCAAGACACATTACTTTAGAATTGTTCATCCTTTTTACCTTGCCAATATATTTATTTGAATTAAAGCGTCAATTATAGTTGTCAAGTGATATTTTTCGTCAGCTTATGCTATCTATTTAAAATAAAGGATTTTTATAAATTAATTTGGAAATTTTGGATGTGAGTAGTAACCATTCCAATTTTATTGAGGTTGGTTAACTTTATGGATTTCAGCCAATTTATTTCAAATTTAACTCCAAACAATACTTTTTTGCATTAATTAGTTTAATAAGTACCGTTACAAATCAAATAGAATCTCCTGTAGTTTATAAATCCTCTCTAAGAATAGAATGGATAAATTTCTCTGTTACTTTTTCTTAAAAAAATTTTTAATCCCGAATTTTTCTTTTAACACGGTTTTTGAAAATGGGAAAGATTATTCACGATCCAACAGTTATTTGGTTTCCCTCTCCAGTTATTTTGGTTTCCTGTTCGGATAATAACATTGACAATATAATAACCATTGCATGGACGGGAGTAATTTGTTCCCGTCCCCCACAAATCTCAATTTCCCTAAGACCTGCAACTTTTAGCTATGGATTAATATTAAAATCCCAAGAATTCGTAATCAATATTCCTCAAGAGTCCTTGCTTAATTCAGTTAAAAAATGTGGTTCTATTTCCGGAAAAAACTTTGATAAGTGGAAAGAATGTCATTTTACAAAGGAAAAGGCACAAAAAGTAAAAGTTCCATTAATAAAGGAATGTCACATAAATTTTGAATGCAAAGTAGTTAAAACATTAGAACTAGGTACTCACACAATGTTTATCGGTGAAGTAATTAATATTCATATATCCTCCGAAATTGTAGAAAATTCTTGTATTAAGATCCCAACATTAATTTATTCTCCTAAAGGAGCTCAATACGGAAGAGTCATAAAATTTAATGAAAAGTAAACGGAAAACATAAAAAGATAAGAAAATGGTTGAATATTATGGATGTTGCCTATATTTTTAATTTATACTGCAGGAAATTTGGGATTTGGTTTTTAAGTTTAATTCCTATTTTCCTCGCTTTTAGTTTGATTTATTTATCTTTTTTCCCTCTTATCCCCGAGTCTCTAAATGAAGAAAGTATTAAATTATTCATTGTATTATTGTACTTTATTTTGATAATTACAGCAATTCCATTTTCTTTAAATGGATTTTTCATGGAGAAAGCTTTTAATTCTGAAATAAGACGAATATCTTCATCAGGATTACTTATACAGGGAGTAGAGGGTTTTAACGAAGTAGAGGGAAAAATTAAGTTATTATATCGTGGTTCCTACTCTGTTATTGTAACTGTGGTTATTAGTTTTTTTGTTTTCGTCTCTGGAGTTAATTTAACTGACCTTGGCGACTTTGCCCGAATTTTTATCTTCATAGCGAGCATTGGATTATTAGCAATTTCAAGCGGGGCTTCAATACTCTTAAAATTACCTGATAAGTCAGCCCTTCAACCAGGTGGATTGATGAAGTTTTATTCACCCTCAAGTCTTCCTTTACGGCTTGACAATATTTTAACTGATTCCATTTTTACACAATTAGATCCAATAACACGAATTAGAATGGATGAATGGTCAAAATCGATTTTAGACAATATGAATCCATCTTATGGACCAAATCTTAATACCCTTACACGATTAGAACAAGCTAAAGAAAAAATATTCCTCTTAACTTATCTTAAGGAATTTAGTCCCGATCTTCTGACAGAACAAATTTTTTTGGATGAATTAAAAGAGATCATAAACAAATCATATTTAAATGATTTTTTGGAAGGAAAAGAAACTGGTATATCATTAAAAACTTTACAAATTATTTTACGTGATGTAAAGAATGAAATTCCTCATATATTTACCCTTGTACAAAGAATTTTTGTTTTAGTAAATGATAATATTCAATATTTACAATCACTCAATGAATTTATTACAATATCACATCCCACAGTTCATATTGGAAATATTGACCCTTTCCGCGTTTTAGTTTTTATTTTAAATCTTCAGAAGAGTCAACGCAAAGTAGATATTCGTACTCAAACTTCTCAAACATCTTTAGACCCAGATGATGCTTCTCAAGGTCTACTTCTAGACTCTAGTTCATTAAATCTCCCTAATGTTGAATTAAAATTAAAACTTTCTTCATCGACTGAACCAATAGATGTATTGCGTTTAGTAAGTGAGATTCTTCAAGTTGGTGATGCACTAAATTTACAATTTAGACCAAATAGATTTGGTACTCATGTATTAAATTTGTCCATTGAGGATCCTCAAGAAGGAATACTAGCAGGTAGGTCAATTGTGATAAATGTTTACCGAGATTTAAACTATTATGTGAAATCAATAGGAGCTAAAGCTCTTGGGTACGCTGGTGCAGCACTATCATTTGTAGGAATTGGATTAGGATCTTTAGCTGGTTTATTAAACTTTTGAATTTTTTTTTAAGGATTAGAAAATCATATGCTTCAAAGAATCCGTAATCACTATTTCTTTCCTCTTTTTTTATTGTTTAGTCTTGTATTACTAAGTGGAATTGGTGTAACCTTACCTATCCCCAATATCGTTAATATTTCAACCTCGATTAACTTTAGATATCTAGGATTTATTGAAGCTGCTTTTGTCCTTATATCTATTCTATTCATTATTATTTGGGGGTATTTAGTTGATAAATTCGATCGTAAAACACTTTTATTCTTTAGCATTATAATATGGGTGTTTCCATCCATACTAATTGCTTCTTTTCCTTTTTCTTTGCAAATATACTTCATTGGAAGAATATTCATGGCCATAGGATTATCTGCACTTTCCCCTCTTTCATATTCTATGCTTGGTGATTATGCGGTATATCAAGAGCGTGGATTTATATCATCAGGGTTAAATCTTGCTTGGGTTGGTTCGAGTGCTACTGGAATTCTTATTGGTGCGTTGTTTTCCTTTTCTTGGAATCTATCATTTGCTTTTATTGCTGTTTTGGGTATTATTCTAATGATTTGTCAGTTTTTTCTTATAATCCCAGAACGGGGTCGACAAGAACCATTTTTCGTTAAAATTGAAAATTATCATTATCCATTTAGAATAACAATAAGTGGAATAATAAGAACATTACATTCACGAACAATACTTGGACTTCTAGTTCAGGGATTCTTTGCCTTAATTCCTGGAACTATTTTTACGTACTCTTTAATTTCCTTTTTCAGTTCAGGAGAAGGATTAATGCTTAATATTGGTCAGGCAAGTATATTTGCATTGGTTATAGCAAGTGGAAGAGCTTTAGGTTATCCAATCTTTGGGAAGATTGGGGATTATTTTACCTTAAAATATAGAGAACCTAAAGTTCGAGCCATAATAGCTGCTATATGTATGGCAGGCCAAGCTATATTCTTTTTTATAGCTTTTATTACGCTTAATAATAATTTTTTAAATGTTATTATGTTTGCAGGATTTTTTTGGATTGGAAGTTTTATTGGAGCTGCATCAGGGCCAAATCGAACCTCATTGATGTTTGAAGTGTCATTTCCTGAGCATCGTGGCAGTTTAGGATCATTATTTTCGTTAACTGATCAATTAGGAGAAGTTTTTGGATTAGTTTTCTCAACCTACGTTCTAAATCTTTATTCTTACATTGAAGTGTTCATTTTCAGTTTAGTTTTCTATTTGATAGCTGCTTTTATCTGGTCCTTGACTATTAGCAAAATTGATGTCGATAGATCACAAATAAAGATTGGAATGGAATCTCGAAAATCAATTATCCAAACCTCTGATATTAATTCTGCTAGCTAAAAGCTTTTTAAAAAGACTAACTCCTTGGATTTTAGGTAAAATAAAATTTTTTCCTCCAATAAATAAATTTAGAAAGTGATTTATATGCCAAGAAACTTATATTTAAGATCGGTTGCAGTCATGACATTTCTTTGGGGAATTGTTTTTGTCCTAGGAATGGTTTTGATCGCAGTCATTTCTCTAACAGGTGTTATTCCTCCCGGTTCTGAATTTTTGGTATTTCTTCTGCCAATAATATTTGCTTTTTTCTTTGTAGGGTTACAATATCTAATATCCCCTTGGATAATGGATATTACAATTTCTTGGGTTTATGACGCTACAAAATATAAAGTAGAAGAGTTACCAGGTCACATAAGGCAGTTTTTATATGAACAAATGGAACTCCATAATTTTTCTTTGAAATGGGTAGCTATAATCCATGATAATAACCCCAATGCTTTTACATATGGGCATACTAAGAAACGTGCGCGTTTAGTTATCACTGAAGGGATTATTAATTATCTGACAGAAGAAGAGCAGATAGCGGTTGTAGCTCATGAATGTGGGCATATCCGGAACAGAGATTTCATTTGGATGACCGTCGCTGCTGCAATTCCTCTAATTTGCTATTCTTTTTACCAAGGATTATGGACTTTTGCCCGTGTTTCAACTCGAACTTCTCGTGACGATGATGCTGCAAAAGTCGGAGCTATTGCCATGGCTGCAGCAGTAGGTGCTTATATTGCTTATTTTATTTCTCATTATGTTGTTCTACTCTTATCTCGTGTACGTGAGTATTATGCAGATTCCTTCAGTGCAGAAGCTACAGGGCAACCAGGCGCCTTATCTAGAGCATTAGTTAAAATTGCTTATGGAATGGTGAAATTCGATGCTGAAACAGACCAACGAATGAGAGATGAGAAACTTACTCCCGCAGTTCGAAGACAAGCTGCAAAACAAAAGGGTTTCATGACAGGGATGCGGTCGTTAGGCATTTTTGATGTTTCAGGAGCTAAACAACTTGCTATGGCTACTTATGGTCGTGGAATGGAGTTAAATGAAGAAACAGTTGCTCAAGCAGCTCAATGGGATCTTTCTAATCCATGGGGACGATTTCTTGAACTTTCATCTACTCATCCACTTCCCGCGAAACGAATTTTAGCACTCAATCGGATGCAAGAAGACCGAGGTATGAAACCTGATTTTCCTGGTGTTGGAAAAGTAAAACTACCTGAAAGTTTATGGGATGAATTTTTAGCTGACCTATTCCTCTATTATATAGCTCCAATATTCTTCATTATTCTACCTATTTTAGGAGCTATAGCTGCAGATTTGATGGGATATCCACTTGAAATAGGTACAGGGATTGGCTTCTTATTATTTGCTCTGATTTGGAAATTACGAAGAAACGCTAAATATCCTAAAATCCGTGATTCAGACGATACAGTCACAGTAGTTCATTGTTTAACAGACCAGACAAAGGATGGGTATTATGAAGCATCTCCACTACGGGGTAAAAAAGCTGTTTTTGAGGGAAGAGTTGTAGGTCGAGGAGTACCTGGATTCTTCCTTTCTGAAGATCTAGTTATCCAAGATAATACTGGTATAATTACTTTGGATTATAGTCCAATTCTAGGTTTTATGTCATGGATCTTCGCTTTATTCCGAGTACCAAAGCTGCAAGGACAGATAGTCAAGGCTTATGGTTGGTATCACCGTGGACCTGGTCCTATACTACAGGTATGGAAAATCATTACACAAGATGGTAAGACATTCCAGAATCGCTGGTCTGGAGCGAATTGGGTGTTTATGTGGATTGTAGTTATCATTGGACTATTACTAATTGCAGCTGGATTGATTGCAATATAATATGCCAAAAAACCCCCCTCCTTTCTTTTTTTTACTCTAGCATTAAACCCATAGATTTCCGATACTTTTTTTGTGATTGAATTTCATCATAGGATATAGAACTTGTTATAATCCCAGATTCTCCAGAGGGAATTTTCTTAAGAATATTAAAGCCAACTTCTTCATTATTAGAGAATTTTTTAGACGGATCAACTATACAAGATGCTCCAGCACTCCAAAAAGGGTCACTAATTACTTGAGTAGCCCTATCACTAACTATTACACCTACTGCTGCTTCTTTTGCTCTTACAAGACTTAAATTATACCACATAAACCTTCCGTATGTTGTAAATTCTTTTTTTGGTAAAGTTGTAAGACTAGGACAAAAAAGAAGGTCAATATTTTTCTGAATCAACTCATCATGAATACTTGGGATCCAGAGATCACTACAAATACGAATACTTATTTTCCATCTTCCTATTTTACCTAAAAAATTCTTAGTTCCTTTAGATAATCCTCTTTTTCTTTCAAAACCAAATGGATTTTGTTTATCATATTGGCCAATGATTTCTCCCGAAGGATTAAATAAATGGCATCTATTATAATATAGGTTGTTTTCTTTAGTAAGTTGGCTTCCCCCTATTAACCAAACAGAATATTCATGTGCTAAGGATTCCAAAAAATTTAAAGATTTTTCAGTCGTTTCTGAGGATAATGTTTCAGTTCTAATTCCATTCCAATATTCAGGAAGACAAATGACCTGTGTTGTTTGAATTTCTTTATAATTCTTAAAAAGAGTTGAATAGGAATCAAATGTATTTTGTAACTGGTTATAATAAATTTTAGGTTGCAAAGAGCTTATTTCTAGACAATCATCATGGATCACCTTTCAATCATCCTATCTCTCACCAAATCAGTAATATCTATTGATTTAATCGGTGATTTCATTTTTCTGAGCGTATTATCGATGTTTATTTGACAAGAAGGACATGCATTAAGACATAAACTTATATTTATGTCTTCCATTTGTTTGATTAAGCGTTTTGCGATATCTTCTGCCATTTTGGGGTAATTTGCTAGTAATAATCCCCCTGCGCCACAACATAAAGCTCTACTTCTGTTATTTTCCATTTCTTGGTACTCTACACCAGGAAGGAGAGCAATTAGTTCTCTGGCAATTTCATAAACTCCGCAATGACGTCCGAGCTCACAAGGATCTTTGAAGGTTACTTTTATTGGTTTATTATTTCTTGGATTCAATTTTTTTGTTCTTATCAGATTTGTAATATATTCCATATGAGTAATTACTTTAAATGGCAAGTTATGGTTCAATAATTTAGGATATTCTTTGGTAAAAACTCGATAACATCCTGCGCATGATACCATTAGTGTTTGAATACCTAATTGGCTTATTTGAAAAATATTATGTCTGGCGATGTGTCTAGCTTCTTTAGGATTTCCACCTAATAGGAAGGGGTTTCCACAACAATATTCTTCTGGTGAAAATATACTTATTGGATTTGATGCAATTTGTGAAAGTTTTAAAATCGAAACAGGGGCACTTGCTGCTCTGCTTGAATATGATGCAACACATCCAATAAAATATCCAATTTCTGCTCTTTTATTTACCCATTTTTCATAAATTTCCTCGACATCAACACTCCAAAAGTTACGGTCTTCTTGATCTAGATTATAGATATTATTGGATCTTATTAAATGTTCAAAAGATCTTTTTGTACCTTCCGGAAGATACTTCTGAACTAGTTCTTTCAATTCAGAATAGACATCAGTTAATGGAATATCTACTAGACAAACTTCAGAGCATGCTCCACAAAATGTACATTGAAATAAACCTTCACTTAATGCTGCTAGCCCCTGTGATTCAGATAGTAATCCTTTAGAAAGATATCTGGCGGTAAGCATCTTCCCTCTACCTGTTGCTATTTCATGCTTTATAGAACGAAAAGTCGGACATGCAGCTTCATTATCAATGCAATAAGCGCAGTAGGCACATATGAAAAATTCATCATAAAGTGATAAAGCCTTTAAATTCACTGCAAATAACTCCGACTTAAATATTATTCTCATTATTGATTAATTATTTTTTTAATTATTCGGAATGAGCTTTTATAAAAAATTGAAAAATCAAAAAATTTTTTAAAAAGGAACATAACCATATCCCATTAAAAATTCTTGTTCTTCAGGTGTCAAAGAGTCTCCTGCATCCCTTTTTTTAATCAAATTTTGTATTTTTTCTTCAATCTTTCCATATGTTTGCTTGTATTCTGTTTCTGCAAGCATTTTCTTTAATTGACCGATTTTTCCTTTTAGTGCTTCCACTTCTTCTTGTTTTGATTCTATTTCAATTTTCAAGTCTTCAACACGTTGAAGATGTTTGACAAAATCTTGGTGAGCTTCGTCCTCTGATTCTTTTAGAGGTTTTATCCGTACATAAAGATTCTGAATTCGTTCTGAAGCCTCCCTTTTTTCTGATTCCTCTTTTGATATCTGTTTTTCGAGGTCTTGAATTTCATGTTCTAATTTTTCCTTAGTTTCTGGGATATTACCTAAATAATCGGCAACTATTGCTTCATTTTGTTTTTCTAAAAGGGTTATTCTTTCTTCTACTTTTTGTATTTCTTCTATTAAAATATCTTCATCTTCCTTTGAAAGAGAAGTAGTTTGTTGTTTAAATTCAAGTTCATAAAGATGATATCTTAATTCCATCAATGACAATTGGCTCAATTGCTCGCTAGTTAAAATTTTGAACAATGGACCTTCTTGATTTTTCGCTTGTCGTTTCAAAAAATCTCTTCGTTTTTTCAATCCATCCAGAGTATTCTTCTGTGAATCACGTATTTCAACATCAGGAGAAACCTTTTCAAATAAAGACTGCCTCTCATTTTTGTATCGATCTCTTAGTTTACGAAATCGTGTTGTGAGTTTTTGTTCCTTCCGTAGTTCTTCTCTCATTGCTTTGATTTGGGTGATTAGTGCATTTTGCTGCTCATAATGGAGCTGTAATTGATCCTTTAAACGTTTTTCATTAGAAGATGAAATATTATCACTTCCAAATTTTATTATTCATTTGAACACGAACGTATGATAATTCTATTACCATTAAACACCTCTGAAGATGATTAAAACAGATCAAGAAAGATATCTATCATAAATGTAATGCTTTCATCACCTTAGGGAAAAACAGACTCTTTTTAAGAGGTTATCCTACCATCTCAAAAATGATTGATTTTAGATATTCTAATTAATTTTCATTTTCTTGGGAAATATTTCACTCTCTATACCTAGAAATCAAGGAGAATACAAAATGGATTTCTTTGAAGTAGTAATTCGGAATAAAAGATATAAAAATTTTAATAAAGATCAAATAAGGCTAAATACTGATGAAATTAAGCAGTTAATCGCTTGTGCTCAACTTGCTCCTACAATTTCAGAAAATCAAAATTATACTTTTATTATAATTGATGATTCAAAAATCAAACAGGACCTTATAGAACTAGTCAGTAATGCTGAATGGTTGATTAATGCCTCTATTATTTTAGCTGTTGTCGTTGTAACAGTTTCGGAAACCTCTGAAGATTTAGATGATACAAATATAATTGATGCAATTGTTGCAAGTGCCCAATTAATGATGGGTGCTACTGCGAATCATTTAGGCTGTGATTTAATCGTTGAGTTTAATCAAGAAGGCATTAAATCTTTATTAAATATAATTGATGAAAGATTAGAAGTTATTGCTTTGATTCCAATCGGTAAAACTGAAGGTGAAGGATCAAAAGGTTATAAAAGATCTCTAAGTGAACTTAGTCATTATAATTCTCTTGGAAATCCATATCCCTATGATTAGTTCTTTGGTGACAACCAATATGGATAAATCATCACTACCAGTAGATGTAGAGGGATATTTAATCGTTGAGGTTCAAAATTATCGTTTTGCGATTCCAATAAGTTCATTAAATGGAATTGAACCATATAAAATGATGGAATTAAGGTCTTTTTACGAATATAATTATACTAAATCGTTTAAACGAGTTATTAATCTCGAATCACTTTTAAAATTAGAAAAACGGGAAGTAGTTATTACTGATCAGACGAGAATTTTGAATTATGTAAGAGAAAAAGGAAATGAAATAATTCGAGTAAGAATAGACCAAATAAGCGGATATATTAAAATAAATAAGAGGGATATTCAAAAGATTAATGAACCTCAAATGCCATTTATAACTCATTCAATAGATTTTTATCAACAAACTATTCCGATATTAAATTTATTTAATATTATAAACAATGAAATATTACT
The DNA here is from genome assembly GCA_016839515.1 of Candidatus Hodarchaeum mangrovi. Classification (GTDB taxonomy): domain Archaea; phylum Asgardarchaeota; class Heimdallarchaeia; order Hodarchaeales; family Hodarchaeaceae; genus Hodarchaeum; species Hodarchaeum mangrovi. The sequence goes on from JAEOUE010000302.1 coordinate 31,257, forward strand.
CACTGAACATTCATTTAAATGAATAATAACTTTAGAGGATAATTGTGAAGGAGAAAAATATTAATAGGAAAAATATCGTTATTAATTTGAATAGGGGTAAAATTTGAGTCAAAAAAGTAATATTCAGATAGTATTTACTCTATTCACAGAGAGAGCTAGACTTCATGCTTTCCTAAATTCCTCTCTCTCTCACTCTGCTACTTCCTTTAATCTTTTAATTTTCCAAAAGGAAGGAAATGATGTAGTATTTGATTCTAATATTTCTAATTCCTATAATATTATTACCTATACTGTGCCAAAATCTAAATTGATCTATTGGAAAACTAAATTTCATTCTTCTCTTGAATCCATATCAGTTGGGTCATCAATTAATGAAAAAATCTTCTATCTTTTAGATTTTACTTTAATTAAACCAACTAAAGGTTTTGTTAAATTTATTGAGCAAGAAATATCCAGTAGGTTAAGTTCAATCAATAAATCAATTACTATTTTTTCTCTTTTTCTTGAATCTAGTATGAGTAATAAAACAACAATTCAAATGGCAATGGAATATCCATTTATCTGTTTAAATAACACTAATATTACCCCAAATTTTTTTTATGATGCTCAAAATCAAGGAAAATTTCCTAAAAGCTTTAGAGAGTTCTATCAACCCATTCAAATTCTCATTGAAGAACTGTCTAAAAGATCTTTAGAGTTAGAAAGCTTAAATAAAGAGATATTTTTATTATCAACACAGAACAGTATTCTTGAATCCACAGTCTCTGCGTATATTTCACAGGAAAAAATAGACAAGATTAAAAGCCCAGTTCAAGCTGATATTGTTTCTTTACTAAAGTACAAGGACTTGAAAGAGAAATTTGATCAAAAGTCACAAATGCTCTACACAATAACTCATGATTTAAAATCGCCTTTAGCTGCTATTCAAGGTTTTGCTGAAATTCTAAAACAGGGTCTAGCTGGACCGATAACTGATGAGATGGACAAACATCTGGGTATTATCATTTCAAATTCCAAACGGTTAGCACGAATGATCGGAAGTATACTTGAATATGAGCGCTATGATAGTAGTGATTATGAGATTACTAAAGAACGACTGAATATTAGCGAAGTCTTTAGTGAAGTAAAAATGAGTTTACTACCACAAATGATCAGTCGGGGTCAAAAAATAGAGATTTTTGCTTCTGATCAACTCGAAATAATGGCAAGTAAAGAACTAATTATAAGAGCAGTGCAAAATCTTGTGGATAATGCAGTAAAGTACTCTCCTCCTGAAAAAGGAGAGATTAAAATGTTCGCAGAAGAGGTGGAAATAAAAGGTAAAATAACTGTTAAAATCACAATTAAAGATAATGGTTTTGGGTTTACAAAAGAATCTTTAAAGAAAGTTTTTGAACCCTTTACAAAATTTGAACCTGGTTCTCAATCAACTGGCCTAGGGTTGTCAATTACAAAGAAAATAATTGAGGATATTCATGGGGGTTCAATTACGATTAATTCTCCTGGAAGAAATTTAGGAACTACTGTAGTGATCATATTACCAAAATTTTAGAAATCCTCCCATGAGTAGAATTCAATAATTTATAACATATAATTTAAATGGAATAATTTATTGAATGGAATGAAAGAGAATGCAAATCAATCCACTTAAACTCCTAGAAAAAGAGTTTATATTATTAGTTCTTCAATATCTCCATCTTAATCCAAATGGTCGAACATTAGAGCAAATTTCTTCATCAGTAGATCATAATGTTGACCCATCGATTATTAATTCTTGTTTAAAGACATTATATGATCTTGGATTGGTAATTATTTTACAGGGTGAAGAGGAATTTTCAATTCTTTATGCACTTACAGGTAAAGGAAGGTATGCAAGTGAAATTGTCTGGGATCTATTCCGAATAATTATCAATCCACAAGATTCAGATGATTTAGGTGGAGATGTTCTCGATTTTTATCGATAATTTTTGAGAAATTATCCAAAATGTACAGTAATTGATATATTTTCTCACTAAGAGCGTTTATTTATGTCTTTTGCAGACCCCAAGCTACAGGCCTTACTTAAAAAACAGAAATATCAGTTATATGGTAAAAACACAGCAGTTAAGAAGTGTAATTGGGCTCATAACGCGTTAAAACAAGATCTGTATTGTTATAAACGATTTTATGGCATACACTCACATCGATGTATTCAATTTAGTCCTACTCTTATTTGCAATTTTACCTGTCAATTTTGTTGGAGGATTCATGAGTCAGATATTGGAATAAAAAGCATGTTTCAAAAATATAAGTCCATGAATTCTGATGATTTAAGAGAAATCTTTGATCCTCCAGAAGAGGTAGTAAAAGGAATAATATGGGGTCAACAGAGAATTATGTGTGGTTATAAGCCTTTTATTACTCCTGAGAAATACCTAGAGGCAATGACTCCTAGACATGCAACTTTAAGTCTTACTGGAGAACCTTTTCTCTACCCTTGGATTCCTGAACTTATTGATAAATTGAAAAAAGCTGGATTAACTGTATTTATTGTAACAAATGGTACTTATCCTGATATATTGAGAGAAATACTTATTAAAAAGAGTTATCCTACTCAATTCTATGTAACCCTCCCTACTCCAGATATAAAAGATTTTTTGAATATACATCGACCATTAGAAAAAGAAAAGGCTTATTATCAAATTCTAGAAACTCTCAAAATAGTTGGAAACGGAGTTCCTTTTCGTACAGTTGGTCGTTTGACCGTTGCGGATGGTTTAAATCTTGATAACGCATTAGGATATGCTTCCTTAATTAAACTTATGAAACCTTCTTTCATTGAGGTAAAAGGAGTTGTTCATGTTGGTGCAGCAGAGAAGCGATTACCAAGATCTGCAATGCCTCAACATGAAAAAATTTATGAATTTTCAAAAGAATTAGAATCTTTAACTGGATATAGCATTATAAAAGAATCTAGTGTTAGTAGATTAATAATTTTAACAAATTATTCTGAAAATCTAATTGTTCCTCAACTTGAAAGTAATTTCCATAATTTACCAGTATTAAATGATTAAGATTCGTTTGAATTTAATGCACTTGGGCTTTAATGAGGTTGAAAAAAGAGATTCAGGTAAAATTATCTAGTATCAATTACTTTATTAAATACTATCACTTCATTATTTTCAAAAGGTGAATAGGTTTTGGAGCTCACAGAAAAAACAATTGACTCCTGCACAAGAATACGCTTGAAGTCTGGTGAAAGTATTGAAATCCACTTAATAACTAATGATACGGGAAAAAAAAGTTTAATTTTTGAAAAAAAAGATAGTTCGCTTATTCTTGGGCATAAAGAGATGAATGATTTCATAAATCTTTTTGCAGAGTTCTTGAACGAGATGTAATAGGTGATTTCGAATGGAGATTGAATATCAAGATAAAGAAAGTATAACATGGTGTTTAGATCGAGAAGGGCCTAGAATTTGTTTATTAGCAATCCGAAAAGCGCAAAAGATTGAAAAAATAAAGATTGAGTCTGAATCTTTCGCCTTGGAATTAGATGGTGAGGAAGTTGGAGTCTTTTTAGACATTTTACGAAAAGTAACAGGTATCAAAGAACTCCCATTAATTAAAACTGAGAAGTTAAGGAAAGAAAAAGAAGATTTAATTATAGATCATTCAATATTATCCCAAATAGAATCTCATGAAGAGATTCAAGAAACTCCAGATGACTATTCTGATCAAGTAATAATTCCCCCACTGATTGATCAAACAGATAAAATTACTATTCAGGATGCTGATGACTCTACTCATTTTGAAGAAGGATATAAAGTAGAAACTACATTAGAAGACGATGTGGAAGCGACTGTAGATGATATAAGCCAAAAATATTTTGCGGAAGTCTTAGAACCACGTCCTCCTGAAATTCCTGCCACATCAGAAATTCTAGAGATACTCAAAAAAACTGAATCCGCGGTTGATAAAATATTAATGGCTGAAGACGTGAAAGAAGAAATTATTGATCCAACTGAAGATGTTGCATCTTTTTTTCGTGAATCCCGTCAAAAATCTCCACTTGAAGAACTTCTAGATAAGGATGGAAACATTCGTGAGGATTTAGGAGATCCAATAAAAGTTCCTGACTATACTAAAAAGATTGAAGCATTTAAAGACTTAGATGAGACTGAAAAATCCTTAGATCACCAAACAGAGTCATTTATAAAGAAATTTGATACAAAAGATGCCTTAAATATTCTTGATTCTTCTCAAAAAGAAAAAGTGGAATCAAAGGATTCAATTGAAGAAGAGTTTCAACCATCAAGTCAAATATCAATCCAAAAAGATTCTACTCCTAGAGTAGAATATCAAACTGAAGCTGAAAGACGAGCAGCTATTGAAAAGGAAAGAGCTGAACGACGTCGTCGTTTATGGGAATTGACCAGAGGATTCTAAAAAAATTTAATTATGTTTTATAATTGAATTTCAACCTCATTCATTAAATTTTTAGGATATTTTCACTTATTTGGACGAATGGAGGAATATTCTATTCATAATTCAGAGAAAGAAATAACCAAAGTAATCGTTATTTTACATGCCTATCAGCCACCGACTCAAGAGGAAAAAATACTCGATAGGATTGTTAAAAATTGCTATCTCCCTGTAATAAGTTCACTATTAGAAAATTCAAATTTTAAGATAACATTAAATATTAACGCAAGTTTAGTTGAGCTTTTAGAACCAAAATATCCCAATATTATTGAAGAACTCATAACACTAGCAGAAAATAAACAACTTGAATTCCTAGAAACAGGGGCTTATCATCCAATTCTCCCCTTATTATCAGAGAAAGAAGCAAAGTTACAGATTGAGATGAATAATAGAATAAATTCTGGAGTATTTGGGAAGGTTTGGATGCCAAAGGGATTTTGGCCACCTGAATTAGCAGTTTCTAAAGCTCTTGCTACATTAGTTGAGTCATTGGGGTATCATTATATGGTTGTACCAGAGATTTCCGTTAGTTCAAACACACCATTTCCCATCCCTTTATTAACTAGGGTTTCTGTTTACCCTAATGCTCCTCATCTTAGTTTAATCAACCGAAATCACGAAATTTCTAACAATATATCCTTTAAAAAATATCCTTCAATAGATAATTTAAAAGAACACATTAAAATGCTAAAAATTTCCCAACCTGAAGGCGTTGTCGTTATTGCCACTGATCTAGAAACCTTTGGGGAGCATCATTTGAATTATGACAAATTCTTAGTTAAAATTTTGCAATCCTTTGATTTATGTACCGCCTCAACACTTTTAACAATGCCTAAGCAACCTATAGTACAATTTCGAGAAAGTAGCTGGAGTACTTCTGAAGAGGATCTTTATCGGAATATTCCATATCCTCTTTGGAGTTATCCAGGAAATTCGATTCATGACCTACTCAATATTCATCAAGACTTGCTTTCAAATGCCATTGCTCTTTTATTAGCTAAAAAAGATGAAAATGATTATGATGTGAAAATTGCATTAAAAGAACATGCAAAAGCTCAATATTCCTGCGTGAGCTGGTGGGCTTCTACAAAAGATCATTTTAGTAAAAAAATGATAGTAGAGGGGTTTCATTCTCAAAAAAAAGCTCTAAAAAAAATATTAGAAGCTCTTAATGGTCATTTAATTGAAGAATCAGTTTTACTGAAATTTTCTAATGATATCGGGAGGCGTATTGAACAGTATTTATCCCGAATAAGGTGATTTTTGGGTGAAAGGTTGATGGATGGCATTAAAATTCTTAAAAAATTAATTTCATATGATACTATCAATGATCCTACAAATAATCGGTTCCCTAATGGTAAAATACTTGATTATTTAGATAAACTTCTGAAAGAATGGAATCCTGGATATAGGGCTAAAATTTTTGATATAAATAATTATAAATCAATCTATTTTGCCCCTACTCTTAAGAATCCTGTAGATATCCTTTTCATGGGTCATTTGGATGTAGTACCAGTTTCTAAAGAATGGATCTCTGATCCTTTTGATTTAAAAATTGAGAATAAAATAGCCTATGGTCGTGGAACCAAAGATTGTAAAGGTTCAATAGTTTCCTGCCTATTAGCTTTAAAATCACTAATAGAGGAACACAATCATATAATACAGAAAATAGGCTTTTATTTTTCTTCTGATGAAGAAACTGGAGGACAATATGGAGCTAAAATGTTTTTCGATTGGTTAAAAAAAGAGAATTTATCCCCCTTATATGTTATAAATGTTGATGGGGGACCACGTGTAGTGAATAAACGTAGAGCTGGTTTTGGAGTTAAAATACATCTTCCATCTAATCGTCAAAAAATTAAAGGGAGATTATATTCCAAGAATTTTAATACCCGAATTCTAGAAGATGATAACCGCCATAGTGCATATTTTGTAAAAGGATGTGACACTCATGCAGCTATATCTCTATCAAAGTTTCTTCATTTAAACAGAAATTTAAAAGTTCATTCGATTTATGGGTCTTGGATAAAAGGAAATGTTATTCCAGATCAAATAACTGTTGAATTAATAGATCCTGTAAACGAAGGAACTGAATTCATTGAATATGATGATAATCTTGCACAGATTTTAACTGCTTTACGAAGTATAGTTCTCTTACATGTCCCAACCAAAATAATCAGTGAATTCGGAATAACTGTTAATCCAAATATAATTTCTTATTCAGAAATTGATGGAACTACCATATATTTTGATGTTCGTTTATTTTTGCCTTCTGAAGAAAAAGAATTATTAATTGAATCATTTAAAGCTCAACTGGGGTCCTTAAAAGCAATAACAACGATTTCTTGTCCTGGAACTTCTGGATATTTTTATACAGATAAAACTTCCCACCTTGTATCTGTTGCTGAAAATGTATTACATGATTATAATTTGATTAGTGATTCCTGTGAGCAAGAAGGAGCTTCAGATTCACGTTATACAAATGGAATCCCTGTGATTGATTTAGGACCATTTGGGGGTAATGTTCACGGTTCAAATGAGTTTATTAACTTGGAATCTTTAGTGATGTTTTCTAATATCTATAAAGAGATAATTAAAAGGTTGATTAAAGAAGAAAAATAAAATTCCTTTCTATTACAACATCTGTCTTAATAATATGATTTCTTACGATATTTAATTCTCTTATTATACGAAGATTTAATTAGGGATGATATTTTTTGGACTTCTTGTAAGAAAAAATTATGGTCAATTATCAATGTTACCACCAAATGCCATTTATAATATAGATTGCAGGGAAGGATTGACCCAAATACCACAAGAGTCAATTGATTTACTATTAACCGATCCTCCTTTTGGTATTGATTTCCAAAATGTAGGATCACAATATAATAGAAAACAGAAGGAGCTAGGGCATAATTATATTGAAATACCTGAAAATGAATACTATGAGTTCACATTAAGTTGGATTAAAGCTGCCTATAACATCATGAAACCAACTGCAAGTGGTTTTATTTTCTCTGGTTGGAATAATCTAAGCGATATCTTGAATGTTTTGACAGAAGTAGGATTTCGGTTGGTTAATCATATTATTTGGAAATATCAATTTGGTGTTTTCACAAAAAACCGTTTCACATCAAGTCATTATCATATATTATATATAACAAAGCTTTCTGAAAAAGATGACAAAACCAGAATATTTAATCGTCTTCCAGAATATTCAAATTCTAAATTACCTGGGAAATTATATTTTGAAGATGTATGGTACATTAATCGTGATTATCAGAAAGGAGGAAAGAAAACTCCAACAAGGTTACCTCTTGAAGTAACTGATAAATGTTTATTAATTGGGAGTAAAGAAGGAGATATGATTTTAGAACCGTTTTGTGGTAGTGGATCAGTAATTTTATCTTGTATAAAACATAAACGTCAATACTATGGATTTGAACTTTCGAAACCAATTTTTGATGTAGCTGAAACTCGAATCAACGAATTCAAGCAACAATTAGACAGTAAGAAATATAAATTAGACATTTTCTTGAAGGAAATTTAGAAATAAGATTATAAAAATTTTAAATGCGAGTTTCTTTTACCATAAGGCTGGATTTAAATATAAATACGGTGGAACTGAATGACTTATTTAATTTCAGGTGGTACTGGACTGGTCGGAAGCTTTCTGATAGATAATATTCAACAAAGAGAATCATTTGACATGCGAGATTACCTTTTTATCTGTAGATCATTAGAAAGTCAAAAGAAAATAGAACAGAAAGGATTAAAAACTATAAAAGCTGATTTAACAGATTCTGAAAGTTTGAAAAATGCAATTCTAGATGTTGATGTAGTAATAAATCTAGCCTCCTTAGCAGATGACTGGGCTCAATGGAGTGAACTCTATAAAGTTAATGTTTTAGGAGTAAAAAACCTTATTAAGGCTTGTATTTCTTCTAATACCGACACTTTCCTAGTTCACACAAGTTCTACGGGAGTTCATGGTCATTATATTCCAGAAATCCCAATAGATGAATCTTTTCCTTTCAATCCAACTAGTATTTATCAAAGAAGTAAATATTTACAAGAAAAAGAAATTTGGGACTTTTCCAAGGAAAATGGTTGGAAAAATTTTAGTATTCTAAGACCACCAAGTGTTATTGGCCCCCGTGATACAAAAACACTTCTGCCTATATTTAATGCAGTTTGGCAGAATAAATTTCCAGTTCTTAAAGGTGGGAATGGATATTCTACATTTATACATCCTTATGATTTAAGTAAAGCATTGTTATTAGTTGCTGAAAATCCAGAAAAAACAAGAGGTCAAGCTTATAATCTTAAATCTTTTGAATGCCTGTTAAAAGACTTTTTACAATTGATTGTAGATACAGTTACTCCTCCAGCTCCTCCTAAAGAAATAAACTACTATTTAGTGTATTCACTTGCAGTTCTTTCCGAAATTTATGCTAAAGTCACAGGAAGACCGACAACTCTAAATCGGTATCGGGTTACTAAATTTTCCAGGTCTAGGCGTTATATTGATAAAAAAATCAAGAATCATCTAGGTTTCAATCCTGAAAAGGATCTAAAGACAACAATTACTGAATCATATGAATGGTTTGTTACGAATAACAAATTTCCCCCCTCTTAATCTAAAATCTGAATTTTTAGATTGAAGAATAATTTAAATTTAATATGAAATAGTTTTTCCGATCATTCTTTGATTGTAGATTAACTTGAGGTAATAAACCAGATGATACTTGGACTTAAGAATCCATTTTTTCTTTCCCCTTTGGCAAATATCACTATTCCGCCATTTAGAAGATTATGTGCTGAGATTGGAGCTGATGTCACAGTATCAGAAATGACATTTGCTCGTGGGCTTATACTTAACCAATTAAAGTCTCTAAATCGGATTCAGAAGTCAAAGCATGAGAAAAAATTTGGAATTCAGTTACTCACGAATAATGTTAAAGAATTAATCGATTCAATCAATATAATAGAAGAACAAAAATTAGCAGATTTTATAGAATTGAATCTTGGATGTCCTAAACGGAAAATAACAAATGCAAATCTTGGAGCAGCTCTGTTAATCCCTAAAAACAGTAGATTATTACTGAATTTACTTGAAACAGGTGGATCAACAACTACAATACCTTTTTCAATAAAAATGCGATTAGGGTTTTCCGAAAAAACCTATCTTAATATTTTAAAACATGCAGAGAAAAATAATATTGCATTCGCTACATTACATGCCCGTTTGGCAATTGATTCGTATAAAATTCCAATAAATGTGGCTAATTGGAATGAAGCAGTTCAAAAAATTACTATTCCTATCATAGCAAATGGAGATATACCTAATAAGGAGATTGGACTAAAAATACTAGAAAATTCTAAGATTTCTGGAATTGCTATTGGCCGTGCAGCACGAGGGAATCCAAAAGTGTTTAATAAGAATTTCCCTCTTTCTTTAGCAGCTCAATATAAAATCTTAATACAATATATGAAAGATAGTAATTTTTTTTCTCCTTTATATGTGAAAATACAATCTAATGATTTTTTGAAGAAATTTCGTTATTCCTCATACCTAAGAAATAAGATTACATCTATGCAAAACCTTGAGGACATTGTTAGCACCACAAGAGAAGCTCTTGAAGCCTATGGCTAATCAAATTGACTTTACAAAAGATATAAATTAGAAATCGTTCTTCAAAGGAATGAATAATGAATAACTTTCTTAGAATTCATGCATTGTAATGATTGATTATAATCATGCTCAGTATTGAAAATCCAATCAGATTGAAATTTATCCTTAGTTTGGGTTTAAGATGCCAATTAATCTTAATCAAGAAGCGCAGGTCGAATGGGATAAGTACTTAGAAGCTAATACTATAGAGGAGCAAATTTTTCACTTAGAAAGGTTTCTTGGGGTTTGTGTCAAGCATAAAGGAGTTGAAAAACACCTTGCTATGGCTAAAACTAAATTAAAGAAATTAAAAGCACTACAAGAAAAGAGGAAACAACAGAAAAAAAGCGGAGGGGAGCGATGGCTCATTCCAAAGGGAGAAGATGCTCAAATAGCTATAATTGGAATGGTTAATTCTGGAAAATCATCTTTATTAAATGAAATTGCTCAATCTGAAGCCGCAAAAGTTGGTTCTTATCCTTTTACAACAGTAAAACCCGAAGTTGGGTCTACTACAGCAAAAGGGGCACGTTTACAGCTAGTAGAACTTCCAGCACTAGTTAATGGTAGTGCAAA
>JAEOUE010000313.1 GCA_016839515.1 Candidatus Hodarchaeum mangrovi
AAGGAATAGTAATCATTTTAGTAATACTGCTGTTGTCTCTCACAGCACTCCAAGTTGCTCTGGGGTATTTGTTTAATGATCCTCTCACTTGGTCAGAAGAAATCTGCCGATGGCTTTAATTTGGTCATAATCTCGAAAAAGATAATTTTCACAAAGATATGTTTGTCATTGACAACTAATGTTGGGACTGATAATTTAATACAGTTTTTAATATTTTTAGTTTTTTCAATGGAGGTAATAAAAATGAAAGATATTTATAATGCGGTTGGTCTGCAAACTGTTACGTATGATTGTAAATACAATGTTGGAGATAAGCCTAATTATAAGAAGAATTTAGACCATATTTGCCATATGATTGATACAGCTGTTTTACACTCTTTAGAATATCCTCCAAAACTTGTAGCTCTTTGTGAAGGAGCAATTCAAGGCTTTCCAGATGAGTACCACGATTGGGACCATGTTGAATATGCTAGGAATGGGGCCATAAGTATACCTGGGCCCGAGACGGATCGTTTAGCAGAAAAAGCAGCCAAATGGAATATGTACCTTATAGGCCAAGCCAAATCGAAAATGGAGGAATTTCCTGATCGGTTTTTTAACACAATGTTCATTATTGATCCAAGTGGAAAAATCATTCACCAGCATCAGAAGAATGTCGTATTCATTGTTGAGCACTCTACTACTCCACATGATGTTTATGATCAATGGGTAAAGATGTTTGGCGATGGGCTTGATGCATTTTTCCCTGTTGCTAGAACCAATATTGGAAATATTGGTGCTTGTATCTGTATGGAAGGAAATTTTCCTGAGACAGCAAGAGGATTGGCAATGAATGGGGCTGAAATAATCTATCGACCGAGTTCGATGGAACATAAGATTTCCCTTGGTATATGGGAGGTTCAGAATCGAGCCAGAGCTATCGACAATAATTGCTATGTGATTGCACCTAATACAGGATACCATTACATTGATGATGATAAAAACAGGGGTTTTTTTACAGGTGGGAGGTCGATGATTGTGGACTACAGAGGTCAAGTCTTACATATCAATTATGAAACAGGGGATGCTTTTGTTGCAGCTCCTATTAATATATTTGCCTTAAGAAGATATCGAGCGACTTCCAAGCACATGAATTGGATACCACATATAAAATCAGAAATCTATAGAAAGATTTATGAAAAACCAATATGGCCTAAAAATCTGGCTATTAAAGAAGCACCGAAGAGAAGAGAAGCGATGGCAGAGATTCTTTATCAAACAACGGAAAAATTGAAGCAGCAAGGAGTTTTTGTCCCGTCAGAAGAAGATGATTAAATGGTGCTTTAACCTCGGTTTGATGAAATTTTAGTTCTAAGGAGGAGGATGATATGAAAGCCACCAAACCATATAATTTATTAGTGGTAATTGTATTACTTATTATTTTTGGACCAATGTATCTCTTTGAAATTTTAAATTTAAAATTTTTCGCCACTGCAAAACTGTTTAATATCCCTGCTGGAGGTTTTCTAATCTGGATTTATCATCTGGTGGGGGGGGTATTAGCATTGGTACTAGTTGCCATTATCAATGCAAGGGAGCGGACATAATTATTATTTTCAAAAACTATTTTAAACACTCTTACCTAACTTAGGTTTTAAATAGTTTTTACTTTGAGCAGTAAATTGAACATGCAAAAAAAGGGAAACCTTTTTTAAAAAAAGCCAAATATATAATAAATTGTAATAATTTCAATTCATTCCTAAATAATTTTTTGCCAATTTGGGTAGTACTTATCTTAAAACAGGGAGGTAAAAAAAATGTTTTGGTATGTGACAATGCTAATCCTTTATTTGGTTGTGATGCTTTATATTGGCTATTATTTCAGAAAAACTGCTGGGAGAAGCGAAGATAGTTATTTAGTCGCCGACAGAAAAATTGGATAACTCGTTGGTGGTGCTGCTTTCGCATCAAATTACACAAGTACTAGTGGCTTTTTAGGAGCAATCGGTTTGGCTTATGGGACTGGTATAGCGGCGTTTTCTTGGGTAAACATTTCGCTTGCGATAGGGGGGATATTATCCTTACTCCTTATTGCCCCTTTTCTGCGGAGATCGGGGCTAACGACCTTTCCAGATTTCTTTGAAAAAAGGTATGGCAAAGAGATAAAGGCCATTTCGGCAATTATCACGGCTATTATCATGTATATTTAGATAATTGCTCAGCTGAAAGGAGGAGCTCTGGTTGCCCAATACATTTTTAACCTTCCTTATTGGGTAGGTGTACTGGTTGTTGCTGGT
>JAEOUE010000303.1 GCA_016839515.1 Candidatus Hodarchaeum mangrovi
CTTTTCTAACAGTAGGTTCACCACCGGTAAACATGATTGCGACTGCTGGAATAGGTTTATTTCTAAAGTGATCCATGATTCTTCCTATTTCCTCCAAAGAAGGTTCAATTAAATATCCCGCTTTTTCTACATTCGCATAACAAAAATTACAAGCGAAATTACATCGATTAGTAAGATCAATTAATGCAAGTGAACATGTTGATTTGTGTTCTGGACATAAGCCACAGTTGTAAGGACAGCCTCTAGGGTCTTCTGGAGCGCAATCTGCGGGATTTGCTTCACCATCTTTATCAAATTGCCAAATCACATTACCTTTTTCATCCTTGACTGCATAATGAGTCCATTTATAATACTTAGCCGAGGAAGAAAGCTTATCTTTATAATCTCCATGGTCGGGACAGGTTTTTCTCATCCAGATTTCATTATTCTCTTCAACGACTTCTGCAGGAATCCGATTCAAACACTCTGGACATACTGAAAATGTTTTTCGATAATATTTTTCGTTTAATACATCTGTTCCATCTAAATGGTACATCTTAATTTTACACCAAAAATTAATCTAATATTAAAAAGAAGTACATTTCAAGGTATTTAAGAATTTTTCATACTTTCCTACTATTACAATTCTTAATGATTCATACTCGGAAAAGTAGTATATTATACTTATTTTTCAGTATTCACTCATAAGAGAGGAAAATGTAAATTCTTAAAGACTATGTCATAGTAATCTTCGACGCGAAGTGCAAATTTAATCTTACCTTCTTGTTTTACGATAGATTCAATAACATGATAATTTCCATCGAAATTCTTAAGTAATAAGTGCTATATTTTTTTATCATAGATAAAGTTAGTAAAATGATTAAAAGATACAAAAATGTAAAGTATTTAAATCCTTAAGTTAATCTCTGTATATGAGTTCAGAAAATGTGGATCAGATTTACAAAAAGCTTCAAATCTATCTTGATTCCCTTCCAGTCGATTATCCAGAAACTAAATCGGGTGTAGAGATACGAATATTAAAACATTTATTTACACCTCAAGAAGCAGAAATAGCTTTAAAACTTAAAGTAATCCCTCAAGAAGCAAGGGCATTATACATACCTTTTAAAAAAAAGGGGTGGACTCTTGAGCAATTCTCAGAATACCTTCTAACAATGGCTAAGAAAGGGGCAATAATGTGGATTCAAAACGAAGAAGGTATTAATTATTTTGGTATCACTCCTCTAGTTGCTGGGTTTTATGATTTTCAGGTTAATAGGTTAACTAAGGAATTCGCTGAAGATTTTGAGCATTATTGTGATGAAGGGTTTGTTTCTGCTATGCTGGAAAACGGAATTCTGCAATTAAGGACAGTTCCGGTAGAAAAAAGCGTCGCAATGGAATATAACATTGCGAGCTACGATGAAATCAAAGAGATTATAAATAAGAATAAAAGGGAGATCAACCTTGCTCCTTGTATATGTAGACAATCAAAACATATTCAAGGAAAAGGTTGCAATCACCCAATAGAAACTTGCATGACAATTGGTCCAAATCCACGCTATCCCCTACAATTAGGTAGAATAATCACAAACGAAGAAGCTCTTGAAGTATTACGAAGATCTCAAGAAATGGGGATGGTTATTTGTCCAACCAATGCGCAATGGCCATTTATGATATGTAGTTGCTGCGGGTGTAGTTGTATGTTCCTTGAAAATTTAAAAAAGTATGAAAATCCCGCGCAATTTGTTAATTCGAACTATTATATAACACTAGATCAAGAACTTTGTACTGGGTGTGGTGATTGCGTTTCGAGTTGCCACATGGATGCAATTAGTATTAATGGAGATGGGATTAGTGAGACAAATTTAGGATATTGCATAGGTTGTGGTGTTTGTGTCCCAAAATGCCCTGAAAAGGCTAGAATTTTAAAGAAGAAAGAAAGAGAAGCAATTCCTCCTAAAAGCTCTAAGGAATTATATCAAGCTATCGCGAAGAGAAAGGAAGAACTAAAGGAAAAAAGAAAATTAGATAGAGATTATGGGAAAGTTAGGCGCCTAAAGGATTAAAGTATTAAAATCCTAAACTGAATAAATAAAGAAAGCCATGAGAGGAAAACTTCCAGATTGTATCTGAATACCAACTTCTCTTAAAAATTATGTTGTATGCTGAGGTTTAGGGTATTAATTTCACGAATCCTTGGGTGTTCTTCAATTTTAAGTGGGAAGTATATCATTTACCCGAAAAAACCTCCTCAAATTGGAAATATCGCTTTCTATTGATTTCGATTCTGTATTGTATACTTTATTTGGATAGTTTTTTACAGAAAATTCCGCTAATTGAAATAATATTCTATTTAAGTCTTTTCCCTTTTTAGTCAAAGAATATTCAATCACAACTGGAGTTGTAGATTTGACTGTTTTTTTAATTATCTCGGACTTTTGTAATTCTTTTAAGCGTAATGAAAGCATTTTGGTACTAAGCTGAGGATTTGATTCTAGAAATTCTGTAAATCTTGTTTTACCTTTATATAAATCCCTAATTATATTTATTGACCATTTCTTTCCAACAATTTCAAGGGAAACTTCTATCGGGCAATTTTTCATATTATCTAAATTCTCAAAAAATTCCAAATTCCTCACATTATTACCAATTAGTTACTTTTTAATTTAAATACTATAAATTCTTGTTACTTTATATCATTTTGTTACTTAAGTAAATTAAGTATATAAATATTGATAGAAGTAATAAATAATTAAATTGGCATAAAAAGATGGAAAATATTATTCTGGTTAAGGAAGAAATTGATTGTGATGTTAAATCCGCTTTTTCACTGTTTACGAATAATGAACTACTAGAGAATTGGCTGACAGTGAAAGCTAATGTAGAACCTACGGTGGGGGGTAAATATGAACTCTTTTGGGCACCAGACCATCCAGAAAATGATAGTACAATAGGCTGCAAAATTACTGGAATTGAAAC
>JAEOUE010000348.1 GCA_016839515.1 Candidatus Hodarchaeum mangrovi
CTTTTATCACCTCAACCAAGCGCATCAATGGCGCAGGATTGAAAAAATGCATCCCAATTACATTTTCGGGTTTATTACAACCTTGAGCAATTTCTGTAATGCTAATAGATGAAGTATTCGAAGCGAATACACAATGTTTAGGTGAATTCTCTATTACATCATTACATAGTTTTTGCTTAAGTTCAGGTTTCTCTAATACTGCTTCTATTACAAGATCCGCGTCTTTCACCGCATCAGCTAAATTTTTATTAATGTTCAATTTTTTCATCATTGCTGCTGCAGTCATACCCTTAGGTAATTTTCCTTTTTCTTCTAATTTCTCGAAACCCGTTTTGTTATACTCTAAACCATCCTGTATTATTTTATCACTTACATCCACCGCAGTAACATTATATCCTGCCATTAAACACACTTGAGCAATGCCTTTTCCCATATCTCCAAAACCAAGCATTACAATATTTTTTACTTCCACCTTTCTTCACGCTCTTTTTACTAGATTAACGTAATGTGTAATAAATAGACGGTACTCATTAAAAATCTTTTTAAAAAAGTAATTGCCTTTAAAAAAATAATGGACTTGTTTAGTTATTATTTCTATTTTACTAAAAATTCTTCGGGTATTTCTTGTGCTAATCCTGCTTTTTTAAATTTTTGTCCATTATCTACATATAAATTAGAACCTAACTCCTTCAACTGTTTTTCTGGATATTCTTTTTTCTTGACAGCAGGAATTCCTGCATATAAACAGCGGTCTTCAATTTCACCATTCACTACTGCTCCAGCAGCGATAATGACACCTTTGCCAATCTTTGTTCTTTGTAAAATTGTCGCATGAATTCCAATTAACGTGAAATCCCCAATAACAGTTGGTCCATGAACCATAGATAGATGCCCCAGAGTCACATTCTTTCCAATTTTACAAATCCCTCCTACAGTTGAATGAATTACACAGTTTTCTTGTATGCTAGTATTTTCTCCGATAATAATTTTACCCCAATCTCCACGAATTTTAGCTCCAAACCATATATTTACATAAGCTCCAATCTCTACATCCCCTATAATTACAGCATCCTTAGCTATAAATGCGGTGGGGTGAATTTGTGGAGATATACCATTGAATGGTGATTTAGTTATCATAAGATATTTAAAAAGCTTTTATGTTAAATAATATTTTTACTATTTTTGCTATGCCTTTTTCAAACTTTCTAAGAGAGCGTCAACTCTTTTATGGTTATCTTCTGCACCAATATAAGTTCTAAATAACCATTCTTGTAATTTAAGAGCACCATCCATATCATAATTTACAATTGTATGTCCGAGCTGTTTAGTTTCTTTCAAACATTCTCTATCATAATTTGCCATTGTTTGAGCTATTTCAAAAACAGATTCTAGGAGAGTCCCTTCGGGAAAAACTTTACTTACATATCCCATACGTTCAGCTTCATAGGCATCATATATTCTCCCTGTAAGAGCAACTTCTAAAGCACGTCCAAGTCCAATTATTCGCCATAATGGGTCTAAGATAGGAGTGAGTGTAAGGGTGATTTCTCTCTGTCCAAATTTTGCTCTTTCAGAGGCATAGCGAATGTCACACATAAGGGTGAGATCAAATCCACCTGCAATTGCAGCCCCTCCTACAGCACAAATGACAGGTTGGCTACAAAACATAATAGCTCTGTACGCTCTATGAAATAGAGCTGTAAATTCTTCATTTGATGTTTTTTCAAGTGTTCTAATAAAATTAAGATCAAAACCAGCAGAAAAATATTTTTCACCTCCAGTTAGAATTATAACATTAGAATCATCTCTTTGACTAAGTTCATTAAACAATTTTTCTATTTCAATCAATAGTTCGGGTGAAAGTGCGTTTCTTTTCTCTGGACGATGAATTAATACCGTAGCGACTTTTTTATTTATTGAAAGCTTTAAATATTTGGTTTCCATTTTAATCAGTTATAGTAGATTTTTAGACTATTTAGATATTTCCTATAATTTATTATTGAAACTAACTCTTAATTTGGCTTTGGAGGAGGTATTCTAACAATTCTTTCTTTTTGAACTAGAGTA
>JAEOUE010000074.1 GCA_016839515.1 Candidatus Hodarchaeum mangrovi
AAGAAGAATCCAAAGGAGAGAATTCCTATCAATGAACCTAAATAAGCAATGGCAAGAGGTTGACGTTTCAAGCATCCTATTGCTCCTAACAATACAAATACTAAAAATATTATTAGAATCAAGGTACAACCAGAGCCATTAAATTTTTCAAGTTTATCTTTCCCATTTCCGCTTTCCATTTTAATATCTGATTCATAGTTAAAAATGGGAGTAATTAAGATTTCTTGTTTATAGATTTTATATCCCTCTTTAGATATCTCAAGAGTTTTAATCCCCAAATCAATCCCTTTAGCTGAAAAAATCCCATCTATATCTGTATTTTTTTTTATACCATCTATTTCAACAGTAGCTCCCGCAATTGATTCATTTTCTTGGTTCTCAACTTTTATTTCTACAGTTCCTGTCATTCCCATATCTGATGCAAAATCAAGAGTTGACTCAATAAATGTTTCAGAAAAAATTACAGTAGTAATACCTAAACAAAAAACGACAATTAAAATTATTGCTGCAATAATGGGTCTATTTGTTTTAGATTTAATTGATGATAAAATAGTCTTTCTTGTTTCGCCATACTCTTCCCATAAACATTCACCATCTGATAAGCGATCAGAACATTTTACTTGTATTTTATATTTATATATACATTTAGGACAGACAACTTCATGTTCCTTTTTATTATCTGGTAAATCCAGAACATATTCGTTTTTACAATTTGGACAAATTGTCCTCCCCTTCATTACTGGTTCCACCGCTGAGAAATAGACATACTTAGTTAAGTATATTTCTATTAATTTTGGGTTCAGGAATTTTTATTTTGTTTTGTTTACTACATTATATTTAAATAATATATCTTTATTCGGATACTCTAAATAGGCGGTTTTGGAAATGGCAAGATTCCCTGAAGCAGAAGCTCGGATATTAAACAAGAAAGTATGCATGAAATGTGGAGCAACAAATGCTCCTAAAGCAATAAGATGTAGAAGATGTAGGTCAAAGGAACTACGAGTTAAAGCAAAAGAGGGCAGGGGAGTTTAATCTTTAATAACCGTCATCTTTAAGAGTATTCTTCCTTTTTTGGTTTGCAGGTCGGAGCCTAATGCCAGAAACAAAAGTCAAAAAAACTGAAGATTTTAATGAATGGTACAATGAAATAGTAGAACTCGCTGATTTATGTGATAAAAGATATCCAATCAAGGGTATGAATGTCTGGCGACCTTATGGTTGGACTCTGATGAATCAGGTTGATAGATTAATCCGTGAAGAGATGTTTAAAACAAATCATCAGGAAGTTAATTTTCCACTTTTGATTCCTGAATCATCCTTTAAAAAAGAAGAGGAACACATTGAAGGATTCGGTAGTGAAGTTTATTGGATTACTCATGCTGGTCTAAATAAACTTGAAGAGAGATGGCTTCTAAGACCCACTTCTGAAACAGCTATGTACCCGATTTTTTCATTGTGGATAAGGTCACATGCTGATTTACCATTGAAAACCTTTCAAATTGTAAATACATTCAGATATGAAACAAAACAAACACGTGCTTTCATAAGAGTAAGAGAGATTCATTTCTTTGAAGCGCATACTTGTCATGTTGATTTTGAGGACGCTGAAAAACAAATAAATGAAAATAAAGAAATCGCAGGTAAACTTTTTGATAAACTCAGCCTTCCTTTTATCCTTAGCAAACGGCCAGAATGGGATAAATTCGCTGGAGCATTTTATACAATTAGTATAGACGTTCTAATGCCATCTGGTAGAACACTACAATTAGGTTCAATTCATCAATATAAAGATAACTTTGCAAAGCCCTACGAAATCTCATATGAATCAGAGGATGGAACTCATAAAAATTGCCATCAAACTACATATGGTATGAGTGAGCGTATTCTCGGAGCTCTTATTGGAGTTCATGGTGATAATAAAGGACTTGTAATGCCACCTGAAGTAGCTCCAGTTCAGGTAGTAATAATTCCAATAATTTTTAAGGGTAAAGAAAAGGACGTGTTAAAAGAATGTGAGACTCTTTTGAAAAATTTACAAGATCTTTGCATCAGATCTCATATAGATAACCGTGATATAACTCCTGGAAATAAATACTATGATTGGGAATTAAAAGGTGTACCAATACGCATAGAAATTGGTCCTAAAGATATCGAGAAAAAGGAAATTGTGCTTGTTAGAAGAGACACTGCTGAAAAGAAATCAATACCACAAAAAGAATCTGTTGAAATCATAAAAAAAGAACTTGATATGGTTACTAAGAACTTATTAGACAAGGCCAAGCGTCTCCTTGATAATAATATTCA
>JAEOUE010000075.1 GCA_016839515.1 Candidatus Hodarchaeum mangrovi
ACTTGGCATTGGTTTTTGGATTAACTTGTGTAGGATAGGCGGGAGACGATGATGTTGCGGCGCTAGCTGCAGTGGAGTCAACCTTGAAATACCGCCCTTGTTGCTTCGAAAATCTAACTTCTACCCGTAATCCGGGAGGAGGACATTGTCTGGTGGGTAGTTTGACTGGGGTGGTCGCCTCCCAAAGAGTAACGGAGGCGTTCAAAGGTTCCCTCACAGCGTATAGAAATCGCTGTAGAGAGCGCAAAAGCAAAAGGGAGCTTGACTGCGAGACATACAGGTCGAGCAGGTGCGAAAGCAGGATTTAGTGATCCAGTGGTTCCGAATGGAAGGGCCATTGCTAAACGGATAAAAGGTACGCCGGGGATAACAGGCTGATCTCCTCTAAGAGTCCATATCGACGAGGAGGTTTGGCACCTCGATGTCGGCTCATCGCATCCTGGGGCTGAAGAAGGTCCCAAGGGTTTGGCTGTTCGCCAATTAAAGCGGTACGCGAGCTGGGTTCAGAACGTCGTAAGACAGTTCGGTCCTTATCCATCGTGGGCGTAGGATATTTGAAAGGAGCTGTCCCTAGTACGAGAGGACCGGGATGGACGAACCTCTGGTGTTCCAGTTGTTTACCAAAAGCAACGCTGGGTAGCTAGGTTCGGAATGGATAACCGCTGAAAGCATCTAAGTGGGAAGCCAACCTCAAGATTAGATATCCCGAGCCAATTTGTTTTTTGAGAAAGCTTGCTTTCAATGAAAATTTGTTGGACACAGTAAAGTCCCTTGAAGACTACAAGGTAGATAGGCTGGGTGTGTAAGCATAGTAATGTGTTTAGCTAACCAGTACTAATAGGCTGAGAGTTTTACCACATTTGAGTTTTTATATCGCTTGTAACTAATTCTCTGCAGTTTACCTCTCATCACAAACATTTTAAGATTTTGAAAAGAATTTGACATAAACTGTTGGTTGGTTTGTGAAATGAAAATTTCTGCGAAATGAAAATTTCCTGGTGGCGATAGCAAAGGGGTAACACCCGTTCCCATTCCGAATACGGAAGTAAAGTCCTTTGCGCCGACGATACTTGGTTGGTAACAGCCCGGAACAATAGGTACTGCCGGGATTAAATTAAAAAGGCACTGATTTAAAAATATTAGTGCCTTTTTGTTATATAATTACATCTCCTATTCTTTGCATTGCACCAACTACAAATATTTTATTAAGATTTTGTAAATTAAGGGTAGCATCACCTTGTAGAGTTCCTAGCCCTATTGTTTTTAAGGTACCGTTTGCGAGGATGCAAGCTTTGGATGCAAGAAGGGTTGCATCTTCAAGATGAATCTGTGATGTTTTATCAATCAAAGTATGAAGATTATTTGTATCGGAATTATAGGTAAAAGTTGTAAGTTCAGGATGAAGAGTAGTATTATGCGTGATGGTAAACGATTGATCACTTTCATAAGTAAATGTTGTATCTTTTCCTTGAATTGACCACTTCCCAGAAACATAAATTTTACCTTTTGTGTATGAGTAGTCTGAATCTTGAATCCAAGTTACATTGTGAATAGAGAGAGTAGAATTATTATCGGTGCATCGAATTTTGTTGCCTGACACATCATTTATTATGAGGTCATCGAGGAGAAGTGAAGCGTCTTTTTCGATAACAATTGCTCCATTTGTTCCGAAGGTGATTATTTTCCCGTTGCCGTTTATAACAGCAACTTCAGTGATTGTCCATGTGTAATCGATATCAAGATTCTTATCAAGAATAATTTCATTTGAATCTGAAAAATTGCCACCTGTTGCTATGGTGAAGGATCCAGGATTGTTTCCACGAACATTATCAAATTTTCCACCCGTTTTAATGTCAAGTGAGTCTTGACCACCTACATTAAGATTGACTGTGCCATAATAATTATAAAGGTTTCCTCCTTGTTTAACGTTAACGATAGAATCTGCGTGGTTGTTGGTAAGGGTTCCGCTTAAAAGATAAAGAGAACCAGGATATTCAATATTAATTGTACCTGGATTGCTACCATTGCCATTTTCAATTAAGCTATAGGTATAAGAATTTCCGTAGATATTAATTGAAGAGCCAGACAAATTTTGGAGGAACCCATTGACGTTAAAGGTTTGATAATCAAAAAGGTTGAAAGTTGCTCCTATTGGAATAGTAAGTGATTCATTTGGTTCGATATTAATATTTGTGATATTAAAGTCTCTTGGCTCATTCCCGAAGAAGGTTCCATTGTTAATAAAAGAACCTCCTGGAAAAATAATAAATTTTCCATTATTGGTTAATGTTCCATTTTCTGTTATTGTGAAAGTTGCATAAGAAGGGAGAACCATTGTTGAATCTATTGTCATAGCACCAGAAGAAATGTTGGGAATGATTTCCCCAAAAATACTAATAAGGCTTGTTCCTGGTGCCTGATATCCATCTGTGATGCTTCCCACCTCCTAATACAAATTGAGAGGCTCCATAAACATTTATGCTCCCATTAGAGTCTCCATCATAACTATTATGAATTGTGCCTTCGGAAAGAACTAATGCTCCGCCATTTACATTTATGTTTCCGAGATCATCACTTGAATTAATGACCCATCCCCCTACAATGTTAAGCGAGCCACCATTTACATTTATATTTCCTAAACAAAGTGCTCCATTATTAAGGATTCCACTCAAAATGTTAATTGCTCCAGCATTAAGATTTATTGTTCCAGAATCTAAATAGCCATTAAAAATAGAATTTTCATTATTTAGAGTTCCCCCATTTATGGTAAGTGTCTGACTGTTGTAGACTACTCCGTCTACATTATTTAGAGTTCCCCCATTTATGGTAAGTGTCTGACTGTTGTAGACTACTCCGTCTACATTATTTAGAGTCCCCCCATTTATGGTGAGTGTCTGACTGTTGTAGATTACTCCGCCTGTTCTAATTTCCAGAGTTGCTTCTGTTGGTATAATTAATTCTCCGTCTAGGCTCTGTTGAGTTTTCACTTTAACCATACAAGTGCTCCCACAAAATAAAGAAACGCCATAAAGCTATCTATAGACTTATCGAATCGAGAAAAAATACGCCTAAAATACTTTATTTTTGAAAAG